>BBSL01000369.1 GCA_001319865.1 Burkholderia sp. E7m39 | reverse complement strand
CTCGACCAGCTGCCGCGCGCCCGCGTGCGCAAGGCATTCGAAGACCGCTTCACGTCGAAGGTAATGGCGCAGAACTACCTGAACACGTACGAAGAACTGCTGCGCACGAAGCGCCGCACGGTCCTGCGCGAAGTCAACGCCAGCTGATCGACGTCGCCGGGAGGCCGGGGCGGACGGGGTTCGGTGCCGTCCGTTTCTAGTCTTCGCAGTCCTCCAGCAACGCCCCGCATGTGTCGCACATGCGGGGCGTTGTTGCATTTGTGCCGCACGCGAATGCGCGCGAGGCAGCGAATGGGCATCAAAGTGCGCGATCCGGCACCGGCAACCGTGAGACGAATCCGTAATATCCCTATAATGGCCGTGCCGCAAATCCGGCGCGGCCCGTGGACATGAGGAGAGTGCTTTGGCGAGAACGAAACAGACGCGTGCGAGCGCGGCGCCCGGCGCCGGCACGATGTTCGCGTTGCGCGCCATCGGTCTCGTGATCCTGGCGCGCTGGCTGTTCTCGATAGGCGACATGGAGCCGCTGACGGCGTTGCAGGCGATGGCGTCGTCGCCGTGGGCCTGCATCAATCTCGTGTTCCTGTTTCTGCTGATCTTTCTGCCGGGCGCGAAGGCGCGTGCCGAGCGGCCGTTCCATCCACTGCCCCAATGGCTGCGCCAGGCGTTGCGGCTGTTTGCTTTTCTCGGCTTGCTGTTCGCGATCTGGTCGGTGGGTGCATTCGTTCTGGCAGCCGGCTGGCGGCGCGCGTTCAACACCGTCGCCGCCACCAACGGCTGGCTGATCGCCGCGCCGACGCTCTATGCCGCCGTCGTGTGGATCTGCCGTCCGCGCGCGCTGTGGCGTACCAATATCGCGGCGCGGCGCTTCGCGATCGGGCGGTACGCGATCTCGATCGATGCCGTCACGCGCACGGCCATCGTGTGGGCCGAGAGCCGCAAGCTTGGCCAGTACGACGCGCGCGAACTGTCGTTGCGTTGGCCCGATGGCGCGCGGGGCGCTGCGCGGATGGCGCGCGCCGCCGACGCAATCGATCTGTCGGGTGCGCAGCCCGCGACCGTGCCACAAATCCCGCATGGGGCGAACGGACACGCGACGCTCGAGCGCGCGGGCGTCGGCGGCTTGCTGCGCAGGCCTGTCATCGAGCTGACATGGGATTCGCCCGCTGCCGCCGGTCACAACCGGCAGACCGTGTTTCGTGCGCCGCTTTCGACGGAAGGCGATCGCGTCGCAGCCCGGGCGCTCGACGCCAACCTGCGTCAGACCTGAACGCCCGCGGCGCGTGGTGCCCGCACGTGTCTGTAGGCTGCATCAACCGCTTTGCATCGTTCATGGAGGTTCCATGCTGATCCGCTGGTTGCTTGCCGCCGTTCATCTGCTGGGATATGGCTTCGCGCTCGCCGCGATCATCGGACGCACGCGGGCGCTGCGGCGCCTGACGAATCCGGCCGATCTGCCGCGCGTCTTCGTCGCGGACAATGCGTGGGGTATCACGGCCGTTATCCTGATCGTTACGGGTTTGATGCGCGTGTTCGGCGGCTTCGAGAAGGGCGCCGACTACTATTTGCACGAACCGCTTTTCCATCTGAAGACGGCGGCGCTCGTGCTGATCCTCCTACTCGAAGTCGCGCCGATGATGACGCTGATCCGCTGGCGCATCGCTGTCAGGAAAGGCGAGACGCCCGATGTCTCCCGCGCGGGCAGGTTCGCGCGCACGGGTCACTGGCAATCCATTCTGCTCATCCTGATGGTGTTCGCCGCGTCCGGGATGGCGCGGGGAATCGGCGCAGGTTCGTCGTGAGTTGATCGTCGCGCGTTCGCGGGCTGCGGCAGGAAATGCCGACGCCCCGACAGCCGATGCATACGGTCAGCGCGGACTGATGCGGCACCACTGCCACGCGAGCACGCCCTTGCCGATCCCGGCTTCGTAAGGTGTGCACGAAGCCGCGTCGAAGCTGAAGCCGGCGCGCTCGAAGGCGGCCGCCGCGTCGGCTGAAAGTTGCCGGTTGCGCGCGGCGATGTCGAAGCGGTCGTCGGCGCGCAGGCCCAGGTGGCACTGCTCCGACGCGTCGCGCGGCGCCTCGACGGCCGCATGCAGATGCAGCGCCGACACTGCGCGGCGCAGCGTTGCGCAGCCGCGAGCCGAATGCGTGAGGCCGAGCGCAGCGACGGCGTCGTTGACGCTGTTGACGTTGTCCTCGCGCCAGTTGTGCGCGCCGTCGATCAACGCAAAAGTCGGCCCGCCGCGTTCGCGGGCGAGCGCGACGATGCGCGCGCGGAACGCGTCCGTCGCGGGGAAGCTGCTGTCGATCTGCGTGAAGGCGACCGTGTCGGGGAAGCGGGTTGCGAGCCAGGCCCAGCCTGTCGTCGTGCTCCTGATCACGACCGTCGTGCGCTCAGGCTGCGGCAGCGGCGGAAGCTGCGTGTGATAGAGGGGATCGGCCCAGCCTTCGTGACCCCAGGTGCGCGCGCCGCCCGCGACGACGACAGCCGTCGCCGCGATCAGCAGCCATGCCGCCGCGCGCCGCGCGAGATGTCCGGGTAGCAGACGGTCGAGCAGCAGCACGAGCACCATCGGCGCGAGCACCTCGATCGGCACGATGTAGCGGTAGATGCTGAAGAGCTTCATCCACACGACGAAACCGAGCGCCACGAACAGCACGACGAGCCGCTGCTTCGACTCCAGCGCGGCGCGCGGCCGTCCCGTGAACCGCTGCATCGCGCCAGCAAGCGCCCACCAGACGAATACGAGATAGAGAATCGGCCAGATCACCTGACGGATCGGCGTTTCGCCCACGCGCTTCGAGTCCGCCGCAATGATGAACGGCCACAAGAGCGTCTCGGCGAGGTTGCGCGGCAGCCAGCGCGCGTCGCCTTGCGCGGCCGCCGCCGTCAGCGGATTCGGGAAGAACTTGCCGAACTGCGGATACAGCGGATTGCCGTACAACTGCCACAGATGCAGCATCCAGTAACCCGTCGTTGCCGCCATCCCGAGCAGCACGCCGATGCCGAACACGAACGCGATGCGCACGCGCACCGCCAGCGAGCCCGGATAGCTCAGCAGGCTCAAACACAGCGCCACGGCATACACGGCATTGGTCAGCTTGAGACCCGCGGCGCAACCGATGAGCAGGCCGCTCGCCACCGCGCCGAATGCCCCCGCTGCGCCCGTGCCGAGGCGGCGCCAGTTCGACAGCGCGACGAGCAGACCGCCAAGCACGAAGAGCGTCGTCGTGTCGTCGCCCATCGAGTTGCCGAGCCCCGACAGGAAGTTGGCCGTCAGGCAGCCGGCCGCGGCGGTCAGGATGGGCAGGCGGTAGCGCTCGTCGGCGGAGCTGGAAGGCCATACCTGGCGCGCGATTGCGACGATCAGCACGAACGTCGCGCCGTGCAGCACGCCCAGCAGAAAGCCGACCACGCGCGACGGCAGATGCGTATTCAACAGATACAGCGCGGTGTCGAGCAGCGGATTGAAATACGACTGCATGCCCGCCGGCGCGAGATCTGTCGCGAGCTTGCCATGCAGCCACGCGAACGGGTTGTACAGGTGATAGTTGTAGAGATCCCAGTTCGCGTCCGCGCCCAGCAGCAGCGAGTACAGACCGAACAGCAGCGGCACGATCGCGCATGCGGCCGTCAGCGCCCGACGCGAGCACAGCTGGGCAAAACGTCCGCGTCCCGCGCTCGATGCGGCGTTCGCCGGAAGATTCGTTTTCATGGGCGGGCGGTTATGAGCGGGCCTTGAAGACCCAGAGCTTCGCGCTGACGAAGTTGACGGTCATGCCCGCGAGCGAGCCGATCGCGACGGCAATGAGCGGCAGCAGCGCGCTTTTCGGCAGCAGCAGGACGGCGGCGCTATAGGCGGCGTAATTGACGGCGCCGCCGCCGAGCATCGCGAACAGGTAATGCCACCATTCGACCCATGCCGATTTGTCGCTGCGTTGAACGAACGTGAAGCGGCGATTGATCTGCCACGTCGACCAGACGGCGGCCACGAACGACACGGCGCGGCCCGCGAAATAACCGGCGCCGAGCGCGAGCATCCCATACAGCACGCCGGCATCGACGATGAGGCCGACCACGCCGGCAATCGCGAAGCGCAGCAATTCGCGCTTCATTCGATGACCTTCGCCGCAGCGCTCGCGGACTGGTGCCTGAGGCCCGGCGCGGGGATCGCGAGATACGCGAGGCGCTTCACCTCTGCGCGGCCATGCGTGACGGTATCGAGGATCACGCCGCAGACAAGGAACAGCGCCGCGAAGATCATCAGCGCGGCGCATAGCACGGCCGTGGGAAAGCGCGGCACGAGGCCCGTTTCGACGTAGGTTTCGAACAGCGGCACGGCGAGCGCGATCGACGCGAGCGCGCAGATCGCCGTGCCGATCGAGAAGAAGGCGAGGGGACGCTCGGCGCGGAAAAGCTTCACGATCATGCCGAGAATGCGAAACCCGTCGCGATAGGTGTTGAGTTTGCTGACGGAGCCTTCGGGCCGCGATTTATAGCGCGTGGCGATCTCGGCGACGGGCATGCGCAGTTCGAGTGCATGGACGGTCAGCTCCGTCTCGGTCTCGAAGCCCTTCGAATGCGCGGGAAACGACTTCACATAGCGCCGCGAAAACACGCGATAGCCCGAGAGCATGTCGGTGAACGTGCGGCCGAAGATCGACGCGACGAAGCGCGTGAGCATCACGTTGCCGAAGCGATGCCCGAGACGATAGGCCTCCTGCTCCTCCGTGTGACGGGTGGCGACGATCATATCGAGCGCCTCCGCCACGAGCCGCTCGATCATCTGCGGCGCGGTGGATGCGTCGTAGGTGTCGTCGCCGTCGACGAGCACGTACACGTCCGCATCGATGTCCGCGAACATGCGGCGGATCACGTTGCCCTTGCCCTGATACGCGACCTGGCGCACGGCGGCGCCTGCCGCGCGGGCGATGTCACTGGTGTTGTCCGTCGAGTTGTTGTCGAACACGTAGATGTCGGCGCCCGGCAGCGCGGCGCGAAAATCGCGCACGACGGAGCGGACCGTCGCGGCCTCGTTGTAGCAGGGAATCAGGACGGCAAGACGAAGCGAGTCGTATAGGGGCATCGGCAGCGTGAAGGGTGATGACGGTCAGAGGCTTCGCACGCGAGGGCCGGACGTCGGGCTGGATGGTGCCGAACGCGTTTGGCCGGTTGAGAAGCGCCGCTATTTTAGCGCACGCCTGTTCGTACGCCCGATTGTGCGCTGGCTATGGACGCAAGCGCAAAGGCTGGAGAGAAGGAATAAGAAGCGGAATAAGAAGCGGGAAAAGTGGAAATGCGGAGCAGAAAAGAAGAAGGCCCGAACGTTGCCGTTCGGGCCTTCTTGTCTTCGTAACTGGTGGGTAGTACTGGGATCGAACCAGTGACCCCTGCCGTGTGAAGGCAGTGCTCTACCGCTGAGCTAACCACCCGAAGAGATTCGAATTATGTCAGGTCTCTCAGACTTCGACAAGCACTTTTTAAGCAATTTGCGCATCGACGGTTGCCGACGCATCTTCCGCTGCCGGTTGCGTGCGCCATACGCTGGTTCCCTTCAGCGATTTGTCGATGCCGTCGAGCAGCGCTTCGTGTTCCGCGAGTTCGTCGACGCTCGCCGCGAGCACGACGAGCTCAAGCGTGTCGAGCTTCACGCGCTTCGCGCCGCCCGCTTCGCCTGCCGCTGCTTCGCCGATCATATCGATCACGAGGCTTTCCTGGCCGCGTGTCATGGCGAGGTACACCTCGGCAAGCAACTCCGAGTCGAGCAGCGCGCCGTGCAGTGTGCGGTGCGCGTTGCTGATGCCGAAGCGGTCGCACAGCGCGTCGAGCGAATTGCGCTTGCCGGGGAACATCGTCTTGGCGCGCACTAGGGTGTCGATGACTTCGCCGCAATGGTCGCTGAACGGCGGCAAGCCCAGCAGCGCGAACTCGGCGTCGAGAAAGCCGATGTCGAACGGCGCGTTGTGAATGATGATTTCCGCGCCCTTGACGAAATCGCGCAGCGCGTCCGCGATCTCCGCGAATTTCGGTTTGTCGCTGAGGAATTCCGTCGTCAGGCCGTGGACGGCCAGCGCGCCGGGGTCGCTATCGCGCTCCGGGTTCACGTAGAAGTGCAGGTTGTTGCCCGTCAGCCGGCGGTTCACCAGCTCGACGCAGCCAATTTCGATAATGCGGTCGCCGCTTTTCGCATTCAGTCCCGTCGTTTCCGTATCGAGGATGATTTGACGCATGTCGATGTTGCCTGCCTGTGTTGATGCGTGGAGATTGATGCGGGAAAAGAACGTTGGCCGTGCCGTCAGAGTTCGGCGAGCGATGCGACGCCGCGATTGGCGAGCGCGTCGGCGCGTTCGTTCTCCGGGTGGCCCGCGTGGCCCTTGACCCAGCGCCACTCGAGCTCATGCTGCTGCGTGAGTGCATCGAGCCGCTTCCACAGGTCCGCGTTTTTCACGGGCGCCTTTGCCGCCGTCACCCAGCCTTTTTTCTTCCAGCCGTGAATCCATTCGCTGATGCCTTTTTGCACGTATTGCGAATCCGTGTGCACGATCGCCTTGACGGGGCGCTTCAACGCCTCGAGCGCGGCGATCACGGCCATCAGCTCCATTCGGTTGTTCGTCGTGTTCGCTTCGCCGCCGAACAGTTCTTTTTCCTGCGCGCCGAAGCGCAGCAGCGCGCCCCAGCCGCCGGGACCGGGATTGCCCTTGCAGGCGCCGTCGGTGAAGATTTCTACCTGATCTGAACTCATTTTGTCTTGTTGCGGGTGTTGGGCGTGGCGGCGGGCGCGAGGCCGGCGGCCAGCACGGGCTTCTTGACTTTCAGCGGACCGACAAGGCGCATGCCGCGCACGCGCTTGATCGCCGTGACCATGTAGACGGCGCCGAAAATGGGCCACCAGCGGTCGCCGGCGGCTTCCATGAACTGATAGCGCGACAGCCATTTTTCGCCGACGAGGGGCGGACGATAGCAGCCGAAGCGCCCGCGATCAAGGTCGAAGCCGAGCAGCTTGATCCAATCCTTTAACCGGGTGAACGCGATCAGGTCGTGCGCGGCGGGCACGAACGGACGCCCCGTCACCTTGCCGACCGACTGGCGCGCGCCCCACAGCGACAGCGAATTGAAACCGAGGATGATCAGCTGGCCCTCCGGCATCAGCACACGCTCCGCTTCGCGCAGCAGCCGATGCGGATCACGCGTGAACTCCAGCGTGTGCGGCATCACGATCAGATCGACGCTTTGTGCCTCGAACGGCAGGTCGAGCAGGTCGCACCAGACGGCGCTGCGGCCGGGCGGCGTGTGCAGTTCGGGCAAACCGCCCGCGACGCCGCGCGGGAACGTGTACGGTGCGCTTGCCCCGCTTTCCGCGTCGAGCACGAGGCCGCGGCACGGCATGCGGTTCTCGCGCAGCGCGTCGAGTTGCGGCAGTCCGAGCTGCAGCGCGTGATAGCCGAAGACGTCGGACACGACGCGGTCGAGCTGCGCCTGCTCCCACGCCAGCACGTATTGTCCGGGCGGGGAGGTGGTCCAGGCAGGCCAGTCTATAATCGATCGGTCAGACATGTTGAGAATGCGTCGCCTATGAATTCGCTCGAGTACGTTCCCGTTCCGGCGTTTGATGACAATTACATCTGGGTCGTGTCGGACGGCCATCATGCCGTCGTCGTCGATCCCGGCGACGCCGCCCCGGTGAAGGCCTATCTGGCAAAACGGGGATGGCGGCTGAGCGCTATTTTACTCACCCACCATCACGCCGACCATGTCGGCGGAGTGGCCGATCTGCTGGATGGCCAGGTTGTGCCCGTGTACGGGCCCGCCGGCGAAGCAATTCCCTGTGTCACGAACCGCCTGAAACAGGGCGACGAAGTGCACCTTGCGGCGCCCGCGCTCGACTTCACGATTCTCGACGTACCTGGCCATACCAGCGGCCACATTGCCTATTTCCAGGCCGCCGATCTGCGCGGTACCCCGCACGTCTTTTGCGGCGACACGCTGTTCGCCTGCGGCTGCGGCCGGCTCTTCGAAGGGACGCCCGCGCAGATGCTGAAGTCGCTCGACGCGCTCGCCGCGTTGCCCGGCGAGACGGAAGTGCACTGCGCGCACGAATACACGCTGTCGAACATCCGTTTCGCGCTCGCCTGCGAGCCGGACAACGCGAAGCTGCAGGCATGGCGCGATCAGGCGGCGGATTTGCGCGCACGCCACGTCCCCACACTGCCGACAACGATTGCGCATGAGCGCGCCGTCAACCCCTTCCTGCGGGCCGGCGAGCCCGCCGTTCAGGCGACGCTCGCCGAGCAGCTGCATGAATCGGTGCCTGACCGCCTGGCCGCGTTCACATTGATGCGTGAGTGGAAGAACAGGTTCCGCTAACCGGGCAGCGCTTGGGGGCATGCTCATCCGATTCATAGGAAAAAACGCCAAGCCCAAGATTTGGCTACGTTTTTCACATTATTCTGATTGACGGAAAGGGCACACTTTCGTACTATCGGCTGCAAATTCCAGCCCCTTTGGAAGCCGAGACGTTCATGAGATTCATCTTTAGCGCGTTGCTGGTCCTGACGCTCGCCGCTTGCGCGAGCCAAGGGCCAACAACGAACAGCCTTTCCAACGCTTCCAATCCTGCTAGCCAGCAAGCCGTAGCCGACGCCCTCCGCAAGACAGCCACCGCCAAAGAAACGATCAACGTAGACCAGGGTTCCGTCGACCAGTTGACGACCGCGGACAGTGATCTATGGGGCCGTATTCGCCGGGGTTTCCAGATGCCCGACCTGCAGAGCGACCTCGTCGACATGCAGGCGAACTGGTATGCGCAGCGTCCGGATTACGTTCAGCGCATGACCGAGCGGTCGCAGAAGTACCTGTATCACATCGTCGAAGAACTCGAAGCGCGTCACATGCCGACCGAACTGGCGCTGCTGCCGTTCATCGAGTCGGCGTACAACCCGCAGGCGTTGTCCGTTGCGAAAGCGGCGGGCATGTGGCAGTTCGTGCCGGGCACGGGCCGCACGTACAACCTCAAGCAGAACATGTGGCAGGACGAGCGCCGCGATGTGCTTGCGTCCACCAGCGCCGCGCTCGACTACCTGTCGCGTCTGCACGATATGTTCGGCGACTGGTATCTGGCGCTCGCCGCATACAACTGGGGCGAGGGCAATGTGCAGCGCGCGATCGCGCGCAACGAGGCGGCGGGTCTTCCGACCGACTACCAAAGCCTGCGCATGCCGATGGAAACGCGCAATTACGTGCCCAAGCTGCAGGCCGTCAAGAACATCGTGATGAACCCGCAGGTGTTCGGGCTCACGCTGCCGTCCATTCCGAACCACCCGTACTTCGTGACGGTGACGACGTCGCACGATATTGACGTCGACACAGCGGCCAAGCTCGCGAACATGACGCCTGACGAGTTCCGCTCGCTCAATCCTTCGTTCAAGAAGCCGGTCATTCTCGGCGCGACGCAGCCGCAAATCCTCTTGCCGTTCGACAACGCCAGCGCGTTCGAGCGCAACCTGAAGTCGTACACGGGCTCGCTGTCGTCGTGGACGACCTATACGGTGACGGAGCGTTCGCGCCCGGCGGCGATTGCCGAGAAGATCGGCGTCGATCCCGACACGCTGATGGCCGTCAACAAGATTCCGGCGGGCATGCGGCTCAAACCGGGCTCGACGATCGTCGTGCCGCGCGCCGACGATGACGACGAAGACATCAGCGCCGACGTCGCCGAAAGCGCCGTGCTCGCGATGGAGCCGGACGTGCCCGACACGCGCAAGATGCTGATCCGCGTACGCCGCAAGCAGTCGATGGCGATGATCGCGGACCGCTACGACGTGTCGATTGGTCAGTTGAAGGCGTGGAACCGCACGAAGCGCGATCTCGTGATGCCGGGCCAGGTCGTCGTGCTGCACGTGCCTGTCGGCAAGGCGATGCCGAGCGAGCCGGGCCCGCAGAAGCTGGCGACGGTGCCCGTCGGCGGTGGTGTCGAAAAGGCGAGCGCCCAGGTCGCCGATACACGCTCCGAATCGCACTACGATAAGAAACGAGGCCGCGGCCACACTGGCGTGGTCAAGGTGTCGGAACCGGTTGGCAAGGCCGCCAAGCCGTCCCCCGCCAAAGGCAAGATGACGAAGGTTTCGACGGAACCGGCCGGCAAGGCGTCGAAGGCTGAGTCTGGCAGTCACCAAAAGGTCTCGGCCAACGCGAAGAAGGGCAAGTAGACAACAGCGGCCGTGTCGAGGATGACCGAACATGCGTTGCGGGGGCAGCGCATGAAGTGCGCTCCGATCTTTCCTCGTTTCCCTGAACGCCGTCACCCGAGGTGACGGCGTTTTTGTTTTCACCGACGTTTCCCGCACCCGGCAGGCGGTCTTGCACCATGATGGACGTCATTCCGTTATCGTTCAGCCTCAGGCCCGCCGGGTCATCATGCCGACGCCTCATGTTCTCGACGCCGCTCCGTGTCTTTCTGCTTTTTTCTGCCGGTTACTTTGTCTCGTACGTGTTTCGCGGGGTGAATCTGGGCTTTGCGCCGCTGATCACGCGTGAACTCGGCCTGTCGGCCGCCGATCTCGGTCTGCTGACGAGTCTGTATTTTCTGGGCTTCGCGGGCGCCCAGTTGCCTGCCGGCGTGCTGCTCGACCACTTTGGCGCGCGCCGCGTCACGGCGGGCATGCTGCTGTTCGCGGCGGCTGGCATCGGCGCGTTCGGCGCGGCGCACGGTATCGGCATGATGATGGCGGGGCGGCTGCTGATCGGCGTGGGCGTCTCCGTGTGCCTCGGCGGCGCGTTCAAGGCGCTCGCGCAGCATTTTCCGCCGGCCCGCCTGCCTCTCGTCAACGGATTCGTGATGGCCGTCGGCGGCTTGGGCGGCGTCGTGGTCGGTTCGCCGCTAACCTGGGTGCTGACGTTCGCGAGCTGGCGCGCCGTCTGTTTCGCGCTGGTCGTCCTGACGATCATCGTCGCGGCACTGCTGTGGCTGTTCGCGCCCGAAAAGAAAGAAGTGCATCGCCAGGCGAGCCTCGTCAGCCAGTTCAAGGGCACGTGGCATATCCTGCGCAGCGCCGCGTTCTGGAAGATTGCCTCCTTCTCGGTCGTCACGCAGGGCGTCTTCTACGCGATGCAGTCGCTGTGGGTCGGCGCGTGGCTGCGCGACGTGTCGGGCTTCCAGCCGCAGCAGGCGGCCGCGTTCGTCTCGGTGCTCGGCTTTGCGATGATGGCCGGCTGCGTCGGCTTCGGCGCGGCGGCGCGCAGCATGGAGCGGCGCGGGTTGTCGCTGTATGCGTTTTGCGGCGTCGGAATGGCGCTGTTCGTCGTCACGCAACTGCTGATCATGCTGCGCGCGCCGCTGCCCGCCGGACTGCTGTGGGCGGCGTATGGAATTTTCGGCGGCGTCGGCATTCTGAGCTACGCCGTGCTTGCGCGGCACTTTCCGCCGCATCTGATCGGTCGCGCCAACACGACGCTGACGCTGATCATTTTTCTGCTGATCTTCGGGTTCCAGATCGGCGTGGGCGCGGTGCTTTCGCGCTGGACGCCCGTCGACGGCCACTATCCGCGGGCGGCACATCTGACCACGTGGGGCATTCTCGTCGCGCTGCAGCTGGCGAGCGCCGTCTGGTACGTGCTGCCGAGCCGCGTGCTGACGAAAAACGCGCCACACGTTCATGCCGAGCATCAGCCGTAACGCGGCGGACCTATCCTGATAATCGACGAAGAAGCCGTGAAGCCGGCGTGTCGCGTACGTCCGGCGCGCTCGCGCGGCCGATCCGGCCTTGTTCGTCCGTGTCCTGACCATCTCGGATTTGGAGAGAAGGGCCATTTCAGGCTATAATTTCAAGGTTTGAGCTTATCAACCCGCACCCTAGCGCCTACCTCTCCCACACCGTTCATCCGCCGCGTTTCGTTGTAGTTTCCGTCGTTTTCCGTGAGTGAATGCGCCGGCTACCGTCGCCAGCGGCCCGCAACCCGCCAGTCCGCCTACACGATGGGCTGACTGCCAGCTCTGCGGCACCCGATGCGACTCCGAGCGAACAGCGACACGCGAGCGAGCCTGCGCGCGCATCGTCCGATGCGCCTCGCCGCGGCCCGCACGGTCGGATAGACAGGTCGGCAACAGGGTGCTCCCCCAAGGAGTCTCCCGTGTTGCCGTCATTTTCTCCCGCTCTGCTCGCGCTCGCCGACGGCACGGTCTTTCGTGGTTACTCGATCGGTGCGCCCGGTCATACGATCGGTGAAGTCGTCTTCAATACGGCCATCACCGGCTATCAGGAAATCCTGACCGACCCTAGCTACGCGCGCCAGATCGTCACGCTGACGTATCCGCACATCGGCAATGTCGGTGTGAATGCCGAAGACGTCGAAGCCACGAAAGTCCATGCCGCCGGTCTGATCATCCGTGATCTGCCCGTTCTCGCGTCGAACTTCCGCATGGAGCGCACGCTTCCCGATTACCTGAAGGCGGAAGGCGTCGTCGCGATTGCGGGCATCGACACGCGCAAGCTCACGCGCGTGCTGCGCGACAAGGGTGCGCAGAACGGCGCGATTCTCGCGGGTTCGGACGACGAGGCGAAGGCCATCGAGCTCGCGCGCTCGTTCCCGGGTCTCGCCGGCATGGACCTCGCGAAGGTCGTGTCGACGCAAAAGCCGTACGAATGGAAGCAGACGGAATGGCGTCTGGGCACCGGCTACGGCATGCAGAATGCGCCGCGCTATCGCGTCGTCGCGTTCGATTTCGGCGTGAAGTACAACATCCTGCGCATGCTGGCCGAACGCGGCTGCCAGGTCACGGTGCTGCCCGCGCAGGCGACGGCCGCCGATGCCCTCGCGCTCAATCCGGACGGCATCTTCCTGTCGAACGGCCCCGGCGACCCGGAGCCGTGCGATTACGCAATCGCGGCCACGCGTGAATTCATCGAGCGCGGCATTCCGACGTTCGGCATCTGCCTGGGTCATCAGATCATGGGCCTGGCTGTCGGCGCGAAGACGATGAAGATGAAGACGGGCCACCACGGCGCGAATCACCCCGTCAAGGATCTCGACGACGGCCGCGTCGTGATCACGTCGCAGAACCACGGCTTCGCAGTCGACGCCGAAACGCTGCCCGCCAACGCGAAGGTGACGCACGTGTCGCTGTTCGACGGCACGCTGCAAGGCTTCGCGCTGACCGACAAGCCGGCGTTCTGCTTCCAGGGCCACCCGGAAGCATCGCCCGGCCCGCACGACATCGCCTATCTGTTCGATCGCTTTACGGCGTTGATGGACGAAGCCAAAGGCAAGAAGTCGGCAGCGGCATAAGCAGGCGCTCGTAACAGCAGCGACGGAAAAAGGCGCGCCTCGCGACGCCGTTCGCCAAGGTCCAACCGGGCCAAACCGAACGGCACACCGCCAGCGCGCCAACGGTAAGAACTCAGGAATATATTAGCGAGAGCGTTATGCCCAAGCGGACAGACATCAAAAGCATCCTCATCATCGGCGCGGGTCCGATCATCATCGGCCAGGCGTGCGAGTTCGATTATTCGGGCGCGCAGGCCTGCAAGGCGCTGCGTGAGGAAGGCTACAAGGTCATTCTCGTCAACAGCAATCCGGCGACGATCATGACCGACCCGAACACGGCCGACGTCACCTACATCGAGCCGATCACGTGGGAAGTGGTCGAGCGCATCATCGCGAAGGAGCGCCCGGACGCGATCCTGCCGACGATGGGCGGCCAGACGGCGCTGAACTGCGCGCTCGACCTGCATCACCACGGCGTGTTGGAGAAGTACAACGTCGAGCTGATCGGGGCATCGCCGGAAGCCATCGACAAGGCCGAAGACCGCCAGAAGTTCAAGGACGCGATGACGAAGATCGGCCTCGGCTCGGCGAAGTCGGGCATCGCGCATTCGATGGAAGAGGCGATGGCGGTGCACGCCGAAATCGCCGCGTTCACGGGCGGCAGCGGCTACCCGATCGTGATCCGTCCGTCGTTCACGCTCGGCGGCTCGGGCGGCGGCATCGCGTACAACCGCGAAGAGTTCGAGGAGATCTGCAAGCGCGGCCTCGACCTGTCGCCGACGCGCGAACTGCTGATCGAAGAATCGCTGCTCGGCTGGAAAGAGTACGAGATGGAAGTGGTCCGCGATAAAAAGGACAACTGCATCATCGTCTGCTCGATCGAAAACCTCGACCCGATGGGCATCCACACGGGCGATTCGATCACCGTCGCGCCCGCGCAGACGCTCACCGACAAGGAATATCAAATTCTGCGTAACGCTTCGCTCGCGGTGCTGCGTGAGATCGGCGTCGATACGGGCGGCTCGAACGTGCAGTTCTCGATCAATCCGAAGGACGGCCGGATGATCGTGATCGAAATGAACCCGCGCGTGTCGCGCTCGTCGGCACTGGCGTCGAAGGCGACGGGTTTCCCGATCGCGAAGGTCGCGGCCAAGCTCGCCGTCGGCTACACGCTCGACGAACTGAAGAACGAAATCACGGGCGGCCAGACGCCGGCCTCGTTCGAACCGACCATCGATTACGTCGTCACGAAGATTCCCCGTTTCGCGTTCGAAAAATTCCGCGAAGCCGATCCGCGCCTGACGACGCAGATGAAGTCGGTCGGCGAGGTGATGGCGATCGGCCGCACGTTCCAGGAATCGTTCCAGAAGGCGCTTCGCGGTCTGGAAGTCGGCGTCGACGGTCTGGATGAGAAGACCACGAGCCGCGACGAAGTGATCCGCGAAATCGGCGAAGCCGGTCCGGACCGTATCTGGTACGTCGGCGACGCGTTCCGTCTGGGTCTCACGCAGCAGGAAATCTTTGAAGAAACGGCCATCGACCCGTGGTTCCTCGCGCAGATCGAAGAGATCGTGCGCAAGGAAAAGGCGCTCGAAGGCCGCACGCTCGCGAGCCTGACAAAGGAAGAGCTGAAGTATCTGAAGCAGAGCGGCTTCTCGGACCGGCGTCTGGGCAAGCTGCTCGGCGTGACGGGTCCGGACGTGCGCAAGCGCCGCATCGAACTGAACGTGCGCCCGGTGTACAAGCGCGTCGATACCTGCGCGGCCGAATTCGCGACGAAGACGGCCTACATGTACTCGACGTACGAAGAAGAGTGCGAAGCGAACCCGACCAACAACAAGAAGATCATGGTGCTGGGCGGCGGCCCGAACCGGATCGGCCAGGGCATCGAGTTCGACTACTGCTGCGTGCACGCCGCGCTCGCGATGCGCGAAGACGGCTACGAAACGATCATGGTCAACTGCAACCCTGAGACCGTTTCGACGGACTACGACACGTCCGACCGTCTCTACTTCGAACCGCTGACGCTCGAAGACGTGCTCGAAATCGTCGACAAGGAAAAGCCGCTCGGCGTGATCGTGCAGTACGGCGGCCAGACGCCGCTGAAGCTCGCGCTCGACCTCGAGGCGAACGGTGTGCCCATCGTCGGCACGTCGCCGGACATGATCGACGCCGCGGAAGACCGCGAGCGTTTCCAGAAACTGCTGCAGGACCTGAACCTGCGCCAGCCGCCCAACCGCACCGCGCGCGCGGAAGACGAAGCGCTAAAGCTCGCCGACGAAATCGGCTATCCGCTCGTGGTGCGTCCGTCGTACGTGCTGGGCGGCCGCGCGATGGAAATCGTCCACGAGCCGCGCGACCTCGAACGCTATATGCGCGAGGCCGTGAAGGTGTCGAACGATTCGCCCGTGCTGCTCGACCGCTTCCTGAACGACGCGATCGAATGTGACGTGGACTGCATCTCGGACGGCGACACGGTGTTCATCGGCGGCGTGATGGAGCACATCGAACAGGCGGGCGTGCACTCGGGCGATTCGGCGTGCTCGCTGCCGCCGTACTCGCTGTCGGCGGAAACCGTCGCCGAACTGAAGCGCCAGACGGGCGCGATGGCGAAGGCGTTGAACGTGGTCGGCCTGATGAACGTGCAGTTCGCGATCCAGCAAGTGCCGCAGAACGACGGCTCGAAGCAGGACATCATCTACGTGCTCGAAGTGAATCCGCGGGCATCGCGCACGGTGCCGTACGTGTCGAAGGCGACCAGCCTGCCGCTCGCGAAGATCGCGGCGCGCGCGATGGTCGGCCAGAAGCTCGCGCAGCAGGGCGTGACGAAGGAAGTGATCCCGCCGTACTTCAGCGTGAAGGAGGCCGTGTTTCCGTTCGTCAAGTTCCCGACCGTCGACCCGGTGCTCGGACCGGAAATGCGTTCGACGGGCGAAGTGATGGGCGTCGGCCGCACGTTCGGCGAAGCGCTCTTCAAGTCGCAGCTCGCGGCGGGTTCGCGTCTGCCGGAATCGGGCACGGTGCTGCTGACCGTGATGGACGCCGACAAGCCGAAGGCCGTCGAAGTCGCGCGTATGCTGCATGAGTTGGGCTATCCGCTCGTCGCGACGAAGGGCACGGCGGCGGCGATCGAGGCGGCGGGCGTGCCCGTGCGCGTCGTCAACAAGGTGAAGGACGGCCGTCCGCACATCGTCGACATGATCAAGAACGGCGAAATCGCGCTCGTCTTCACGACGGTCGACGAAACGCGGGCGGCGATCGCCGATTCGCGGTCGATTCGCATGAGCGCGCAGGCGCAAAAGGTCACGTACTACACGACGATGTCGGGCGCGCGTGCCGCCGTCGAGGGGCTGCGTTATCTGAAGGATCTGGAAGTCTATGATTTACAAGGACTCCATGCTCGCCTAAACTAAGGCTTCAGATTTCTGTCCAAGACGTAAGTGCCGCGGTTAAGCGGCGTCCCTAAGGTGTCGGATCGGGCGTTACGCCACGCTCAGGCGCCGGTAAGGGATGCACTTAACCGCGGTGATTTTTTTTGTGGCTGTTATTTGCCAAAGAGTTGTTTATGAGCACTATTCCATTGACGAAGCGGGGCGCAGATCAGTTGCGCGACGAATTGCAGCGCCTGAAATCGGTTGAACGTCCGGCCGTCATCAATTCGATCGCGGAAGCGCGTGCCCAGGGCGATCTGTCGGAAAACGCCGAGTACGACGCGGCAAAAGAAAAGCAAGGGTTTATCGAAGGCCGGATCGCCGAAATCGAGTCGAAGCTGGCGGCCGCGCAGGTCATCGATCCCTCCGCGCTCGACGCGGACGGCCGCGTGGTGTTCGCAGCGACGGTCGACCTCGAAGACCTCGATTCGGGTGATTCGGTTACCTATCAAATCGTCGGCGACGACGAAGCCGATCTCGAGCACGGCCTCATCTCCGTCAGCTCGCCGATCGCGCGCGCGTTGATCGGCAAGTCCGAGGGCGATGTCGCATCGGTGCAGGCGCCCGGCGGCGTGCGCGAGTACGAAATCATCGGCGTCCGTTACATCTGAGACGGCTGCCGTGTCTTCGATGCCGCATCGCCTGTTCCGCCTGCTGACGGTCGTGTGGGTCGGCAGTCTGCTGACCATCGGTTACGCCGTCGCGCCCGTGCTGTTCACGTCGCTTGACCGGATGACGGCGGGCGCCGTCGCGGCGCAGTTGTTTCGCATCGAAGGGGTGATCGGCGTGGTGTGCGGCGTATTGCTGCTCGCGCTGTGTAACGTGCTGGTCAGGCGCGGCGGCGACGCGTATCGGCGGCTGCGCTGGCTGGTCGCCGGCATGCTCGTGTGCGTGTTGGTCGGCTATTTCGCGCTGCAGCCTTTCATGAATGCAATGCGCATTGCCGCGCAAGAGGCCGGTACGGATGTCGGCCATTCAGCTTATGCAAGCCGGTTCGGCATGTTGCACGGTGTGTCGAGCGCGTTTTATCTGATCGAAAGCCTGCTCGGGATCGTGCTTGCGTGGAAGCTGCCGGCGGGGACGAATGCCGGCACGGAGCAGGGCGCACGCAATATGGCGGGCCGGACGGCGGGCTAACTTGCGTGCCGTGCGGGCGCTGCCGCGGCCCGGTCGCCGCATGCGGACATCGCCGCCGACAGCACAGTTTCAGGAAGCTCGCAGCTAGTTGCCGCATCCTGATCGCAGACGGCAGTCTGACCCGCGAGATCCAATTGTTGCATCGGACTGCCGCGCGGCTTTACGCACAGCGCCCACGCTGACGGGTTACTTCGTCTGATGCATGCGCTTTGCGCTGGTCTGGCGTTTTTTCGCTCTCTTGATGTTGCCGCCCGCCGTGACGCGCTCGTTGCCGCGCACCAGCACCTTTTGCGGCTTCGGGCGGCGCATCGGGTTGTCGGTTGCCTTGACGACCTTGACGACGCGGGGCGCGCGGCCTTTGCTCGACGTTTCTTCCCCGGCCACTTCGCGGGCGCTCGGCAGTGCGCCGCGCTTCGTCTTCGCGGCAGGCGCGCGCTCCGCGGCAGCCTTTTCCGGCTTCCAGATGACGAGCAGCTTGCCGATGTGCTGGATCGGAGCGGCACCCAGCCGGTCGCAGATTTCGTCGTAAATGGCGATACGCTCTTCGCGCTCGTCGCCGAACACGCGGATCTTGATCAGCTGGTGTGCTTTCAGATGGACCTTGATCTCGGCCAGCACGGCGTCGGTCAGCCCTTCGGCGCCGACGATCACGACCGGCTTGAGCGCGTGAGCCTGGGAGCGCAAATCGGCGCGTTGTTCGGAGGTAACTTTGAGGGCTGGCATGAGAAGTGGAAGACTCGACTAAAATGGCGGCGCCCACGAGCCGGGATCGATCGATCCGGCCAATCAGCAGACGGCGCGCGAGAAGTTAGAAAGCTGCGTAGAGAGCCGCGAAGAATACGGCGCGGGCGCGTTACACGCGGCGCCAGCGCGAACTGCAAGCAGTACCACGCGCGCGGAACACGGCCTATGGCTGCAGCCGCGCGAATTAAACGCGTATTATCCGCTAAAAGCGCGGCATTACGTAGCAAGAGTTCAACGTTTAATGGCAAAAAACAAGTTCAATACGTCGTGGCTGCACGACCACATCAACGATCCGTACGTGAAAATGGCGCAGCGGGAGGGTTATCGCGCCCGCGCGGCCTACAAACTGAAGGAAATCGACGAGCAGGACAAACTGATACGGCCCGGTCAGATCATCGTCGATCTGGGCGCGGCGCCCGGTAGCTGGAGCCAGTATGTGCGCAACAAGCTCGCGCAGGGCAAGCACCGCGACGCGCAGCGCGAGGGCGGCATCGACGGCACGATCATCGCGCTCGATCTGCTGCCGATGGAGCCGATCGCGGACGTTCACTTCATCCAGGGCGACTTCCGCGAGGACAGCGTGCTCGGGCAACTGGAAGAAGTGGTCGGAGAACGCGACGTCGATCTTGTAATTTCCGATATGGCGCCCAACCTGTCGGGAGTGGCCGTGGCGGACGCCGCGCGAATCGAGCATGTGTGCGATCTCGCGCTGGAATTTGCTCAGAACCACCTGAAACCCGATGGTGCCCTTTTAGTCAAATGTTTTCACGGCAGTGGATACAGCCAGATTGTCGAAAAGTTCAAGCACCAGTTTAAGACGGTGGCCGCTCGCAAGCCGAAGGCGTCCCGGGACAAGTCGTCCGAGACGTTCATTTTGGGCAGAAATCTGAAGCGGCCCCGCTAGAACAGGGTGCAGTGATATGTATGCGCGCATTTCCGGTACGCTGGAAAATAAGAGCGCTGAGGTTGCGCGGCACGCTATTTATGCGGTAGCGAATGCTTATGGCAGGGGTCTGCGGACTGGATTAGAATGCCTGAGTGGTGCCGCAAGGCAAATGTAGGCGCTTGTCTATGAGTGAAGGAGTGGTGCTTTGAACAACAACATGTTTTCGAAAGCAGCAGTGTGGCTGGTCATCGCACTGGTGCTGTTTACGGTGTTCAAGCAGTTCGACAAGCCCCGGGTCCAGGAAGGCGTTTCCTATTCGCAGTTCATGGACGACGCGAAAAGCGGCAAGGTCAAGAGCGTGATCGTTCAGGGGCGCAACCTCACGGTGACGCCGGCCGACGGTCAGAAATATCAGATCGTGTCGCCGGGCGACATATGGATGGTCGGCGACCTGATGAAATACGGCGTGCAGGTCAGCGGCAAGGCTGACGACGAGCCGAATGCGCTGGTGTCCGCGTTGTACTACCTCGGGCCAACGATCCTCATCATCGGTTTCTGGTTCTACATGATGAGACAGATGCAGGGAGGCGGGAAGGGCGGCGCCTTTTCGTTCGGTAAGTCCCGTGCGCGTCTGATCGACGAGAACAACAACGCGATCAACTTCTCAGATGTCGCTGGCTGCGACGAGGCGAAGGAAGAAGTTTCCGAATTGGTCGACTTCCTGCGTGATCCGCAAAAGTTCCAGAAGCTGGGCGGCCGGATTCCGCGCGGCGTGCTGCTGGTCGGGCCGCCGGGAACCGGTAAGACGCTGCTCGCGCGTGCCATCGCTGGCGAAGCGAAGGTGCCGTTCTTCAGTATCTCGGGTTCGGACTTCGTCGAAATGTTCGTCGGCGTGGGCGCGGCTCGCGTGCGCGACATGTTCGAACAGGCGAAGAAGCATGCGCCCTGCATCGTGTTCATCGACGAAATCGACGCGGTCGGTCGTCATCGCGGCGCCGGCATGGGCGGCGGCAACGACGAGCGCGAGCAGACGCTGAACCAGATGCTCGTCGAAATGGACGGCTTCGAGGCGAACTCGGGCGTGATCGTGATCGCCGCAACCAACCGTTCGGACGTGCTGGACAAGGCGCTGTTGCGTCCGGGCCGTTTCGACCGTCAGGTGTACGTCGGTCTGCCGGATATCCGCGGCCGTGAGCACATCATGAAGGTGCACCTGCGCAAGGTGCCGATCGCGAACGACGTCGATGCAGCCGTGATCGCACGCGGCACGCCGGGCTTCTCCGGCGCGGATCTCGCGAACCTCGTGAACGAAGCAGCGCTGTTCGCTGCCCGTCGCGGCAAGCGCATCGTCGAGATGCAGGATTTCGAGGACGCGAAGGACAAGATTTTCATGGGTCCGGAGCGCAAGTCGGCCGTGATTCGCGAAGACGCGAAGCGCGCAACGGCTTACCACGAGTCGGGTCATGCGGTCATCGCGAAGCTGCTGCCGAAGGCCGACCCGGTGCACAAGGTGACGATCATCCCGCGCGGCCGCGCGCTGGGCGTGACGTGGCAGCTGCCGGAGCACGACAACGAAACGTACTCGAAGGACTACCTGCTCGATCGCCTCGCGATTCTGTTCGGTGGCCGTGTTGCCGAAGAACTGTTCCTGAACCTGATCAGCACGGGTGCATCGGACGACTTCAACAAGGCGACGTCGACGGCCCGCGCTATGGTCGCCCGCTTCGGCATGACCGACGCGCTCGGACCGATGGTGTACGTGGACGACGAGAACGACCAGTCGCCGTTCGGCCGCGGCTTCACGCGTACGATTTCGGAAGCGACGCAGCAGAAGGTCGACGCCGAAATCCGCCGCGTGCTCGACGAGCAGTACAGCCTCGCCAAGCGTCTGCTGGACGAAAACCGCGACAAGGTCGAGGCCATGACGGCTGCGCTGATGGAGTGGGAAACGATCGACGCCGATCAGATCAACGACATCATGGCAGGCCGTCCGCCGCGCTCGCCGAAGAGCACGCCATCGCCTGGCGATGCGTCGGGCGGCAGCAGTCCGGGCACGGAAGTCAAGCCGGGTAGCGCGACGGCGCCCGCTACCTGATAATCAGTTAAAGGTGTTTTACGGGCCGGTGTGGATGCACACCGGCCCGTTTTCATTTCTAATGCTTTGCTGCATCGCGATGCAGATGTGATCGCGGGATCTCCTAACTCTTCGCCTTCGTCGTACGTCTTTTCTTGTGTCAAACGCTGATTTCTCGCTTTATCCGATTCCCGAACCGATGCAGTGCGGCCGCTTCACGCTGACGTTCGAACGCCCGCTCGTAATGGGCATCCTGAACGTCACGCCCGATTCGTTTTCCGACGGCGGCAGCTACGTGCTGCGCGGCGAAGCGCTGCGTCAGGCGGAGCGCATGCTGCAGGAGGGCGCCGACATGATCGATATCGGCGGTGAATCGACTCGTCCGGGCGCGCCGCCCGTGCCGCTCGCCGAGGAACTGGACCGGGTGATTCCGCTTATCGAGGAACTCGGCAAGGCGAATGTTCCGCTTTCCGTCGATACCTATAAACCGGACGTTATGCGCAACGCGCTGGCGGCGGGCGCCGATCTGGTCAATGATATTTGGGGATTCCGGATGCCCGGCGCCCTCGACGCCGTGCGAGACAGTCAATGCGGCCTATGCGTCATGCATATGCTCGGGGAGCCGCAGACGATGCAGTTGGGCGAGCCTGTGTATCAAAACGTCGTCAGCGACGTGCGTGCCTTCCTGGAGCAACGTGTCAACACGATGATGCACGCGGGTGTTGCAAAAAATCGCATCAGCGTTGATCCGGGATTCGGATTTGGCAAGACGGTCGAGCATAATTACGCGCTGCTTGCGCACTTGCTTCAGACTGCGCCCGTTGTTGGCGCGGCGTTGCCTATTCTGGCCGGGATGTCGCGCAAGTCGATGCTGGGCGCCGTCGTGAACCGGCCTGCGCCGGAACGGGTGGCGGCGAGTGTCGCGGCGGCGGTATGCGCTGCCGAACGCGGCGCGGCGATCATCCGCGTGCACGATGTGGCGCAGACGGTGGATGCACTGAAAGTTTGGGCGGCGACGCGCGATGCGGCGCGGCGCACCTAATCTCCAAGTTGGGAGGAAGATAAAAATGGCTCGTCGATATTTTGGAACGGATGGGATTCGCGGCAAGGTCGGTGACGCGCCGATCACGCCGGACTTCGTTTTGCGGCTTGGCTACGCGGCCGGCAAGGTGCTCGCCGGCGCGGACACGTGGGCGAGGACGGGCTCGCGGCCCACGGTGCTGATCGGCAAGGACACCCGCGTGTCGGGCTACATGCTCGAAGCAGCGCTGGAGTCGGGCTTCTCGGCGGCGGGCGTCGATGTGATGCTGGCGGGACCGATGCCGACGCCCGGCGTCGCGTACCTGACGCGCGCGTTGCGTCTCGCGGCGGGCGTCGTGATCAGCGCTTCGCATAACCCGTACTACGACAACGGCATCAAGTTCTTCTCCGCCGACGGCAACAAGCTGCCCGACGAAGTCGAGTCGCAGATCGAGGAGCAACTGGACAAGCCGCTCGAATGCGCGCCGTCCGAGCGGCTCGGCAAGGCGCGGCGGCTGGACGATGCGGCTGGCCGCTACATCGAGTTCTGTAAGAGCACGTTCCCGCAGGCGTACGATCTGCGCGGCATGAAGCTGGTGGTCGATTGCGCGCACGGCGCCGCGTACGACGTCGCGCCGCACGTCTTTCACGAGCTCGGCGCGGACGTCATTACGATCGGTGTGGCGCCGAACGGCTTCAACATCAACGACGGCGTCGGCGCGACGGCGCCGGACGCGCTGATGCGCGCCGTGCGCGCCAACAAGGCCGACCTCGGCATTGCGCTCGACGGCGACGCGGATCGCCTGCAGGTGGTCGACGCGAACGGCCGGCTGTACAACGGCGACGAGCTGCTGTACGTGCTGGTGCAAGACCGTATCGCGACGCAGGGCAAGGTCGAAGGAGCAGTCGGCACGCTGATGACCAACATGGCCGTCGAAGTCGCGCTGAAGAAGGCGGGCGTGCGGTTCGTGCGCGCGGCCGTCGGCGACCGCTACGTGCTCGAACAGCTGCGCGAGCACGGATGGGAACTCGGCGCGGAAGGGTCGGGCCACATCCTCTCGTTGGACCGGCATTCGACGGGCGACGGCATTGTCTCCGCACTGCTCGTGCTGGCAGCGATGCAGCGCAGCGGCCGGTCGCTCGAGCAACTTCTCGAGGGCGTCACGCTGTTCCCGCAGAAACTGATCAACGTGCGCATGCAGCCGGGCGCCGACTGGAAGGGCAGCGACGCCATCCGTCGCGCGATCAGCACCGCCGAAGGCGCGCTCGACGGCAGCGGCCGCGTGCTGATTCGCGCGTCCGGTACGGAGCCAGTGCTGCGGGTGATGGTCGAGGCGGCGCATGAAAAAGACGCCGTGCATCACGCCGAAACGATCGCCGAGGTCGTGAAGCGCGCTACGGCCTGATTTCCCACCGTAACTGCATGACACGTAGGGCGGCATGATGCCGCCCTTTTTTGCGTCCGTTGGCCGGACGCTTGACGAAGGAGGTCGCGGAGGCGCGCCAACGTTGACGCCCGTCCAATTAAAGGGCGCAGGCGCCGGTTTCATACTTGTCCGTTGCAGCAGTCGAAATCCTGACATCGCGCCTTTCACGGCGTAATACGAATGTCACGCGAAAGTCACGGACAGTCACATGACTGTCACAGAGGGCCACTATTCTTCGCGGTGTCGTCTCACACGCTCAACAACGGAGAAAACATGAAACTGATGCAAACCGCGTTCGCTGGCATGGCTGGCGCTCTCTTCGCGATCGCAGCGCAAGCCGCCGATATCACCGGCGCGGGCAGCACCTTTGCAGCACCGATCTACACGAAGTGGGCGGATGCGTACCAGAAGACGGGTGGCGGCAAGGTTAACTATCAGGGCATCGGTTCGTCGGGCGGCGTCAAGCAGATCGTCGCGAAGACGGTCGACTTCGCGGGCTCGGACGCTCCGCTGAAGGACGAGGATCTGGCGAAGGACGGCCTGTTCCAGTTCCCGACGGTGGTTGGCGGCGTGGTGCCCGTCATCAACGTGCCGGGCGTGAAGGCTGGCGAAATCACGTTGTCGGGCGAAGTGCTCGGCGACATCTACCTCGGCAAGGTCAAGAAGTGGAATGATCCGGAAATCGCCGCGCTGAATCCGAAGGTCAAGCTGCCGGATACGGACATCGCCGTGGTCCGCCGCGCGGACGGCTCGGGCACG
Organism: Burkholderia sp. E7m39; assembly: GCA_001319865.1. Classification (GTDB taxonomy): domain Bacteria; phylum Pseudomonadota; class Gammaproteobacteria; order Burkholderiales; family Burkholderiaceae; genus Paraburkholderia; species Paraburkholderia bengalensis. The sequence goes on along the minus strand of BBSL01000369.1, from coordinate 6,637 downwards.
TCCTTCATCTGGACGAACTACCTGTCGAAGGTCAACCCCGAGTGGAAGTCGAAGGTCGGCGAAGGTTCGACGGTCAACTGGCCGACGGGCACGGGCGGCAAGGGCAACGACGGCGTCGCGGCATTCGTGCAGCGTCTGCCGGGCGCGATCGGCTACGTCGAGTGGGCGTACGCGAAGCAAAACCACATGACGTTCGTCGACATGAAGAACTCGTCGGGCACGGTGGTCGAGCCGAAGACCGAAACGTTCAAGGCAGCGGCAGCAGGCGCTGACTGGTCGAAGTCGTTCTACCAGATCCTGACGAACGAACCGGGCAAGAACGCATGGCCGATCGTCGGCGCGACGTTCGTGCTGCTGCACACGACGCAGGAAAAGGGGCCGCAAGGCGCTGAAACGCTGAAGTTCTTCGACTGGGCGTTCAAGAACGGCGGCCAGGCTGCGAACGATCTCGACTACATCACGCTGCCGGAATCGGTCGTGTCGCAAATCAAGACGCAATGGAAGGCTAAGGTCAAGGACGCATCGGGCAAGCCGCTCGCGGAGTAATCTTCGACTGGCAGCCACTGCAGCACCTACCGCGCGCATGACAGGTGGTTCATGCGCGCGGCCGGCCGCCCGGCTTCGATGAGGCCCGGCGGCCGTAGTACTGGCCGTCTGGCATACGCCATGCGGCAACCGGAAACAGGTTTATCAGCTCCCATGTCCGACCTACCTCTCACTTCTGGCGCGGCCCGGTCGACTCCGCCCGGTAGCACGACGCAGAAAGCGCCCAGCCGCGCGGGCGACATCATTTTTGGCGGTATCGCCCGGATTTCCGCGATCGTCACGTTACTGCTGCTCGGCGGCATTATCGTGTCGCTGATCGTCGCGTCGATGCCGACGATCCAGAAATTCGGTCTCGCTTTCCTCTGGACGGCCGACTGGGACCCGCCGTCCGAGCAGTTCGGCGCGCTGGTGCCCATCTACGGCACGATTGCGACGTCGATCATTGCGCTCATCATCGCGGTGCCCGTGAGCTTCGGCATCGCGCTGTTCCTGACTGAACTCTCGCCGGCCTGGCTGCGCCGGCCTCTCGGCATCGCAATCGAGCTGCTCGCCGCGATCCCGTCGATCGTGTACGGCATGTGGGGCCTGCTCGTGTTCGCGCCGATCTTCGCGCAGTACTTCGAAAAGCCGCTCGGCGTGCTGCTGTCCGGCATGCCCATCATCGGCGCGCTGTTCAAGGGCCCGCCCATCGGCATCGGGATTCTGTGCGCGGGCGTCATTCTCGCGATCATGACCATTCCGTACATCGCCTCGGTGATGCGCGACGTGTTCGAAGTCACGCCCGTGCTGCTGAAGGAGTCGGCGTATGGCATCGGCTGCACGACGTGGGAGGTGATGTGGAAGATCGTTCTTCCTTTCACGAAGACGGGTGTGATCGGCGGCGTGATGCTCGGTCTCGGCCGCGCGCTCGGCGAAACGATGGCCGTCACGTTCGTGATCGGCAATACGAATTTGCTGGACAACGTGTCGCTGTTCTCGCCGGGTAACAGCATTACGTCGGCGCTCGCGAACGAATTCGCCGAAGCCGCGCCCGGGCTGCATACGGCCGCGCTGATGGAACTCGGCCTGATCCTGTTTGTGATTACCTTCATCGTGCTGGCGATTTCGAAAATCATGCTGCTGCGCCTCGAAAAAGGGGAGGGCGCCAAATGAGCCAGCCTTCGTTGAATATGCCGGGCAGCCGGGACGGCGCCGCCCTCGAAGCGATGCGCAACAAGCTGCAAAGGCGCCGCAAGGTCACCAACGCGATCGCGCTGACGCTGTCGCTCGCCGCGATGGCGTTCGGCATCCTCTGGCTGGTGTGGATTCTGTACACGACGCTGCGCCTCGGTATCGGCGGGCTTTCGGTGGAGCTCTTCACGCAGTCGACGCCGCCGCCGAACACGGACGGCGGCGGTCTCGCGAACGCGATCGTCGGCAGTCTGATGCTGGTCGTGCTGGCCACGTTCGTCGGCACGCCGATCGGCATCATGGCGGGCGTGTATCTCGCCGAGTACGGCCAAAAGGGGTGGCTCGCGAGCATCACGCGCTTCATCAACGACATTCTGCTGTCGGCGCCTTCGATCGTCGTCGGTCTGTTCGTGTATGCCCTCGTCGTCGCGAAGATGGGTCACTTCAGCGGCTGGGCGGGCGTGATCTCGCTCGCGCTGCTGCAGATCCCCATCGTGATCCGCACGACGGAGAACATGCTGAAGCTCGTGCCGAACGCGCTGCGCGAAGCGGCGTTCGCGCTCGGCACGCCGAAGTGGAAGATGGTGTTGTCGATCACGCTGAAGGCGTCGGTCGCGGGCATCGTGACGGGCGTGCTGCTCGCCATCGCGCGTATCGCCGGCGAAACGGCGCCGCTGCTGTTCACGGCGCTGTCGAATCAATTCTTCACGCTGGACATGAATCAGCCGGTTGCGAACCTGCCGGTCACGATCTTCAAGTTCGCGATGAGTCCGTTCGCGCAGTGGCAGTCGCTCGCGTGGGCTGGCGTATTCCTGATCACGCTCGGAGTGCTGGGACTCAACATCCTTGCGCGTACGATCTTTTCGAAAAAGTAAGGGCGGAGCGATCCGATGAACATGGCAGAAACTCACCTGAATCCCGTCGAACGCCCGGCGGCACCCGCCGGTTTCGATCCGGCCCAGAACGGTCGCACGGCTGCGGCGTCGCAGCCGAAGATCGAAGTCAAGAACCTGAACTTCTTCTACAACAAGTATCACGCGCTGAAGAACATCAACCTGCAGATTCCCGAAGGCAAGGTGACGGCGTTCATCGGCCCGTCGGGCTGCGGCAAGTCCACGTTGCTGCGCACGTTCAACAAGATGTACGCGCTCTATCCGGAGCAGCGCGCCGAGGGCGAAATCCTGATGGACGGCGAGAACCTGCTGACCACCAAGCGCGATATTTCGCTGCTGCGCGCGCGGATCGGCATGGTGTTCCAGAAGCCGACGCCGTTCCCGATGTCGATCTACGACAACATCGCATTCGGCGTGAAGATGTTCGAAACGCTGTCGCGCTCGGAGATGGACGATCGCGTCGAGTGGGCGCTCACGAAAGCGGCGCTGTGGAACGAAGTGAAGGACAAGCTCGGCCAGAGCGGCTACGGCCTGTCGGGCGGCCAGCAGCAGCGTCTGTGCATTGCGCGCGGCATCGCGATCCGTCCTGAAGTGCTGCTGCTCGATGAGCCGTGCTCGGCGCTGGACCCGATTTCGACGGGCCGTATCGAAGAGCTGATTGCCGAGCTGAAGAGCGACTATACGGTGGTGATCGTCACGCACAACATGCAGCAGGCGGCGCGTTGTTCGGACTACACTGCGTATATGTATCTGGGCGAGCTGATCGAATTCGGCGATACCGAAAAGATCTTCATCAAGCCGGTCCGCAAGGAAACGGAAGACTACATCACGGGCCGCTTCGGCTAAGCGCTGAGCGAACGCACGACCTTACGGAGTACGACATGTCCGATAAACATCTGTCCAGCCAGTTCGATGCCGACCTCAATCTGGTGTCGTCGAAGGTGCTCGAAATGGGCGGCCTCGTCGAGGCGCAGATCGTCGCCGCAATGAACGCGCTGAACGAATTCGATATCGGCATCGCCGATCAGGTGATCGCCGCTGAAGACCGTCTGAACCAGATGGAAGTCGAGATCGACGAAGAGTGCAGCAACATCATCGCGCGGCGTCAGCCGACGGCGCGCGACCTGCGTCTCGTGATGGCGATCTCGAAGACCATCACGAACCTCGAACGCGCCGGCGACGAAGCCGAGAAGATCGCGAAGCGCACCAAGCGTCTGTCGGAAGATAGCGCGTCGCGCACGATCAACATCGCGGAAATCAAGCTGTCGGGCGATATGGCCGTGAGTATTCTGCGCCGCGCGCTCGATGCGTTCGCGCGACTCGACACCGTGGCCGCCGCGCAGATCGTGCGCGACGACAAGGCGATCGACGAAGAATTTCGCGCGTTCGTGCGCAAGCTGATCTCGTACATGACGGAAGATCCGCGTCTGATTTCTGTCGGTCTGGACTTCCTGTTCATCGCGAAGGCGATCGAGCGGATCGGCGATCACGCGAAGAACATCGCCGAGTTCATCATCTATGTGGTGAAGGGTACGGACGTGCGCCACATGGGCCGCGACGCGCTCGAACGCGAAGCGCTCAGCTGATTCCGTCCGACGCTCACGCCAAACTTCTCCACTGCATTCCGTTTATCAAGAGGCGCAGATGCCCAGCAGTATTCTCGTTATCGAAGATGAACCCGCGATTTCCGAGCTGATCTCGGTCAATCTGCAACACGCGGGCCATTGTCCGATTCGTGCGTACAACGCCGAACAGGCGCAGAACCTGATCAGCGATGTGCTTCCCGATCTCGTGCTGCTCGACTGGATGCTGCCGGGCAAATCGGGCATCGCGTTCGCGCGCGATCTGCGCAACAACGAGCGCACGAAGCACATTCCCATCATCATGCTGACCGCACGCGGCGACGAGCAGGATAAGGTGCTCGGCCTCGAGATCGGCGCCGATGACTACGTGACCAAACCGTTTTCGCCGAAGGAACTGATGGCGCGCATCAAGGCGGTGCTGCGCCGCCGCGCGCCGCAGCTGACGGAAGACGTGGTCGCGATCAACGGACTGAAGCTCGATCCGGCGACGCACCGTGTCGCCGCGCATACGGAAGGCAGCGAGATCAAGCTTGATCTCGGTCCGACGGAGTTCCGTCTGCTGCACTTCTTCATGACGCACCCGGAACGCGTGCACAGCCGCACGCAATTGCTCGATCAGGTGTGGGGCGATCACGTGTTCGTCGAAGAGCGCACGGTCGATGTGCACATCAAGCGTCTGCGCGCGGCTCTGAAGCCGGCGGGCTGCGATGCCATGATCGAAACGGTGCGTGGCAGCGGATATCGTCTGGCCAAAAGCGCATAAGGTACACTGATCGAAAGCACGAAGCGCGCTGCGGCACCTCAACGCAGCGCGCTTTGTCGTCTCTGAAGTCTTTACGTTTGTTCTAACGTCGCAGGAACACATGAACATCATCTGGGCGCGCTCCCTGGTATCGCTCGTGCTCCTCGCTGTTCTCTGCGTGGCGGTCGGCGTCTTCGTCAGCACGAAGGCCGCGTTGACGCTCGCTGTGCTCGCGCTGCTCGCGCAAGGCATTTTCAGCACGTTCCACAAGCAGCAGTTGTGGCGTTTGCTTGATGCGCCCGTGTACGGCGAAGTGCCGAGTGCGCCGGGCATCTGGGGCGAGATCTACTATCGGCTGCACAAGCTCGCGAAGCGCTGGCATGCTCAGGTGCGTCAGGTCGAGCAGCAGCACTCGCGGTTCATTCAGGCGATCCAGGCATCGCCGAACGGCGTCGCGATGCTCGACGACCACGATCAGATCGAATGGTGCAACGCGATTTCCGAGGAGCATTTCGGCCTCGACGCAAAACGCGATCTGCGCCAGCACATCACGCATCTCGTGCGTCATCCCGATTTCGTCCGCTACCTGAACTCGCATCATTACGAAGAGATGCTGATTATGCGCGGGATGGGCGACAAGCGGCAAAACGTGCTGTCCGTGCAGGTGTTTCCGTACGGCGAGAACCGCAAGCTGGTGCTGTCGCAGGACATCACCGAGCTCGAGCGCACGGACGCGATGCGGCGTGACTTCGTCGCCAATGTGTCGCATGAGCTGAAGACGCCGCTCACCGTGCTGTCGGGCTTTCTCGAGACGATGCGCGAGTTACCGCTCGACGAAAGCGAGCGCGTGCGTTATCTCGATCTGATGATGCAGCAGGCGCAGCGGATGCAGCATATCGTCAGCGATCTGCTGGTGCTCGCCACGCTCGAAGGCGACAACAAGCCGCCCAGCAACCAGATGGTCGACATGCGCGCGGTGCTGCGGCATGTGCAGGACGACGCGCAGAGCCTGTCGGGCGGTCGTCATCGCGTTTCGTTCGATGCCGACGAGGAACTCACCGTGACGGGCGTCGAAGCGGAGATTTTGAGCGCGTTCGGCAACCTCGTCACGAACGCGATTCGTTACACGCCGGATGGCGGCACGATCAACGTGAGCTGGAGTGCGCAGAACGGGCAGGCGACGTTCGCCGTCGTCGATAGCGGCCTCGGCATTCCTGCTGCCGACATTCCGCGTTTGACCGAGCGGTTTTATCGCGTCGATCGCAGCCGTTCGCGTGACACGGGCGGCACGGGGCTCGGCCTTGCCATCGTCAAGCATGTGCTGCAGCGGCACGACGCGCAGCTCGATGTGAAGAGCGAAGAAGGGCGCGGAAGTGCTTTTACCGTGAGATTTCCCGTTGCGCGCACTGCACGGTTAGAGTCGAATGCCGCGTGATGGCGCTTTCGCGGCGCGGGCGTTGCCGGTGTGTGATTGCCCTTTGCGCGGGCATCCGCGATAGCGCTTTCGCGGCGCGGGCGTTGCCGGTGTGTGATTGCCCTTTGCGCGGGCATCCGCGATAGCGCCTCGCGGCGCAGGCGTTGCCCCTGTGCGGGGCGGCACCTACTTTTCTTTGCCGCCGCAAAGAAAAGTAGGCAAAAGAAAGCGGGCCCACACCGCCAGTACTTGACGATTACCCACGGGCCCCCTACGGCCCCACACTTCA
>BBSL01000368.1 GCA_001319865.1 Burkholderia sp. E7m39 | reverse complement strand
GCCCGCGCCGCGAAAGCGCTATCGCGGATGCCCGCGCAAAGGGCAATCACACACCGGCGACGCCTGCGCCGCGAAGGCGCTATCGCGGATGCCCGCGCAAAGGGCAATCACACACCGGCGACGCACGCGCCGCGAATGCGCCATCGCGGATGCCAGCGAAGAAGCAAAAACAACTGAAGCGTCGCAGACAAAAAACCTAAGAGCAGAACTTCGTCAACAAGCTCATCTGCGCATTGCGCGAAGACTTCCCGGGCCGCCGCCGGCGATAATGCCCGTCGCTCTGCATCAGCCACGCCGCCTGGTTGTCGCCGAGAAACGCCGACAGTCCTTCAGCGATGACGCGCCGCTTCAACCGCCGGTTGTTGATCGGAAACGCCACCTCGACACGCCGGAAGAAGTTCCGGTCCATCCAGTCCGCGCTCGACAGATAGACCTGCTCCCGACCGTCGTCGTAGAAGTAGAAGATCCGGTGATGCTCGAGAAACCGCCCGACGATCGAGCGCACCGTGATGTTCTCCGACAGCCCTTCGACGCCCGGCTGCAGCGCGCACACGCCCCGCACGATCAGATCGATCTTCACGCCCGCTTGCGAGGCCTCGTACAGCTCCGCGATGACAGTCGGCTCCAGCAGCGCGTTCATCTTCGCGACGATGCGCGCCCGCTTGCCCGCGCGCGCGTGTTCGGCCTCGGCGCGAATCGCGTCGACGAGTTTCGGATGCAGCGTGAACGGCGATTGCCACAACTCGTGCAACGGCAACTCGCCGCCGATCCCCGTCAGTTGCTGGAACACGTGATGCACGTCTTCGCAGATTTTCTGGTCGGCCGTCATCAGGCCGAAGTCAGTGTAAAGGCGCGCCGTGCGCGGATGATAGTTGCCCGTGCCCAGGTGCGCGTAGCGCTTCAGAATCGACCTGCCGCCTTCCGACACGCGACGCACGATCAGCATCATCTTCGCGTGGCACTTGTGGCCGACCACGCCATACACGACATGCGCGCCCACGGCTTCGAGCTGCGACGCCCAGTTGATGTTCGTCTCTTCGTCGAAGCGCGCGAGCAGCTCCACGACGACCGTCACTTCCTTGCCGTTGCGCGCGGCCTGCATCAGCGCGTCCATCAGCGGCGAATCGGTGCCCGTGCGATAGATGGTCTGCTTGATCGCGACCACGTTCGGATCTTTCGCGGCCTGCAGCAGCAGTTCAAGCACCGGCTGGAAACTTTCGTACGGATGATGCAGCAGCACATCGCCCTGATCGATCACGTCGAACAGACTCGCGCTGTTGGCAATCTGCGAGGGCGTGGCGGGAATGTGCGGGACGAACTTCAGGTCGGGCCGGTCGACCATCTCGGGTAACTGCATCAGACGCACGAGGTTCACGGGGCCGTCGACGTGATAGCAATCCTTCGGCGAGAGCCCGCTTTCATCGAGCAGCCGGCGCACGAGATGCGGGGGTGTTTCCGCCGACACTTCGAGACGCACCGCGTTGCCCAGATGGCGCGCGGGCAGTTCGCCCTGCAGCGCGACGCGCAAGTTGGTGATTTCGTCTTCGTCGACGAACAGTTCGCTGTTGCGCGTGATGCGGAACTGGTTGCAACTGCGCACGGCGAGATTCGGGAACAGCTCGCCGACAAAGCGCTGCAGCAGCGAGCTCAGCAGTACGAAGCCATGCGGATAGCCCGACAGGTCCTGCGGCATGCGCACGAGGCGCGGCAGCGCGCGCGGCGCCTGCACGATGCCCATCACAGCCTGGCGGCCGAACGCGTCCTTGCCTTCCAGCTCGACGACGAAATTCAGGCTCTTGTTCAGCACGCGCGGAAACGGGTGGGCAGGATCGAGACCGATGGGCGTCAGGACGGGCAATAGTTCATCGAAGAAGTAGTCGCGCGCCCATTCCGTCTGCGCCTCGTTCCACGCTTCCGTGCCGTGAAAATAAATGCCTTCGTCTTCGAGCGCGGGCAGGACTGTGTCGTGCAGCATCGTGTACTGACGATGCACCAGCTTCTGCGCGCGTTCGACAACGAGGTCGTAGCAATGCTGCAGCGACATGCCATCGGGAGACAACGCGCCGGGGTTGTCGCGCATCTGCTCCTGGAGACCGGCCATCCGGACTTCGAAGAATTCGTCGAGGTTGCTGCTGGTGATGCAGATGAAGCGCAAGCGTTCGAGTAGGGGAACGGCGGGGTCCGCGGCTTGCGCGAGCACACGCTCGTTAAAGCCCAGAATGCCCAGCTCGCGATTCAAAAGAGGGTAGCGGTTGGACATCGGCGGGGCGAAGGAAAGTTCAGGAGATGACTCGAAAGGACGCTCGGAAATTCTCACAGTATGATGACAGGTGCATGAATTTGGCATTTGTCATGATTTTACGCTTTTGCTACGTCATGTCGTAAATATGACGCAAGCGTATGTGACCATAGCGCTCGACAATGGCCGAGGTGATCGCGTAATGTCGAGTACGCTTAAAATGGCGACTTTGAACCACGCGCCAATGCGCGCCCAGAATGCGGGCGCACGCTTCGGGCGCACACGATCCTCACACTCGATGGTCAACACTCCGCCTCTGCTTGCCGCCGTCGATCTCGGCTCGAACAGCTTCCGTCTGATCGTGGGCCGCGTCGAAGAAACCGAAGCGGGCAGCCAGATCTATCAGGTCGACGCGCTGCGCGAACCGGTGCGGCTCGGAGCGGGCCTGTCGCGCGAAAAGATGCTTGACCGTGCTTCGCAGGTGCGCGGCTGGGATGCGCTGAAGCGCTTCGGCGAGCGTCTGCGAGACTTCCATCCCGATCACGTGCGCGCCGTCGCGACCAACACGCTGCGCGTCGCGAAGAATGCCGAAGAATTTCTCGGCGAAGCAGAAGCCTCACTGGGCTTTCCGATCGAAGTGATCGCGGGCCGCGAAGAGGCTCGCCTGATTTATGCAGGCGCCGCGCATTCCGTGCCCGCCAGCGCGGGCAAGCGGCTCGTCGTCGATATCGGCGGCGGCTCGACCGAGTTCATCATCGGATCGCACTACACGCCGATCCGCATGGAAAGCCTGTACATCGGCTGCGTGAGCCACAGCCGTCAGTTTTTTCCGGCCGGCAACGTCGACGACTTCACGATGCGTCAGGCCGAACTCGCGGCCTCGCGCGAAATCCAGATCATTTCCGCCGGCTACAAGGCCGAGGGCTGGGAGCAGGGCATCGGCTCGTCGGGCACGGCGCGCGCGCTGGCGGAACTCATCGAGGCGAACGGTTTCAATGATCCCGGCATCACGCACGGCATTTCGCGCGGCGGGCTCGAACGTCTGAAGCGCGCGCTGATCAAGGCGGAAAACGTCAACCGGCTGAAGCTCATCGCGCTCAAACCCGATCGCGTGCCCGTGCTCGCGGGCGGCCTGTCGATCATGATCGCCGTGTTCGACGAACTCGGCGTCGACTATGTCGACACCACCGACGGCGCGCTGCGGCTCGGCGTGCTGTACGACCTGCTCGGACGCTCGCAGCATCAGGACATGCGCACGGTCACGGTGGAAGGTTTCATGCGGCGCTACGGCGTCGATCGCGCGCAGGCGAGCCGCATCGGCGAACTGGCGGTGCACTTCTACGACCAGCTCGACGAGGCCGACGCCGACACGCGCGAAGAGAACCGCATGTTTCTCGGCTGGGCGGCCGCGCTGCACGAGATTGGGCTGTCGATCTCGCACAGCGCGTACCACAAGCATTCCGCGTACATCGCGAGCAACGCGGACATGCCAGGCTTCTCGCGCACGGACCAGGCGCGCCTCGCGGCGCTCGTCGTCGGTCACGCGGGCAAGCTGGGCAAGCTCGCGCAAACGCGCGATCTCGAATGGAAGCTGCTGTTCTGTTTGCGGCTCGCCGCGCTCTTTTGCCGTCGCCGCGCCGACGCGGGCTTGCCGGACATTCACGTGTCGGAAGCGAATGGCGGCTATGAGGTGCGGCTGCCCAATTCGTGGGTGGCGAACAACCCGCTGACCGACTACAGCCTGATCCAGGAAGCCGCGGAGTGGGAGAAGATCCGGACGCCGTATCGCGTGGTGTATACGGACGACTGATTACGGACGACTGATCGCGCATGACGCTGCTACGCGGCGTACGCGTTGAGCATGCGTCTTACAACTCGCGACATCCGCGAAGCAAACAGCCGATCAGCTCACGCGTGCGAGCGCAAAGGCCCCCTTCATACCGACATCCGCGCCGCAAATGCGCAACGCGGATGTCGGCGAAATCGGCGGAAAACGCTGTTTATCGCGGCAAGGCGTCGCCGAGGAAATGACGCGCATAGCGCGCATTGATCTCCGACAGGCGGAATAGCGTCAGGAAATCGGCCGTATTGAAGTCGGGGTCCCACGCCGGCGCGCCGCAAATCTTGGCGCCAAGACGCAGATAACCCTTGATGAGCGGTGGCGGTGCGACCTTCGCGCCCGTCTGCAGTTCGTCGACGGGCAGCGGCGTGTGCGGGAATGCGCGGTACTCGGGCGTCGTCAGCGCGTCGTCCTGCAGCGATGCATACAGGTTCGCCGCGTAGTGGCCGCCGTCGGCCATCGCGACACTCGCGCAGCCGAGCATCGTCTCGTAGCCGTTGTGCTGCATATACGAGCCGAGGCCTGCCCACAACGACATGATCACCGAGCCGCTGCGATAGTCGGGATGCACGCACGAGCGGCCCACTTCGACCATCTTGGAGCGCAGGTGCGTGAGGCGCGACACGTCGAATTCGCCTTCGGCATAGAGGCGGCCGATGCGGGCTGCCTGATGCGGCGGCAGCACGCGGTAGGTGCCGACTACTTTGAGGGTGTCGAGGTCGCGTACGATCAGGTGATCGCAGTAAGCGTCGAACGAATCGACGTCGAGGCCCGCAGGGCCCGACAGGCGCGCGCCCATTTCCTCGGCGAAGACGCGGTAACGCAGGCGCTGTGCTTCGCGAAGCTCCTCATCGGTGCGCGCCCACGACACTTGCAGACGGTGCTGGGCGGTAACCGTTTCTTCCGTGCGGGGCAGACGGCGGCGCGGGTTGAGGATCGATGCGAAGGGCAGGGTAGGCGTCGGCAGTTCTCGCATGTGGCGTTCCTGGTCGAAAAGATGAAATTCGCTTCGACGCCAATGTAGTAACGGCGGGTGACGCTCACGTGGCAACCCTATGACGATTCGATGACGTGTCGTAAGCCCTACGCTTTCGCGCCGCCTTCGGCGCGTTTGAACTTTTTGCCCGTTGTATTTACGGCACGCGGGCCGTGCGGCGCGGCTCAGACCAGATCGGACGTGATCGCGGCGCGCAGGACGGCCTGTTCGTCGTTGCCGCGCAGACGGCTTTCGATCCACCAGATCGCCGATTTCTTGATCGGCCAGCTCGCGCTGCTGCCCGCGAGCAGATGTGCGGCGACGTGGCCGAGCGTCGGCTGATGCCCGACGATCACGACGGTCGGCGCGATCCCCTCTGGCCAGCCGGCCGCGGCGAGGACGGCGGCGACGCTCGCGTCGGGCGCGATCTCGCGCACCACGCGGTACTGGTCCGTCAGCGATTCGGCCGTCTGAACGGTGCGTGTGGCGGGGCTGGCGAGGATCACGGCGTCGTCGGGAAGGCGCGCGCGCAGCCATTTGGCCGACGCCTGCGCCTGCTTGCGGCCGCGCGTGGTCAACTGGCGGGCGAGATCGCTTGCGGCGACGTCTTCGGCTTCGGCGTGGCGCCAGAGGATCAGGTTCATGGCGATGTCTCCAGAGTGGGTGTCGTGCCAATCGACAGTATGGACAGCACCAGGCGAGGGGAGTTTGGTTTTATCGCGGATGAGTGTCCGGATGGACGGGTGCGCGGGGTCGGTGTGCGCGGTTTTGGGTGTGCAAAAATGCAAAAACCCGCGTCACCAAAGGCGACGCGGGTTTCTGTACGGCTGTGTTGATGGTCGGAGCGATAGGATTCGAACCTACGACCCTCTGATCCCAAATCAGATGCGCTACCAGGCTGCGCTACGCTCCGACGCGAGCCCGCGATTCTATCCGCTCCGATGGCTGCGCGTCAATCTCGGCGAATTAGGACAGAAATCGAAACCGCATCAGCGCGTGAAACGTCATAGCTGGCCCATCAACAGCAGCACGATCACCACGACGAGCACCACGCCGACGATCCCTGTCGGGCGATAGCCCCACTCGCGGCTGTACGGCCAGCTTGGCAAGGCGCCGATCAAGAGCAGGATTAGCACGATCAGCAGAATGGTTCCGAGGGTCATGTTATCTCTCCTTATATGGCCGGGCCACAAACGGAAACCGCTTGGCGCGCGTCAAGGCGTGACCGATGCGCGTCGGCGGCCGGATTGTCGGGCGCGCGGGATGCGCGCCCGGTGACCTTGGAAGCAGCAAGCGGTATGCCCGGTAGCGCGGCAATTGGGACGCAACGGAAGGGGGAGAGAAGTGCGCGTTGAAGTCGCGCGCGCCGATGCGACAAAGCAAGTGCCACCCGCGCGCGCACTTGACGCGCGGAAGCGGGCCTCGATGGCGACGGCCAGAACGGTCGCGCCGCAAGTGCAGCGCGTCTGGCTTCAGTCGGGTTATGAGTCGGCTTTAATGTCTGCGGCGCATTTTGCCGAGCATGTGATGTTCGGAGAGCCAGTGGTGCATCATGCCTTCGCCGTCATGTTCGCGGCGATACGTGCGCGACTCGAATACGGAAAGCGCGACGAGCACCAGCAAACCCACGGCGAGTCCCACCAGTCCTGCGATCGATTCAGCATCCATGACGGCCTCCTTCGACGACGGCAACCATGCGTACATAGTAGGACAAGCGCCGCGGCAAGTTGCGGCAAGTTAGCGCGGTCCTGTTCGGCGGCGCGCATCGCGCTTTGCGGTTAGACTCGTGGCCCCGACGTCGCCCGTCGTTGCCCACATCCTGGCCGAAAAGTTCATGAAACGCTTCCTGTACTGCGCATCGCTGTGTTCGCTATTGGCTCTGTCGGCGTGTGCCGATGATCCCGCCATTCATCATCACGCGCCGCCCAAAGATCCCGCCGACTACCACGGCGTGCCCACCGACGACCGTCCGCCGTCGATGATCGACGCCCCTGCTGCCGCGCCGAAATAATCGCCGCGGATCGCGCTGCGTCGCAAAGCTGAACACGGCGGCACGCAGCCTTTGCGCGATCAGACGCCGCTCGAGCGCAGCTCAAAAGCGGCTCACGCGCAGCCCAAGCGCAGCTCGAAAGCGGGTCAACCCCGGCCCGTCAGTATCTCCGGTCCGACATCGCGTGCGAGACGCGGCAGCCGCCGCGCCAGCGTGAGCCCGCGCGCGGCCATGAAGATCATCAGCGCGGCCCACAGGCCCTGATTGCCGTGCGTGCCGGCGAGCGCCCAGGAAGCCGCCAGAAACACGCCCAGCGACACGACCATCGATGTCATCAGATCGCGCGTGCGCGTCGCGCCGATAAACACGCCGTCGAGCAGAAACCCCCACACAGAAATGACGGGCGACAGCACGGTCCAGGGCAGGAACGCTTCTGCCGTGGCGCGCACGGCCTGCTGGTCGGTGAGCCGCTCGATGATCCACGCCCCGGCGAGCCAGTAGACGAGCGTGAACGCGAGCGCGCCCAGCGCCGACCAGAACATCGTCACCTTGACGGCCTGCCTGAACGCATCGCGATTGCGCGCGCCGATCGCCGCGCCGACCAGCGCTTCCGCCGCGTGCGCGAAGCCGTCGAGCCCATACGCCATGAAGGTCTGGAAATTCAGCAGCAAAGCATTCGCGGCGAGCGTCGCGTCGCCCTGTTTCGCACCGAGATGCGCGAACCACGCGAACGTGCCGAGCAGGCACATCGTGCGCACGAAGATGTCGCGGTTGATCGTCACCATGCGCCTGAGGGCAGCGCGCTCGAATAGCGCCGACCGGTCAAGCGCAGGCAGGTCGCGCGGACGCATCTGCCACAGCAGCGCCGCGCCGAACAGGAAGCCTAGCGCGTCGGCTGTGGCCGTCGCGGCGCCGATGCCCGGCAGCCCCCAATCGAACGCATACACGTACAGCAGCACGGCGACGATGTTGACTGTGTTGATAAACACCTGCGTCGCGAGCGCGACGCGCACGCGCTGCGTCCCAAGCAGCCAGCCCAGCACGACGTAGTTGGCGAGCGCGAGTGGCGCGGCCCAGATGCGCGCGTGGCAGTAGGCGCGCGCGTGGCGCTGCACATCGTCGCTGCCGCCGATCGCGCGCACCGCGAAATCGATGAGGGGAGCCTGTAGCGCCAGCACGATCGCACCGATCGCGAACGCGAGCAGTAGCGCGCGCACGATGTTCATGCGCAGCCCCGCCTGATCGTTTGCGCCGAACGACTGCGCGACGAGCCCCGTCGTGCCCATGCGCAGAAAGCCGAAGCCCCAGAACACGAAGTTGAAGAACAGCCCGCCGAGCGCGACGCCGCCAAGATACGACGCGCCGTCCAGATGCCCGGCGACGGCCGTATCGACGGCGCCGAGGATCGGCTGGGTCAGGTTGGCGAGGACGATCGGAAACGCGAGCGTCAGTACGCGGCGATGCCAGCGGGCAGGCACGGCGGGCGTGGGGGCGGCGTCGGAAGCCGGAGCCGCCGCCGAACCTGACCGCGAAGCAGACGACGAAGCAGACGACGAGGCAGACGACGAAGCAGACGACGAAGCAGACGACGAAGCAGACGACGAAGCAGACGACGCGTCGGGCGCGGCGGCGCCGTCGGCCTGGTCGGCGCGGTGGCTCAACCGCGCTCCTGCACGCAAACCCACGGCGACACGACGACGGCCCACAACTCCGGGTCGCGTGCCGCGAAGTCGGCAGCCGTGTCCGACTGCACGCGCTCGACGAGTCCCGCCGACAGCCATTGCGAGACTTGCGTCGTGTCGTCGCTGGCGATCGCCTCGGCGACGCTCACGAGGTCGAGATCGCGCGCGACGCGCAGCAGCATGCCGCGTGCGAAGAAGCGCTCGAGTTCCGACCAGCCGATTTTCGCGGTTTCGCCGAGCAGTTTCTGGTAGAGCGGGTTTTGTGGGGTGTCGGGGGCGGTCATGACGTCGATGGACAGCGGTGCGTGACGGGGCGCGACGGCGGCAAGCGCCGGCACGGGCGGGCGTAACTATAAACCATAGCCGATGCCAGGCCGGTCATCGCCATTCATTGCCCTGTGCGCGCGTTCAATACGCCGGATACGCAGAAAAGCGATGCCCGTGCATGGTTAGATCCGACGAATCGGCCACGGGGATTCGTGTCCGAAAGGTGCGTTGGCGCACCAATTTCATCGATGCCAGCCATCGATCTGAAATGCACAAATGGGCAGTACATGGCAGTGCCGAACAATTCAGCCGCGCAGTTTTTACGATGCTCCAGGACGCCCGTCCGGATTGGGTTTCGAAGCAACGGATCAATTTACCCGGAGAGTATCGAAATCGAAAAACAGGTTGCTTCGGTTTCCAGATTGACGGCTGAGTTGCCCGCTTTGCGCACGAACCGTGCGCCGACTCACACTATTTGCACAATTAATCGATTGCGTGGGTATGGGGGGCGTTGCTAGATTTCGTTTCGGCGCATGGTGAACCGGTCCTTTGCCGATATGCGCCGAACCCCCGTTAGCCCGGCCTCGTGCCGGGCCTTTTTTTGTCCGCGCGACGTAAAGATAAGACGAAAAACGGCGCCCGATGTCATTGCTTGCAGCGGATCACCATCGACCGGTTTTTCACGTTGGCGCCGAGCACGCCGCCAAGCGAGCCGCCCGCCGTGCCGCCGTTGTCGACGTCCTTCGAGACCACGTCGTAGCCGTACGCGCCGCACGCTTCGCCCGCGCGCTTGTAGCATTCGCCCCAGTTCTGGCTGGCGTCGCTGCCGCTGCAGTTGATCGCGAAGCCGGTGTCGCCGTTAGGCAGATAAGTGAGCGTCGTCGAGCCGGAACTGGCGCAGCCTGCAAGGCCCGCGAGGGAGACGATCGCGAGGCTGGCCGCCGTCGCACGGACTGCCGCAAGGGCGTTTTTCATCGAGTTGTCCTCTCTGTATCGTTGCGCGCGTCGATGCGCTGTCGGCGGACGTGGCACGGACCGTGCCCCCGCCATCGATGATGGAGCCGCGCGCGGCCCGTTGGGTTCCCGCACGCGAGAATGCGTGATCCGGGCGCGTCGGGCGACGCGCCGGGCCGCGAGCGTCAAATGTTGCAGCCCCCGATCGCAGCACAGGGCTGTGCCCGCAGTCGCCACCGCAGTCGCCGCCCGCGCGATGCCCGGCGCCGATGACGCGCGTCAGCGCGGCGGCAGTGAGCGTGCCGGATCGATCGAACGGCCCGCGTAACGCAGCTCGAAATGCAGCATCACGCGATCGTTGTCGGAATCGCCCATTTCGGCGATCTTCTGGCCTTGCTGCACCGTTTCGCCTTCCTTCACGAGCAGCGCGCGGTTGTGCGCGTACGCAGTCAGGTAGTCGGCGTTGTGCTTGATGATGAGCAGATTGCCGTAGCCGCGCAGGCCGTTGCTCGCATATACGACGGTGCCGCCCGCCGCCGCGAACACGGGCGTGCCTGCGGCATTCGCGATATCGATGCCCTTCGAATTGTTGCCGTCGAAGCCGCGGATCACATTGCCGCTTGCCGGCCAGATCAGCGAAATCGACTGAGCTGGCGTCGAAGGCGTATCGGCGGCCGCGCTGCGCGAAGACGACGCACTCGCCGAAGAACCGGCCGACGCGCCCGCGCTGCTGCCGCTGCGCGCTGCACCCGTGCTCGCCGTCGCCGTGCCCGGTGGCGGCGCGACGCGCAGCACCTGACCGACCTCGATCGAATCGGGGTTCGACAGGTTGTTCCAGCGCACGATGCTCTGCACGGACGCGCGGTTGCTGCGCGCGATCTTGTACAGCGTGTCGCCCCGTTCGACGCGATAGTAGCCCGGTCCCACGGGAGCCGAGCCGCATGCGGCCAGTGCTGCCGTGATCGACAGGCAGACCAGCCGTCTGATTCTTGTTGTCAACATTGGACCTCGCAAGACGCCGCCGCGCGCCGATCCCGATCACGCGGCAGATGCAAAACGCCAGATTCTAACGGTTTTGCAAGGCGCCACCCGTTTTCGAGTCCCGTCGGCGCGCGACGCGCAGGCCGCGCATCGCGTACAGGAAGCGCGGCGATCAGGGCAACGTACCGACGACGATGCGCAGCGCCGCCGTTTCCGTATCGCCCGGTTCCAGCCAGCGCAGGCCCTGGCCGTTGTGGATCGCGTCGGGCAGTCCCAGCCACGGCTCGACGCAGAAGAAGTCCGACTCTGGTTTCTCCGTCCACGTCGTGACGGCGAACCAGGGCACCGAGCCGGGCCGCTGCAGGTCGATCGTGATGCTGCGGTTCAGCCCCAGCGCCACCATGCGCACGAGATGATCGGGCGCGCCATCGAGACAATGGAAGCGGTCCATGATGCGAGGATCGTCGAGGCGGTAATCCGGCTCGCCCGCCTCGCCCGGCGTGATCGCGCCGTCGGGCAGCTGATGGCGGCGCACCGTGCGCGGCAGTTCGAGTACCGTTTCGCCGCGCTGCGCGTGCGGCAGCGCGAAGTAGAAGTGGTGGCCCGCATAGTAGGGCAGCGGCGCGCTGCCGGCCGCGCCCGTGTTGGTCGTGATCAATTCGACGTCGAGCGTGTGCGCGTCGGTGAGCGTGTACTTCGCCTCGAAGCGGAAGCTGAACGGATAGCCGGCGCGCGTCGCGTCGCTGTCGGTGAGCGTCATGGTGACCGAGCGTGCCGCTTCGTCGACGCTCGCCTCGAACGGCAGGTCGCGCGCGAAGCCGTGCATCGGCAGTTCGCGCACGGTGCCGTGCTCGTCCTTCCAGCGCCCGATCTGGCCGTCGACGAAATGACGGCCGAGAAACGGAAACAGCAGCGGATTGCCGCCGCGCACGCGTGCCGGCTGGCTCCAGTCCGGGTGCTCGGGCCAGAAGATCACCGACTGGCCGTCGATGTCCCATGACAGCAGGCGGCCGCCCGCCTGCGGTGCGATGCGCAGCAAGGAAGCGTCGTGTGCGATCTCGATGATGTCCTGTGACTGGAATTGAGGCATGGCAGTGACGATTGAAGGCGGTTGAGAAGGTGGCCGCTCGGGCTTGCACAATTATGGCGCGACGGCCGCGGCGAACGCCGATTTTGCTCCGCTTTGCGCTACGGGGAAACCCTTCCCGGGAAATTGCGGGTGTTACCGCACAGTCAGCGCGACCGATAATGTGCTTCCAGACCGGTCGCGGCCGGATGCTATCACTCGGTTTTCAGGAGGGGCGATGGATCTCGCAATGGCAATGAGCGTGGCACTGTTCGGCATGTTTACGGGCAGTACGATTTATTTCTTTTATAAATTTACACGCTGACACGGGGCGCCGAGATTCCACGTTGAGCCGTCGGCGCGTACCGACGGTCCACGCAGCCTCCGCACGCAGGCCCGCCTTCCCGGCGGGCCTTTTTGCTTTCATCGGCGTAAACATGCTTTCGAATCTGCTGCAACGCCGCAAGATTCCGCCAAAAGCGAATTTTTGTCCTTGGCGCGCCCGGGTCGGCCCTGCATAATCGACGCGCCTTCAGATGCCGGACCTCGTGCTCCGGCAAGCTGTTCAACTTCCTCACTTTTCAAAAGGACCGACCGCGTGAGCCTGTCGTTTTTGATCTTTTTGAGCGTGCTGCAAGGCGTCACGGAACTGTTTCCGGTGAGCAGCCTTGGCCACACGCTGCTCATTCCTGCTCTGTTCGGCATGCATATCGACAAGCACGCGCCGCAACTGCTGCCGTTTCTCGTCGCGCTGCATCTGGGTACGGCGCTCGCGCTTCTGTGGTACTTCCGTGAGCGCTGGGTCGCGCTCGTAAGGGGCTTTTTCGCGTCGCTGGCGGGCCGCCGCAACGACGATGGTCATATGATGTGGGCGCTCATCATCGGGACCATTCCAGCGGGTCTGGTGGGCCTCCTGCTCGAAAAGCGCCTCGAGCGCGTCTTTCACGATTTGCGCATCGTTGCCATCGCGCTGATCGTCAACGGCATTCTGCTGTGGCTCGGCGATCGTCTGCAGCGGGCGCGCGCCCATCGCGCGCCGGAGAAGCTGACGTTCAAGCAGGCATTCTTTGTCGGCCTCGCGCAGGTGGGTGCGCTGATCCCGGGCTTCTCGCGCAGCGGCCTGACGATGATCGCGGGCAACGGCGCGGGCCTCACCGCCGAAAAGGCCGCCGAGTTTTCGTTCCTGCTCGGCACGCCCATCATTTTCGCCGCGGGCGTGCTCGAATTGCCGAAGCTCTTTCACGCGCCCGGCCAGCTCGCCGACGCGCTGCTCGGCGGCGTGCTTACTGCGATTGCCGCGTATCTGAGCGTGCGATTCCTGATGCGCTATTTCGAAGGACGAGGCCGGCTTGCGTCGTTCGGCGTGTATTGCGTGATCGCGGGCCTGGTGTTTCTCGGCTGGTTCATCACGCACCCGCAGCCGGTGTAACTGCAGGGCACGATCGGTTATACTCGCGGGCCCGGCGCTTTGCGGCCGGGCCTTTTCTTTGCGGGCTTTCTTTGAGCGTTTCGGGCGCTGCGTTGGCCGAAGCGCGTTAAATCAGCCGAGTCTGGCGAACCTGCCAAATGCACTGCTAGCCGGCAGCTTAAGCCTCGTTCGGCCAGGTTAAAATTCCGGTTTCGCCTCCCCATAGTTCAACGGATAGAACACGGGTCTTCTAAACCTGAAATCGAGGTTCGATTCCTCGTGGGGGGGCCATCCATTGCGCTGCGCTGTCACCGGCCGCAGCCGTCAGCAGCCTCCTGTCCCGTCCATCACGCCTGTCTGCGAAAGCTGCGCGCCGCATCGTTCCCCATATCTGCATCGAACGCTCATAAAAAGGGTAGCCGAAGCTGCCCATAAACGTTGCGCATCGAACGTGAATAAATGCGCAGACTGTTGCCTGCCCGTATTTCGCGCTGCCGTCTACGGGCACACCTGCGTGTTCATTGGCGCGTTGACGCGATCACTTGTCGAGGTCGAGCGCATTCGTCAGATCGCCCATCGCCTGGCCGCCGTTGGCGACGAGCGCGCTGTCGCGCGCCGCGAGGCTCGGCAGCGTCGGCAGATTGAAGCGGTGCGTGATGAAGCGCAGGATCGACGTCGTGTCGTACTGCGTATGATCGACAAAGCCCTTCTTTGCGAACGGCGACACGATGATGGCGGGAATCCGCGAGCCCGGACCCCAGCGGTCGCCCTTGGGCGGCGCGACGTCATCCCAGAAGCCGCCGTTCTCGTCGTACGTGATGATCACGACCATGTTGACCCACTGGGGGCTCTTCTGCAGATGCGAAATCACATCGGCGATGTGCGGGTCGCCCTGCGCGACGTCGGTGTAGCCCGCGCGCTCGTTCAGGTTGCCCTGCGGCTTGTAGAACGCGACTTGCGGCAGCGCGCCGGCGTCGATCTGCTTGATGAACTCCGAACCGTTCAGACCGCCGTCGACCAGGTGCTTTGCGCGGTTGTCGGTGCCCGGCGCGAGGTCGGCAAAGTAGTTGAGCGGCTGATGATGCGGCTGGAAGTTAGGCGAACTCAGGTTCGCACCGTAGATCACGTTGGCCGTGTTGTTTTGCGCCGCGCTCACCGCGGTGCCCCACGCGCCGCTGTACCACGCCCACGATACGCCCGCGTTGTTCAGCAGATCGCCGATATGCTGGTTCGTCTGGGGCGGCAGCGCCGACGGGTTGGCGGGATCGGCGAGATTCGCATTGCCGCCCGAGGCGGGCTTGTTGCCGCTCGGCTGATACGGCGGCTGCATCGTGTTGACGGCGTAGAAGTCGGGCGTGAGGTTGCCCGAGTTCTTGAAGGTCGGAATATCCGTCAGCGCCGATGGCGCCGACGTCGGAGCCAGCGTCAGCGTCACGCCGTCGGCGTTGACGGCCGACACGGACGCCGCCGGGCTCGCGTTCGCGGTCGCATAGAACGGCGTGCACGCGCAGACCAGCCACTGGTGGTTCAGGCGACGAAGTGTCCGCTTCTACGCGCAGTGTGATACGAATCCTGAGAAGTTCTATCCCGTCGTAAAGGGGAAAGTGCAGAAGTTCGACGATTTGCCGAGGAAGTGTTGGACGAATCTGAATACCGATCCGCCGTTTGATCGCAAGCCGGGCGACAAACCCGCGCTGGATGAATCAGAGATCAAGGACGTGGTGGCGTTCCACACTGACGGACGGCTACCAGCCCGAAGCGCCCCAGCAACACGCGGACGCTCACGTCCTCAGCAGCAAATAGCAGCTGACAAGCAGCACGACGAACGACGCGAGCACGCACATCAGCCCCGCTCGCGTCAGCATGCACGGCCAGCGGCTGCGGCGCACGCCGTGGATGCGCACGATGGTCGGCATCGGCGCGGGATCGAAACGGATCACGATGCCGACGAGAATGACGCAGATCAGCGACAGCATCGCGGCGAAAAATTGCAAGGCGAACGAGAGGTCCATGAGCGGGGAGTCGCCACGCGTAAGCGCTTGAATCGGCGGTTGAAATCGACTCGGTTGATGTTAGGGACGGCGCCTCCCACCGCCTATGAGACGTATCCTAAAAATAACCCCAACGGCCCGGCGACGGGCCGCTGACGGCGCAAGCACCATCCCGGACGTGAGCGTCTTACAAGGCGATCTGTTCGAGCCGGCGACGCAGCCGCCCAACGAGCCTGCGCGCCGGATCGCCGTGCTATCCTTTTGAGGTCCAGATCGCGTAGCCGAGCGCCCGCGCCGATCCTGCCCGAACCGATCTTTCCGGAGAAATTCATGCCGATGCGAATCCGAGCCGCGTTTGAACTTTGTGCAGGCGCGTTGCTGCTTGCAAGCGCCGTCGGCGCGTCTGCTGCCAATCTCAGCTTTCTGAACGACACACCCATGGCGTACATGAAGCAGGCCGACAACGACTCGCTGAGGGCGGCCGCTTCCGAGGCGCTCGACAAGAAGCAGGATGGCGAATCCACAACGTGGAACAACGAAGGCCTGCGCAACAGCACGCGAATCGAAGCGCAACTGACGCCCGACGCTACGTCCAAAACGGGTGACCGCACTTGCCGTTCGCTGCACGTCGTGCTGAGCGCGAAAGGCCAGTCGATGAATCTGAACCCGCAGTTCTGCCGTCAGGGCGAGGGCCGCTGGGTGTTGCAGAAGAAACATTGAGCGCACGTACGGTTTCTTGCGGCGTCGTCTTGCTCGATCCCGACGGGCGGGTGCTGCTCGCGCATGCGACGGAAACCAGTCACTGGGATATTCCGAAGGGGCAGGGCGAAGAGGGCGAAGCGCCCCATCTGACGGCGCTGCGTGAAATGGAAGAGGAAACGGGGATCGTCGTCGCGGCGCAGCGCCTGAAAGATCTTGGGCTGTTCGTGTATCGGCGGGACAAGGATCTGCATCTGTTCGCCGCGCGCGCGCTCGCCGACGAACTGGATCTCACGCGCTGCAGGTGCACGTCGATGTTTCCGCGCCGCTCCGACGGCACGATGATTCCCGAGATGGATGCGTTTCGCTGGGCGGCGCCGCACGAAGTCGAGCATTATGCGAGCCGCAGCCTCACGCGGCTCTTTCAGACCACCTTGTCTCTCGCCGACCTGCACGCCACGCTCGACGCGACGTAGCAGCGGGCGCACATGTGTATCAATCGAGCGCCTTGTCGTTCGGATGCGCGAACAGCGCGCGCATTTCCGCCGACAGCGGATAGTTCAGGTTGATTCCATGCGGCGGAATGGGCTGCGTGAACCAGACGTTGTAGAGGCGCTCGGCCTCGCCTGAAATCTGCATCTTCGCGATCACGCGGTTCACCAGCTCACGGAACGGCGCGTCGCCTTTGCGGAACATGCACGCATAGGTTTCGTAGCCGAGCGGCGTGCCCGTCACGATGAAGTCGTCGGGGCGCGGGTCGGTTGCACGGAAGCCATAGAGAATCGGCTCGTCCATCACGAAAGCCACCGCGCGGTCTGCCTTCACCGCGGCGAATGCGTCGGAATGATCTTTCGCGCTCGCAATGCGCATGTTCAGCTGCTTTTCGCTGTTCAGCTGGCGCACGAGCCGCTCGTCCGACGTGCCCGCCGTCGTCACCACGGTCTTGCCCGCGAGGTCGGGGAAATCCGTGATGCCCGCGTTCTTGCGCGCGATCATCCGCACCGCGTACTGGAAGAAACTGTTTGAAAACGCGGCGACGCTCTCGCGCTCGCGCGTATGGGTGGTCGACCCGCACTCCAGGTCGATCTGGTTGTTGACCAGCATCGGAAAGCGGTTCGCCGATGTGATGGCCACCTCGCGCACCTTCAGGTTGGGCATCGCGAGCGTTTTCTTGATGTCGTCGACGATGGCAAGTGCGATCGATTGCGAATAGCCGATCGTGCGGTCGCCGTTCGAGTACGAGAACGGGATCGACGCTTCGCGCACGCCGAGCACGATCACGCCGTCGTCGTGGATTTTCTTGAGCGTCCCCGTGAGCTCGGCCGCATGCGCGGACATGGCGAGCGGCGCGAGCGCTGCGGCGGCTGCGAGTGCCGCGCGCGTTCTTCTGATTGCAACCTTCATTGTTCCCCCTGGCCGGCGGCAATCATCCCCGGCTGCTTCGTCCCGGCTTCGATGTTGCTTTGTGTTGCGCTGCTGCGCGTGGCGGACCGGCCTGCACACGCGCGACGCGCGCCACGCAGGCGCATATCGCGCAAGCAAACAATCAGCTTACGCCGGCTTGCCCCAACTGTCGCGCAGACTGACGATCCGGTTGAATACGGGTTTGCCCGGTTTCGTGTCGTAACGGTCGGCGACGAAGTAGCCGTGACGCTCGAACTGATAGCGCTGTTCCGGCTCGATGTTGCGCAGACCCGGCTCGACGTACGCCTGCACGATGCGCTTCGAATCGGGATTGAGCGCTTCGAGGAAATCGCGGCCGCCCGCGTCGGGCTGGGCTTCCTTGAACAGGCGATCGTACAGGCGCACCTCGACGGGCACGGCCTGCGTCGCGCTGATCCAGTGGATCGTGCCCTTCACCTTGTAGTTATTCGCGCCTTCCGTGCCCGAGCGGCTGTCCTCGAAGTAGTTGCAGTGCACGGCCGTGATCTTGCCGTTTTCGTCCTTGTCGAAGCCCGTGCATTCGACCACATAGCCGTACTTCAGCCGCACCTTGTTGCCGGGGAACAGGCGGAAATACCCCTTCGGCGCGGCTTCCATGAAGTCTTCGCGCTCGATCCACAGTTCGCGCGAGAACGGGAACGTGCGTAGGCCGCGATCCGGGTGATGCGGATGCACGGGCGCGCTGCATGCTTCCGTCTGGCCTTCCGGGTAGTTGTCGATGACGAGCTTCAGCGGGTCGAGCACGCAGGTCGCGCGCGGCGCCTTGTCGTCGAGGTCGTCGCGCAGCGCGCCTTCGAACACGCTCATGTCGATCCACGAATCGACCTTCGTGATGCCGATGCGCTCGCAGAACAGCTTGATGCTGTCGGGCGTGAAGCCGCGCCGGCGCACGCCGACGATGGTCGGCATGCGCGGATCGTCCCAGCCGTCCACATGGCCTTCCGTCACGAGTTGCAGCAGTTTGCGCTTGCTGGTGATGGCGTACGTCAGGTTCAGACGCGAAAACTCGATCTGTTGCGGCAGCGGGCGCGTGAAGATGCCGGCTTCGGCGAGTTCGTCGAGAATCCAGTCGTAGAGCGGGCGGTGATCTTCGAACTCGAGCGTGCACAGCGAATGCGTGATGTTTTCCAGCGCGTCCGAGATGCAGTGCGTGTAGTCGTACATCGGATACACGCACCACTTGTCGCCCGTCCGGTAGTGGTGAGCGAAGCGGATGCGGTAGATGACGGGGTCGCGCATGTTGAAGTTCGGCGACGACATGTCGATCTTCGCGCGCAGCACGTGCTCGCCTTCCTTGAACTCGCCCGCCTTCATGCGGCGGAACAGGTCCAGGTTTTCTTCGACGCTGCGCTCGCGGAACGGCGACGGCGTGCCGACTTCCGTCGCCGAGCCGCGGTTCGCGCGGATTTCCTCCGCCGTCTGGCTGTCGACATACGCCTTGCCGCGCGTGATCAGCAGCTCTGCGAACTCATAGAGCTTGTCGTAGTAGTCGCTCGCGAAGTACAGGTGCTCCTTGTTGTCGACGTTCCAGTCGAAGCCGAGCCACTTCACCGCGTCGATGATCGAGTCGACGTACTCGAAGCTTTCCTTTTCCGGGTTCGTGTCGTCAAAGCGCAGATGGCAGACGCCGCCGTAGCTTTGCGCGATGCCGAAGTTCAGGCAGATGCTCTTCGCATGGCCGATGTGCAGATAGCCGTTCGGCTCAGGCGGGAAGCGCGTTTCCACCCGCTGGCCCCACTTCCCGGAGCGGTTGTCGTCTTCGATGATGTTGCGGATGAAGTTGGAAACGGGCGCGTCGTTGCGCTCGGCGTCTTTGCGATCGTTGTTCATGCGAGAAGGAGAAAGTCGGTCCTGGACACTATATGCGTCCGTTAGTCTGTCAATTCTACCTGACGACACATTCCGCGACAGTCTTTAGGCTCGCGCGATGCAGCGAGCGCTGACGCGGCTTGCGGCGCGGGTTGCGTCGGACGGGCGTGCTCGCGTGGCGCGAAAGGCGCTGTAACAGGAGGTAAATCGCGTTGGCGCAGGCGGGTGTTGGCGCTTAGCATGCGTCGCGCGCCGTTTCTGGGCACTCGGGGCGATCGACTGCGTCCGCGTGCGTTTCGGCCGACGCCGGGCGCGTCCCGCGGCGCCTCGATTGAATCTGACGCGGGCTGTGGCGCGAGCTTCTCCGGCAGGCGGGGTCGTTTTCGGGCGAGCCGCCGGGCGCTCATGACCCGTGCCGGCGTTTTTCAGTCCCGACTGCGTTTCCGTTATGCTGTCGTGGGCTCGGGCGCGCCTCTCGCGGGCGCTGCAGCCGCCCGATCCCGCCGTTCCACGCGATCTGTCCTTGCCGTGAACCGGCCATCGCCGGCGTCCACGCGCGGGCAGGTCCAAGATCCCGGAGTTTCTCGGATGTCCCTTCCGATGTCGCGCGCAACTCGCGCGCGTTCTGGCGCCGACTTGCATGTCGAAGCTCATGCAGGCGCCCATGCCGGTTCAGATGTCGCCGCCGGCATTTCAGGCCGGCTTGCGCGTTTTGCCACCACGCTTGCGCTTACGGGCGTGCTGCTCGCGAGCTTCGTCGCGTCGCCTGCGGTCGATGCGAAAACTTCGCAGCCAAAGCCGGTGCTCGACGCATCGGCCGTCGCGGTGCCCGACCGCTACGCCGCCGACGCCGCGCAGCAGATCTTCGCGGCGGGCGGCAATGCCGTCGACGCCGCCGTCGCGATCGCGTTTACGCTCGCCGTGACCTACCCGGACGCGGGCAACATCGGCGGGGGCGGGTTCATGACGCTGTACGTCGACGGCAAGCCGTACTTTCTCGACTATCGCGAGAAAGCGCCGCAAAGCGCGACGCGCGACATGTATCTCGACGACAAGGGCAATGTGATCAAAGGCATGACCCTTGTGGGCCACCGCGCAGTGGCCGTGCCGGGCACGGTCGACGGCATGTGGGAGGCGCAAAAAGCGCTTCGGCAAGCTCAAGTGGAAGCAGGTGCTCGCGCCCGCGATCAAATACGCGACGGATGGCTTCACGGTCGACGCATGGCTGCAAAAGCGCCGCGAAGGTGCGTCGCAGGGTTTTGGCGGCAAGACCAATTTCGACGCGTACTTCTCGAACCTGAAAGCGGGCAGCGTGTTCCGTCAGCCGGAGCTCGCGCAGACCCTGTCGCGAATCGCCGACGACGGCGGCCGCGAGTTCTACGAAGGGCAGACGGCCGAGCTGATCGCGCGCCAGATGTACGGTCACGGCCTGATCACGAAGTCCGATCTCTTGCAGTACAAGGCCGTCTGGCGTCAGCCCGTGACGGCCAGCTGGAACGACTATCAGATCGTCACCGCGCCGCCGCCGAGTTCGGGCGGCGTCGGGCTGATCCAGCTGCTGAAGATGAAGGCCGATCTGAAGCCGCAATTCGACGGGGTCGCGCTCAATTCCGAGCCGTACGTCCACCTGGTCGCGCAGATCGAGGATCGCGTGTTCGCCGACCGCCAGCAATACATGGGCGACCCTGATTCGTTCCGCGTGCCCGTCGACAAGCTGATCGACGATGCGTACCTCGCGAAGCGAGTCGAGGACATCACGCCCGACGAAGTGCCGGGCGGCGCGCCCGTGAAGCCGGGGCTCGGTGACGCGATGCCGGAGAAGGCGCAGACGACGCATTTTTCCGTGGTCGACAAATGGGGCAACGCCGTGTCGAACACGTACACGCTGAACGGGCCGTTCGGCTCGGGCGTGGTTGTCGACGGCGCAGGCTTCGTGTTGAACGACGAAATGGACGATTTCGAAACGAAGGCGGGCGTCCCGAACCAGTTCGGCGTGACGAGCGGCGATGTCAACACGGTCGCGCCCGGCCGCCGGCCGCTGTCGTCGATGACGCCCACCATCCTGACGAAGGACGGCAAGGTGTCGCTCGTGATCGGCACACCGGGCGGCTCGCGCATTTTCACGTCGATCTTCCAGGTGATGACGAACCTGTACGACTTCAACATGCCGCCTGCCGACGCGCTCGCCGCGATGCGCTTTCACCATCAGCTGCTGCCGCAGAAGACGATCTACTGGGAGCCGTATCACCCCATCGACGGCGAACTGGCCGAACAGCTGAAAGCGCGCGGCTACACGCTCGAGGGTCAGAAATTCAATGGCGACGTGCAGATGATCCGCATCGACGGCACGACGCCCCAACCCGCCGCGGACCCGCGCGGCGCGGGCGTGGGTCGTGTGATTCAATAGCGTCGTTGTCCTTTCGGAAATCAGACGAATAAGGGGAAGCGAATGGCGTTGGAGCAGCAGAGCGTGATCGTGTTGCCGGGTTATATGAACTCCGGCGTCGGACATTGGCAGACCCGCTGGGAAGCGCGGTATCCCGGCTTTTCGCTCGCGTCGATGCGCGACTGGGATCATCCCGATTGCGGCGAATGGTGCGCGACGCTCGATGCGTCGGTCGCCGCCGCACGCACGCCTGTGCTGCTCGCCGCGCACAGCCTCGGCTGCCTGACGGTGGCGTTCTGGGCGGCGCGCCATGCCTCGCACGACACGCTCGCGAAAGTAGCAGGCGCTTTGCTCGTCGCGGTGCCCGATCCCGCAGGCGCCGGCTTTCCCGCCGACGCGGCCGGCTTCGACGACGTGCCGATGCGGCCGCTGCCGTTCCCGTCGATCGTCGTCGCGAGCACCGATGATCCGTATGGCGGCGTGCCGTTTTCGCAGGCTTGCGCGCGCGCATGGGGCAGCCGCTGGGAGAACATCGGTCCGCGCGGCCATATCAACGCGGACAGCGGTCTCGACGACTGGGACGAAGGGCAGCGGTGGCTGGCTTCGCTGGCGTGAGCCGCGGCGCGGACCGTTTCCCCAACCCGTTTCTCCCAACGTTTCTTCGACGTTCTCTCAACGTTCCCTCAACGTTTCCCCGGACCCGTCAGATCACCGACCGTCCGCGCAGCGCGTCGATCCGCTCGTCGTCATATCCGAGCACGTCGCGCAAGACGGTTTCAGTGTGTTCGCCGAGCGTGGGCGGATGGGCCTGCGCTTCGGGCGGCGTCGCGCTCATCCGGATCGGGTTGCGCACCAGTTTCACCGAGCCGGCCGTCGGATGCGGCAGCTCCAGTTGCATGCCGCGCGCGATGACCTGCTCGTTCTCGAACACCTCTTCCAGATCGTTGATTGGGCCGCAGGGCACGCCCGCCGCCTCCAGCGCGTCGATCCACTCGTGCTTGCTGCGCGTGCGGACCATGTCGGCGAGTATCGGCACGAGAATCTCGCGATTGCGCACGCGCTCGGGATTGGTCGCGAAGCGGTCGTCGTCGGCCAGTTCCGCGCGCTGGCCCGCTTCGACGAACTTGCGGAACTGTCCGTCGTTGCCCACCGCGACGATGATCCAGCTGTCGCTCGTCTGGAAGGTCTGATACGGGACGATGTTCGCGTGCGCGTTGCCCCAGCGCGCAGGCGGCTTGCCGCTTGCGAGGAAATTCGAGTTCATGTTGGCGAGCATCGCGACCTGCACGTCCAGCAGTGCCATGTCGATGTACTGGCCTTCGCCCGTTCGCTCGCGATGCGCGAGCGCCGTGAGCACGGCCACCGTGGAGTACATGCCCGTCATCAGGTCCGCGATCGCGACACCCGCCTTCTGCGGGCCGCCGCCCGGCAGGCTGTCGCGCTCGCCCGTGATGCTCATGAAGCCGCCGATGCCCTGCACGATGAAGTCGTAGCCCGCGCGCTGCGCATACGGCCCCGTCTGGCCGAAGCCTGTCACCGAGCAGTAGATGATGTCCGGCTTCACGGCCTTCAGCGACGCGTAATCGAGCCCATACTTCTGCAACTGGCCGACCTTGTAGTTCTCCAGCACCACATCGCTTTGCGCCGCCAGCTCGCGGACGATGGCCTGCCCCTCCGGTGTGGCGATATCGACGGTGACCGAGCGCTTGTTGCGATTCGCCGCGAGGTAATAGGCGGCCTCGCGCGTGTCCGCGCCTTCGGGCGTCTTCAGGTACGGCGGCCCCCAATGGCGCGTGTCGTCGCCGGCGCCTGGCCGTTCGACCTTGATCACGTCGGCACCGAAATCGGCGAGCGTTTGCGCGCACCACGGACCGGCCAGTACGCGGGTCAGGTCCAGCACGCGAATATGACTGAGTGCGCCCATGTTCTGTCTACGTCTCCCATGTAATGAGGCACGCGGGTGCCCGTTTCAACGATGTGATGCATCTTAAGCGATCGGCCGCGCGCGGCCCACCCGGCCTGACGGCATAGGACAAATGACGCATCGGGCCGTTTTTCGATGAAAGCTGGCCGAATGGCCAACGCCGCGCGCGAGCCACGCCGCGGCGCCGCGTGGGCGCGCCGATCCCGTATAATCGAGCGTTCAGGAAACAATCCATTGCGACGGCCGGTAAGCGTTCCGCAGCCGTCGGCTCAAGTCAGGACCGTCCCCAAAGCACGCTATGAAAGCCGCCGAAATCCGCGAGAAATTCCTCAAGTTCTTCGAATCGAAGGGCCATACGATCGTCCGCTCGTCGAGCCTCGTGCCCGGCAACGACCCGACGCTGCTCTTCACCAATTCGGGCATGGTGCAGTTCAAAGATGTGTTTCTCGGCGCCGAATCGCGTCCGTACTCGCGGGCCACGACGGCGCAGCGCAGCGTGCGCGCGGGCGGCAAGCACAACGATCTGGAGAACGTCGGCTACACGGCGCGTCACCACACGTTCTTCGAAATGCTCGGCAATTTCTCGTTCGGCGACTATTTCAAGCGCGACGCGATCCACTACGCGTGGGAGCTGCTGACGGGCGTCTACCAGTTGCCGAAGGAAAAGCTCTGGGTCACCGTCTATCAGGAAGACGACGAAGCCTACGACATCTGGGCGAAAGAAGTCGGCGTGCCGACCGAGCGCATCATCCGCATCGGCGACAACAAGGGCGCGCGCTACGCGTCGGACAACTTCTGGCAGATGGCCGATACCGGCCCGTGCGGCCCGTGCTCCGAAATCTTCTACGACCATGGCCCGGACGTGTGGGGCGGCCCGCCGGGATCGCCTGAAGAAGACGGCGACCGCTACATCGAAATCTGGAACCTCGTGTTCATGCAGTTCAACCGCGACGCCCAGGGCAACATGACTCCGCTGCCCAAGCAGTGCGTGGACACGGGCATGGGCCTCGAGCGGATCGCAGCCGTGCTGCAGCACGTGCACAGCAACTATGAAATCGACCTGTTCCAGGCGCTGATCAAGGCGGCTGGCCGTGAGACGGGCGTCGAAGATCTGTCGAACAACTCGCTGAAGGTGATCGCCGATCACATTCGCGCGTGCTCGTTCCTGATCGTCGACGGTGTGATTCCCGGCAATGAAGGCCGCGGCTACGTGCTGCGCCGTATCGTGCGCCGCGCCATCCGTCACGGCTACAAGCTCGGTCGCAAGGGTTCGTTCTTCCACAAGCTGGTCGCGGACCTCGTCGCGCAGATGGGCGCCGCGTATCCGGAACTGAAGGACGCCGAGCAACGCGTCACGGACGTTCTGCGTCAGGAAGAAGAACGCTTCTTCGAGACCATCGAGCACGGCATGTCGATCCTCGAGTCCGCGCTGGCCGATCTGGATGCGAAGGGCGGCAAGACGCTCGACGGCGAAGTCGCGTTCAAGCTGCACGACACCTACGGCTTCCCGCTCGATCTGACGGCGGACGTATGCCGCGAGCGCGGCGTCACGGTCGACGAACCCGCGTTCGACGAAGCGATGGCCCGTCAGCGCGAGCAGGCGCGCGCGGCCGGCAAGTTCAAGATGGCGCAGGGCCTCGAATACTCGGGCGCGAAGACCACGTTCCACGGCTACGAAGAAATCGTCTTCGACGACGCGAAGGTCACGGCGCTGTATGTCGACGGCGCGTCAGTCAACGAAGTCACGAAGGGCCAGCAGGCCGTCGTCGTGCTCGATCACACGCCGTTCTACGCGGAATCGGGCGGCCAGGTCGGCGACCAGGGCGTGCTGGCGAACGCGAGCGTGCGCTTTGCCGTCGTCGATACGCTGAAGGTACAGGCGGATGTCGTCGGCCATCACGGCACGCTGGAGCAGGGCACGCTGAAGGTCGGCGACGTCGTGAAGGCGGAAATCGATGCCGTCCGCCGCGCGCGCACGGCCCGCAATCACTCCGCCACGCACCTGATGCACAAGGCGCTGCGCGAGGTGCTCGGCGGCCACGTCCAGCAAAAGGGCTCGCTCGTCGACGCCGACAAGACGCGCTTCGACTTCGCGCACAACGCGCCCATGACGGACGACGAAATCCGCCGTGTTGAAGCGATCGTCAACGCGGAAGTGCTGGCGAACGCGCCTGGCATCGTGCGCGTCATGCCTTTTGACGAAGCGGTGAAGGGCGGCGCAATGGCGCTCTTCGGCGAAAAGTACGGCGACGAAGTACGCGTGCTCGATCTCGGCTTCTCGCGCGAACTGTGCGGCGGCACGCACGTGCACCGTACGGGCGATATCGGCTTGTTCAAGATCGTGATGGAAGGCGGCGTCGCGGCGGGCATTCGCCGCGTCGAGGCGATCACGGGCGACAACGCCGTGCGCTATGTGCAGGAACTCGACGCGCGTATCAACGCGGCGGCGGCGGCGCTGAAGGCGCAGCCGTCGGAGCTGACGCAGCGTATTGCGATGGTGCAGGATCAGGTGAAGTCGCTGGAAAAAGAACTGGGCGCGCTCAAGTCGAAGCTCGCGTCGAGCCAGGGCGACGAACTGGCCGGCCAGGCAATCGACGTATCCGGCGTGCAGGTGCTGGCGGCAACGCTCGAAGGCGCGGACGTCAAGACGCTGCGCGAAACCGTCGACAAGCTCAAGGACAAGCTCAAGAGCGCGGCCATCGTGCTGGCGTCCGTCGAAGGCGGCAAGGTCAGCCTGATCGCAGGCGTCACGGCCGACGCGAGCAAGAAGGTCAAGGCGGGCGAACTGGTGAACTTCGTTGCGCAGCAGGTCGGCGGCAAGGGCGGCGGCCGCCCCGACATGGCGCAGGCGGGCGGAACCGAGCCGGCCAATCTGCCCGCTGCATTGGCAGGCGTGAAGGGCTGGGTCGCGGCGCAGCTCTAAGCGGCTGAGTCGCGCGGCGTTCGCATCGCGCAAAAAAGGCCGCGGGTCGATGAGACTCGCGGCTTTTGTTTTTTTCGAGCCGGCGGATTCAGGCGGCCAGATCTTGCGCCGGCACCTGCGGTACATTCCCGCTCGCGACGAGCATGTCGCGCAGCGCGTTCAGCGCCGACGAAAAATGGCCGCGCCGCCAGACCAGCAGCGTATCGATGCCGCCCATTCCGTCGAGCGGATGCACGGCGATGTCGTTCGATTGGGGCATCAGCGCCAGCACCGAGCGCGGCGCGACGGCCACGCCCGCGCCCGCCGCCACGCACGCGACGATCGCGTGATACGAGCCTAGCTCCAGCACCCGCGCGGGCCGGATGCCGCGCTCCATGCACCATTGCTCGATGTGCACCCGGTACGAGCAGCCCGCCTCGAAGGCAATCAACGTCGAAAGCCCGGCATCGCCTGCTTCCTGAACGGGGCGATAGCCACGCGGCGTCAGCATCACCAGTTCCTCGCGGAAGACGGGGATGGCATCGAACAGGCCGCCGTTCCATGCGGGGTCGAACGGCGTCGCGACCAGCGCGGCGTCGACCTCGAACTCGCGCACCCGGTCGATCAGCCTGCCTGTCGTGCCCGTTTCCAGTTCGAGTGCGACATCGGGCCACGCCTGGTGGTATTCCGCCAGCAGCCCGGGCAGGCGGGTCGCGGCCACGCTTTCCATTGTGCCGAGCCGCAGGCGGCCGCTCGGGCGGGCGTCCCTGATTGCATGGCGCGCCTCGTCGGCGAGTGCGAGCAGGCGTTCGGCGTACGGCAAAAGCGTCTCGCCGGCGGGTGTCAGCACGAGCCGCCGTCCGTCGCGAATAAAAAGCTCGGCGCCCAGCTGCTCTTCGAGCTGCTTGATACGCGTCGTTACGTTCGATTGCACCCGGTTGAGCTTCGCCGCCGCGCGGGTCACGCCGTTTTCTCGCACGACGGCGCGAAAAATGGTCAAGGCAGCAAGGTCCATCGATCTCTCTGAAAGATTTAATCTATCAGTATTATTCATTTTATGAGATTGAACGGTCAAGCTACGATTCGGCCATAGGAAACACATCGCTGCGCAGACCACTGCACCGCTCACGCCACTGACGGCGCGCTCCGCCGCCCGCCCACCAATGAACAATCTTGCCGCGCCCACCGTCCAGTCTCACGTTTCGCCTCATGCCGCGCGCCGCACGGCGCTTGCTTGCATGGTGGCGCTGGCTGTCGCGCTCGGTGTCGGACGCTTTGCGTTCACGCCGCTGTTGCCGCTAATGCTTCACGGCGGCGCGATCGACATCCGCCACGGTGGCTGGCTCGCGTCGCTGAACTACGCCGGTTACTTCGTCGGCGCGATCGGCTGCGCGGCGCTGCGCGTGGACGCGGCGCGCATGGTGAAGGCGGGCCTCGCGCTGACGGTGCTGCTCGTGCTTGCGATGGGCGTCACGCAGCAGTTCTGGGTGTGGGCCGCCGTGCGCTTCGTCGCGGGCGCCGTCAGTGCGTGGACCTTCGTGTTCGCGTCGCAATGGGGATTGCGGCGGCTGGCCGATTTGCGGGCGAACGAGTGGGGTGGCGTGATCTACACCGGACCGGGTGTCGGCATCGCCGGAACGGGCTTGCTGGTCAGCGCGGCGAGCGGTTATGGCGCGTCGGCGGGCTGGATCGGTTTTGGGCTGTTGTCGGCCGTGCTGACCGTGCTGGTGTGGCGCACCTTCGAACCGTCGGCCTCCGCATCGGCTACTGATGCGAACGCGGCGAACGCGGGCCAGGCACCGCAACGGCCGGCGCACTCGCAAGCCCAACATTCGCAAGCCCAACATGCGCAAGCCGAACACCCGCATCACCCCGCGCATCTGCATCGCGCGGACGCTTTCTGGCTGACCGTCCTCTACGCCGTCCCCGGCTTCGGTTACATCATCACCGCGACGTTCCTGCCCGTCATTGCGCGCGCCGCACTGCCCGCGGGCTCGCCGTGGCCCGATCTGTTCTGGCCGATGCTCGGCATCGCGCTGGTGGCGGGCGCGCTGGTGGGCGCGCGCCTGCCTTCGCACTGGGACAACCGCACGCTGCTGGCCGCCTGCTACGTGCTGCAGGCGTTGGGTATCGCCGCGGGCATCGTGTCGCCGACGGCGGTCGGCTTTTCGCTCGGCAGCACGCTGATCGGCCTGCCGTTCACGGCCATCACGCTGTTTGCAATGCGCGAGGCGCGCCGCCTGCACGGCGACGACGCAGCGAGCCTGATGGGCTACGCGACGGCGGCATACGGGCTGGGACAGATCGCGGGGCCGCTCGTCGCGGCGCCCATCGCCGCGCATACGGGCTCGTTCACGCTCGCCCTCTGGCTGGCCGCGCTCACATTGCTCGCGGGCGCGGCGGGTCTCGTCGCCGTGACGATGCTGCGCCCCGCGCGCCCAAAAACAAATTCGGCATCCGGCGCACTAAAATGACCGCTTTCCAGTCATCCTTGCGCGCCCGTCGCCAGGCGCGCCGCCTGCCATGCAACATTTCGCGTCGGACAACTACGCCGGCATCTGTCCCGAGGCGCTCGAAGCGCTGATCGCCGCCAACAACAGCGGCCACGAACCGGCCTACGGCGACGACTCGTGGACGCAGCAAGTCTGCGACCGCCTGCGCGACCTGTTCCAGACCGACTGCGAAGTGTTCTTTGTCTTCAACGGCACGGCGGCCAACTCGCTGGCGCTGGCGTCGCTCTGCCAGTCGTACCACTCCGTGATCTGCCACGAGCTGGCGCACATCGAAACGGACGAATGCGGCGGCCCCGAGTTCTTCTCGAACGGCTCCAAGCTGCTGACGGCGCCCGGCGTCGGCGGCAAGCTCACGCCCGACGCAATCGAAGTCGTCATCACGCGCCGTGCCGACATCCACTATCCGAAGCCCAAGGTCGTCACGCTCACGCAATCGACGGAAGTGGGCACCGTCTACAGCGTCGAAGAGATTCGCGCGATCGCGGCGATCGCGAAGCGCCGTCATCTGAAGGTGCACATGGACGGCGCGCGCTTTGCGAATGCCGTCGCCGCGCTCGACGTCCATCCTTCGGAGATCACGTGGCGCGCGGGTGTCGACGTGCTGTGCTTCGGCGGCACGAAAAACGGCTTGCCCGTCGGCGAGGTGGTGGTGTTCTTCGATCGCTCGCTCGCCGACGACTTCGCCTACCGGCTGAAGCAGGCGGGCCAGCTCGCGTCGAAAATGCGCTTCATTTCCGCGCCGTGGCTCGGCCTGCTCGACAACGACGTCTGGCTGCGCAACGCACGCCACGCCAACGCGATGGCGAAGCTGATGGAGTCGCGCCTTGCCGGGATTCCCGGCGTGAGCATCATGTTCCCGACGGAATCGAACGCGGTGTTCGCGCAATTGCCGCCGCACGTCGCCAAGACGATGCGCACGCGCGGCTGGAAGTTCTACGAGTTCATCGGCGCAGGCGGCTGTCGGCTGATGTGCGCGTGGGATACGCAGCCCGAAACAGTCGAGCGCTTCGCCGCCGACGTGCGCGCACTGTGCAGCGCGTGAGGTCTCACGTGTTTTGCCAATGCCCGTCGCCGCGGGCCCCGTAGCCCAGGCGCTCGCCGTTCCATAACAAATGCAGAAACCGCAGCCCACCCAGGAGACGCATCGATATGGCCTACATCTACTATCTGACGCACATTCATCTCGGCTACGACGCGCTTGCGCAGTTGCCCGCCGAATGCGAACGCGCGGGCATCCGGCGGCCGCTCGTGGTGACCGACAAGGGCGTGCTGGCGGCGGGCGTGGCGCAGCAGGCCATCGATGCGTTACAGCTTTCCGGCGTGCCCATCTTCGACGACACGCCGTCGAATCCGACGGAAGCGATGGTGATGGCGGCCGCGCAGCGCTATCGCGACGAAGGCTGCGACGGGCTGGTGGCGATCGGCGGCGGCTCGTCGATCGACCTGGCCAAGGGCGTCGCGATCATGGCGACGCATCCGGGCACGATGACGGAATACGCGACCATCGAAGGCGGCAGCAACCGGATCACGAGTGCCGCCGCGCCGCTGATCGCGATTCCGACCACGGCGGGCACGGGCAGCGAAGTCGCGCGCGGTGCGATCGTGATCCTGAACGATGGTCGCAAGGTCGGCTTTCACTCGTGGCATCTGTTGCCGAAAGCGGCCATTTGCGATCCGGGTCTCACGCTCGGCTTGCCGTCGATGCTGACGGCCGCGACGGGAATGGACGCCATCGCGCATTGCATCGAAACGTTTCTCGCGCCGTCGTTCAATCCGCCCGCCGACGGCATCGCGCTCGACGGCCTGGAGCGCGCATGGGCGAACATCGAGCTGGCGACACGCGACGGCCAGAACCGCGACGCGCGCCTGAACATGATGAGCGCGTCGATGCAGGGCGCGATGGCGTTCCAGAAAGGGCTGGGCTGCGTGCATTCGCTCTCGCATCCGCTCGGCGGCGTGCCTGTGAACGGGCGCACGTCGCTGCATCACGGCACGCTCAACGCCGTCGTGCTGCCCGCCGTGCTGCGCTTCAATGAAAGCGCGGAAACGGTCGTCGCGAATCGCCGTTACGCGCGCATGCGCCGCGTGATGAATCTGCCCGACAACGCCGATCTGGCGCAGGCGCTGCACGACATGACGGCGCGCCTCGGATTGCCGACGGGCCTCAGGCAGATGGGCGTCGACGAAAGCGTGTTCGACAAGGTGGTCAAGGGCGCGCTCGCCGATCATTGCCACAAGACGAATCCGCGCGAAGCCAGCGCCGACGACTACCGTCGCATGCTGACGGAATCGCTGTAAACGCCGCCCTTCCTTCCAGCCGAACACGCCATGCACAAACCCACACCCGTGCCGCGCAGCGCGTATCTGCATTTCCTGTCCATCGGTACGCGCTGGATGGACAACGACGTCTACGGCCATGTGAACAACGTCGTCTATTACAGCTACTTCGACACGATCGTAAACGAGTATCTGATCCGCACGGGTGTGCTCAGCATCGAGCACAGCACGATCATCGGCCTGGTCGTCGAAACGCATTGCAACTACTTCGCGCCCGTGGTCTTTCCGGATCGTATCGATGCGGGTCTGCGCGTGATGGCCGTCGGCAAATCGAGCGTGCGCTACGAAGTG
>BBSL01000367.1 GCA_001319865.1 Burkholderia sp. E7m39 | reverse complement strand
CGGCGAGACAACCTACATACAGTTTGCCGCATAAGAACGCATTAGCTACGCACGCGGCCAACCGGTGTACGCACACGTGAAGCGGGTGAGGCGCACGACGAGCACGTTGGCAGCTAGCAAAAGCCGGAGCGTTACCGCATGAAACATGGGGACGTCGGGGGCCCGTGGGTAGAAACGAGCACTGACGGTGTGAGCCCGCTTTCTTTTGCCTACTTTTCTTTGCGGCGGCAAAGAAAAGTAGGTGCCGCCCCGCACAGGGGCAACGCCTGCGCCGCGAGGCGCTATCGCGGATGCCCGCGCAAAGGGCAACACACACCGGCAACGCCCGCGCCGCCAAAGCGCAAAACGCGGATGCCCGCGCAAAGGGCAACACACACCGGCAACGCCCGCGCCGCGAAGGCGCCATCGCGGATGCCCGCGCAAAGGGCAATCACACACCGGCAAGGCCCGCGCCGCGCAGGCGCAACAGCAAAACCCCGAACCCTAACCTCTGGAATCCCTCTCGACGATCCACTCATGCTTCGGATCGTTCTTGAAGTGCCAGGTCCGTGTCGGCCCGGCCATCACATTGAGGTAATAAGAGTCATACCCATACGGCACGACCACGGGGTGATACCCGCGCGGCACCATCACGACATCGTTGTCCTCGACGGCCAGCGATTCGTCGATATCGCGCGCATCCGTATACACGCGCTGGAACGCAAACCCCTGCGGCGGATTCAGCCGGTGGTAATACGTCTCTTCGAGCGAGCTTTCGGCAGGAATATTGTCCGTGTCGTGCTTGTGCGGCGGATAACTCGACGAATGCCCGCCCGGCGTGCGTACCTCCACCACGAGCAACGATTCCGCCGGCTCCGTCTGCGGAAGAATGTCGCACACGTAGCGCGTGTTCGCGCCCTTGCCGCGCACGGACCGCTTCATCTGCGCGGGCTCGATCAGCCGCGCGGGATAGTCGCCCTTCGCAGGCGCGCTCGCCACGCCCACCTCGGCATAGCGGTTCGCGCGAATCGTGGTGCGCGTGTTCGGCGGCAGATACACGGCAACGGGAGCGCTGTCCTCGAACACGCTGTCGCGCGAGCCAAGGCCCGTCCACGTCTGCGCATCGGTTTCGATATCGACGGCGCCTGCCATCACGACGATGCACACCTCGCGCGACGCTTCGAGCACGTGCACGACTTCATTCTGTTCCATCCGGTACGCGGCGAAGCCGACATACTTCCAGTCCGCCGACTCCGGCGTGACGCGCGCGATGGTCTGGCCTTCGCGCTGTGCTTTCACGAGCAAACTCATGCTGCCTCCTGTGCGACATCGAGCGGCGCGTCGACGAGCGTGCGCAGCGTTCGATATCCCTTCTGCGCATACGCATACGACGGCGCGACGGCCGGGTCCTGTTCCGCCTCGACGACCAGCCAGCCGCGGTAGCCGTGGCGCTTGAGGGTATCGATGATCGCCGGGAAATCGACGGCGCCGTCGCCCGGCACCGTGAACGCGCCCGCGATCACGGCATCGAGAAAGCTCCAGTTGCGGTTGCGCGCGAGCTTCATCACGGCGGGGCGCACGTCCTTGCAATGCACGTGGCACACGCGGTCGATGTGCCGGTTCAAGACGGTCGACGCATCGCCGCCCGCGAACGTGATATGGCCCGCGTCGAACAGCAGGCCAACATCGTCGCTGGTCAATGCCATCAGTCGGTCGACGTCGGCGGGCGTCTCGACATACGCGCCCATGTGATGGTGATACGCGACGCGCACGCCCTTGCCCAACGTATAGCGCGCGAACTCATTCAACCGCGCGGCGTAGGTGTTCCATTGCTCGTCGGTGAAAAAGCGCGGCCGCTGATAGAGCGGGTACGGCGCGCCCTGAATGGAATGGTGCACCTCGCCGTAGACCATCACGGTCGCGCCGTTTTTGGCCAGCAATTCCAGATGCGAATCGACGGCCCTGCATTCGTCTTCGACGCTGCGGCTGAAATCCGCGAGCCGCCCCGAATACCAGCCCGAAACGAGCGACAGATCGTACTGTTTGAACAGTGCCTTCAACGCTTCGGGTTCGCGCGGAAACTTGTTGCCCAACTCGAAGCCCTGATAGCCGATCTCGCGTCCTTCCGTGAGCGCTGTGTCGAGCGGCGTTTCGCCGCCGAGCGACGGCAGATCGTCGTTCATCCACGACAGCGGATTGATGCCGATGCGTACTTCGAACTGACTCATGTGCGCTTCCTCACTGGTTGTCCTTGCCGCGCGCGTTCATATGCGCTTCGTAGTCGGCGCGTGCGCGGCGCACGCCTTCGCGCGGCGACACTTCAGGCACGGCAACTTCCCACCACCAGCCGCCTTCGTCGGTGGTGCGCGCGGCGTCGGTATCGATGCAGATCAAATAGGTACGGTCCGCCGCGCGCGCGCGTTGCATCGCGGCTTCGAGTTCGTCGACGTTCGCGACGTGCTCGGCCTGCGCGCCCAACGCGCGCGCGTGCGCGGCGAAATCGATGATCGGCGCGCCGGGCGCGCCCTGCACGCAGTCGTCGAACATGTTGTTGAACGGCGCGCCGCCGCACGCCTGCTGCAGGCGGTTGATGCAGCCATAGCCGCGGTTGTCGAGCACGACGACGATCAGCTTCGCGCCGAGCATCACGGAAGTCGCGATCTCGCTGTTCATCATCAGGTAGCTGCCGTCGCCGACCATCACGATCACTTCGCGCTCGGGTCGCGCGAGCTTCGCGCCCAGGCCGCCCGCGATTTCATAGCCCATGCACGAATAGCCATACTCGACGTGATAGGCGCCCGGCCGGCCCGCGCGCCACAGCTTGTGCAACTCGGCGGGCAGCGTGCCCGCGGCGCACACGACGATGTCGTCGGTGGCCGAGCGTGCGCTCGAACGCTGCACCGCGCCGATCACGTCGGCGTCGTACGGCAGCACGCTCTTGCCTTCCACGCGTTGCGGCGCGTGCGTGAGCCGCTGCACGATGTCGCGCCATTCGTTCGCATGCTGCTGCGCGCGTCTGGTCCACGCGGCGTCCGCTTTCCAGCCTTCGAGTCGCGCGGACAACGCATCGAGCGCGAGCCGCGCATCGGCCTGCACGATGCAGCCGCGATGCTTCTGGCCGTCGAACGCATTCGCATTGATGCCGATCACCTGCGCCTGCGTGAACAGCGTGTTCGAGCCCGTCGTGAAGTCCTGCAGACGCGTGCCGACGGCGAGCACGCAATCGGCTTCGTGCGCGATGGCGTTCGCGCCGGGCGAACCCGTCACGCCCAGCGCGCCGACGTTCAATGCATCATCCCACGCAAGCGCGCTCTTGCCGGCCTGCGTCTCCGCGACAGGAATGCCGTACCGCGTCGCGAACGCCTGCAACGCGTCCGTTGCGCGTCCGTACAGCACGCCGCCGCCCGCGACGACCAGCGGACGCCTGGCGTTGCGCAACACCAGCAGCGCATCGTCGATTTCATGCGCGACGGGCGCCGGCGCATAAAACTTCACGACGCGCGGCGCGAAGAAGCTGGCGGGAAAATCGTAGGCTGTTGCCTGCACGTCTTGCGGCAGCGCGAGCGTGACGGGGCCGCAGAGCGCGGCATCCGTCAGCACGCGGATCGCGCGCGGCAAGGCGTTGAGCAACTGCGCGGGATGCACGATGCGATCGAAGTAGCGCGATACGGGCTTGAAGGCGTCGTTGGCGGAGATGCCGCCGTCGTGGAAGTCCTCGACCTGTTGCAACACAGGATCGGGCGCGCGCGACACAAAGATATCGCCGGGCAGCAGCAACACGGGCAAGCGATTCACATGCGCGAGCGCCGCCGCCGTCACGAGGTTCGTCGCGCCTGGGCCGATGGACGTGGTGACGGCCATCATGCGCCGGCGGAAGTGCGCCTTGGCGAATGCTATCGCGCTGTGCGCCATCGCCTGTTCGTTGTGCGCGCGGTAGGTCGGCAACTCATGCCGGTGCTGATACAGCGCTTCACCAAACCCTGCGACATTGCCGTGCCCGAAGATCGCGAACACGCCGCCGAAGAGCGGCTCGGTGCCTTGGCCGTCCTCCGTCTCGACCTGCTGCGCGGCAAGATAGCGGACCACGGCCTGCGCCGCCGTGAGCCGGATCACGCCGTCCGCCGAAACCTGCGCGTCGGCGTCGGAAGCGCTCGC
This sequence comes from Burkholderia sp. E7m39, assembly GCA_001319865.1. Lineage (GTDB taxonomy): Bacteria > Pseudomonadota > Gammaproteobacteria > Burkholderiales > Burkholderiaceae > Paraburkholderia > Paraburkholderia bengalensis. The sequence goes on along the minus strand of BBSL01000367.1, from coordinate 1,281 downwards.
GGCGTCGTGATGCAACACGCGTTGATTCATGCTGCCTGCTCCTGATGAAGTCGCTGCGAGGGGGCCGCATTCGCTGTGCCACGGCTCTCGCGCCATGAACGGATCAGCGTTTCGAAGGTCGCGCGCACGCGCGCGATCACTTCGTCATCGCCGATTTCGCCTGCGAGCCAGGCGTGGCTCGGTTCGTAATGAATCGTGCGGCCGACCGTGAAGCCCTTGCAGGTCTTCGATTGCGCGGCCGCGCGAAAGCCTTCGATCATCTGCTCGACGGGCGCCGACAGCCCGAGCAGCACCACGCCGCGGCAGTACGGATCACGTTCCTGAATCAGCGCATCGACGGCTTGCCACTGCGAGGCATCCATCGGTTCGAGCTTCCACCATTCCGGATAGAGGCCGATGTTGTAGAGCCGCTTCAGCGCGCGGAACACCACGTCGGGCGCACTGGGCAGATGCTTCGGCGGAATCACTTCGAGCAGCAGCTCGTGCCCGCTTTCCTGCACGGCGTCATACAGCGCGCGCAGTTGCGCTTCCTGTTCGAGACGTTGCTCGATCGGCTCGTCGGGATGGAATTGCACGAGGCACTTCACCACGTGCTCGCGCGGCCAGCTGGTCAGCGTGGTGCCGATCGAGCGGCCATGATCGAACACGAGCGGCACGGAGCCCGGCAATTCGACGGGGCGTCCGATCCACCAGCCGCGGCCCGTCGCTTCGTTCAGCGCGTCCTGCCCGTAACGGTCGTCAATCAGGACCGCGATTCTGCCTTGCAGACCGAGCGCCTGTTCCGTCTGCTTGACGGCTTCGACGAACAGGCTCTTCAGCTTAGGAATGCGCGACGGGTCCGCGCCGGTCTGTTGCGCGAGCTCGAAGAACTGGTTGCGATGATCGAACGCGAAGCCGAGCACTTCATCGCGCGCCTGACGCGCAGGCGTCACGCGATGCAGCCGCGCGAGCGTCGCGTCGCGGTCGGGGCGGCGCATGCGCGCGGGGTCGGCTTTCGCTTCGCGCAGGAAGTAGTCGAGTTCGGCGGGCGTCGGCATCGCGGGCGCGCAGCCGTGACGCGAAACAACAAGCGCGCCGCTCGCGTTCGCGGCGCGCGCGCAGGCTTCGAGCGGTTCATCGCGCAGCCAGCCGGACAGAAAACCCGACGCGAACGCATCGCCTGCACCGAGCACATTGAGCACATCGACTTCGACGCCGCCCTGGATCGGCGCATCGTCGAGCGAAGCGGGCACGTCGCCGTCGATGATCTGGCAGCCAAGCGGCCCGCGCTTGACGACGAGC
>BBSL01000366.1 GCA_001319865.1 Burkholderia sp. E7m39 | reverse complement strand
CGGAATTCCTCTTCCGTGCCGATCACGAGATCGAACAGGGGCACATGCCCTGGATGTGCGCGCTGACGCTGTCGTTCGCGACGAAGCGCGTCTCGCCGTCGGCCTTGCCGGTGAGTCCCCACAGCACGGGACGATAGTCGATGTCGAGCACCGTGCGCACGTCGTTGCGGCGCGCGTATTCCAGGGCGCGGCGGCTCGTGCGGTTGACCTGTTGCGTCGAGAAATGCGTGCCCGTGATCAGCAGCGCTTTTGACGAAGCGATATACGCCTCGTCGAAATCCGCTTCATCGACGGCCATGTCCGCGCAGTTCTCGCGATAGAAGATCAGTGGAAACGTGTCGCGGTCTTTCAGGCCGAGCAAAACGAGTGCGGTGAGCCGCTCATGATCGACGCGCACGTGGCTCACGTCGCAGCCTTCCTTCGTGAGCGTTTCGGTGAGAAAGCGGCCCATGTGATCGTTGCCGACGCGCGCGAGCATCGACGCATTCAGACCGAGCCGCGCGCAGCCGAACGCGATGTTCGCCGACGAGCCGCCCAGATACTTCGCGAAGCTCGCCACATCTTCGAGCCGCGCGCCGACCTGCTGCGCGTACAGATCGACGGCGAGCCGGCCGAGACAGATGACGTCGCGGCTGCGGCCCGCCGCGAAGCGGCTCGCGCCGGGAGCTGTGGGTGTGCTGGTGAGAGCCATGTGTGTGTCCTGAGTGTGCGGAGTGTGCTGACGAAGGTGCGAACAGGTGCGCGGGCAAATCACGCGAAAACGCGCGCGAACAAGCACGCGAAAACGCGCGCGCTCAGATCGTCGCGCCTTCGAGTTCGCCGATCATCTTCTGCATTTCGGCGCCGCCCGCCATCATGTCGAGCACTTCGTCCTTCGTGATCGTCTCTTTCGTGTACGTGCCCATCGACTTGCCGCGATTGAGCAGCGTGAACGAATCGCCGATGGGATACGCGTGGTGCACGTTGTGCGTGATGAAGATCACGGAGATGCCTTTCGCGCGCGCCTTGTGAATCAGCTTCAGCACATTGAAGCTCTGCTTGACGCCAAGCGCAGCCGTCGGTTCGTCGAGAATCAGCACGCGCGCGCCGAAGTGGATCGCGCGCGCGATCGCGAGACATTGCCGCTCGCCGCCCGACATGGTGCCGATGGGTTGATGCGGATCACGCACGTTGATGCCCATTTCCGCGAGCTTGTCGCGGGCGATGCGCGCGCTGGTTTCGAGATCCATCACGTTGACGAGGCCGAAGAGCTTCTTCTGCGGCTCCCGTCCCATGAAGAAATTGCGCGCCACCGACAGCAACGGCACCAGCGCGAGATCCTGATAGACGGTCGCGATGCCCAGATCGAGCGCGTCGCTCGGCGACTCGAAGTTCACCTTGTTGCCGTCCACGAGGTAATCGCCGGAAGAGGGCTGATGCACGCCCGCGAGCGTCTTGATCAGCGTCGATTTGCCCGCGCCGTTGTCGCCGAGCAGGCAGTGCACTTCGCCGCGCCGCAGCCGCAGCGTGACGCCCGAAAGCGCGATCACCTTGCCGAAATACTTGCTGACGTTTTCGAGCGACAGAATGATGTCGTCTTGCTTGAGAGTGTCGGACATGTTCGTCTCCCGGTTACGACTGCGCGACGCGGCGGCGCACATAGTGATTGAACAGCACGGCGATCAGCAGCATCACGCCGAGGAACACGCGGAACCAGTCGGAGCTGACATTCGTGTAGGTGATGCCGATCTGCACGACGCCGAAGATCAGCGCGCCGAAGCACGCGCCCACCACGGAGCCGTAACCGCCCGTCAGCAGCGTGCCGCCGATCACCGCGGCGATGATCGCTTCGAATTCCTTTTGCAGACCGCGGTCGGCGGCGGCCGAACCGATGTCGCACACTTGCAGCACGGCGAACAGGCACGAGCAGAAGGCCGTCAGCACGAAGAGGGAAATCTTCACGCGCCGCACGGGCACGCCGACGTTCTTCGCGGCATTCGCATCGCCGCCCACGGCAAGAATCCAGTTGCCGTAGCGCGTCTTCGCGAGAACGAACGCGCCGACTGCGGCTAGCGCGAACCACCACAGCAGCACTTTCGGAATGCCGGGCACGAGCGGCTGGCCGTTTTCGAGCAGCGAGCCGATGCCCATGTGCGCGAGACTGGTGAAGAGGCCGTGGAGCGCTACGCCATGGAACAGGAAGTTGGTCACGGCATCGGACTGCGCCAGATCGCCGACGCCGGAGATGATCGTTCGGTCGGCGACCATGATCGACAGCGCCAGCGTGAGGCCGCGCAGGATGAACAGGAACGCGAGCGTCACGATGAAAGAGGGCAGCCGCGTGCGCATCACCAGATAGCCGTTCAGTGCGCCGAGCGCCATCGAGCCGGCGAACGCGAAGATGATGGCGGCCCAGATCGGCCAGTGAAAGTAGACGGACGGAATCGCGACCATCATGCCGGCGAAGCCGATCATCGAGCCGATGGAGAGATCGAACTCGCCCGCGATCATCAGAAGACATGCGCCGACGGCGAGAATGCCGAGATAGGCGGAGACCTGCGACCAGTTCATCACGCCGTCGAGGTTGAACATCCCCGAGCTGCCCGCGCTGATCGCGAACACGAGGAACACGAGCACCGTGCCTGAAATCGCGGCGAATTCCGGCCGGTTCAGCAAATGGCCGAAGAACGACTCCTTGCGGATGCGCTCGTCGGACGGCTGCGTGGCGGCCGTCTGCTGGGTGGATGCTTCGTCGCCCGCCGCATCGTGACCATGCGAGGGGAAGTGTTTGCCGGCTACGCCCATGATGTCTCCTGATTACCCGGCTGGTCCGCGCGATGCGTTCGTGAGAGTGGCTTGCGTCGCGCAGAGAGCCGGCAAATGACGCGGTCGGGGCGCCCGACGATGGCGGCCGGGTTGCGCGTTTTCGCGTGCAAAGGTCCGCCGGGGTCGCGCGCTGGCTGGCGCGCCCGGTACCGCGTATGACTGGCTAGAGAAAGTCCGTTAGCGGTACTGGCCCGCGTACTTGACGACCTTGTCGATATTCGCCTTCGTGATGAAGCCCGGACCGGAACGGATGTTCTTCGGTCCATACGACGGCTCGAGGCCGTAGGTCTGCAGACGCTCCTTGAATTTCGGATTGGCCTGCAGAATTTGCCGGATCTTCGCGGGATCGGTCGTGTGCTCTTTCTTCACGATGGCCAGCACGGCGACGGCGATATAGCCTTGCAGATACGGCTGCTGATCGATGGCGAAATTGATCGTGCCGTCCTGGATGCCCTTGGCGATGTCGTCGGAGAAGTCGAACGTGGCGAAGTAGATCTTGCCCGCGAGGCCCATCTGCTGCACGGCCTTCAGCGTTGCCGATGCGGGCGTCGGTCCGAGCGTGAGGACCGCGCCCGTGTTCGGATGGTTACGCAGATACGCGCTGACCTTCGACTGGATTTCCGTCGGGTCCTGGCCTGAATCGATCGTCGACGTCTTGTAGTTGACGCCGAGGGCGTCGGCAAAGCCGCGGCAGCGTTCGAACGACACGACGTTGGTCGCGAAGTGGTTCACGCACAGGAACGATTTCACGCCCGCGGCCTTCGCCTTTTCGCCCGCCGCCTTGCCCGCGACGTATTCGGGCTGGCCGATGTGCATGATCGCGCCCAATTGCGCGCTCTGTTCTTCCGTGCCGGAGTTAATGGTGACGAGGGGGATTTTCTTGGCCGTGACCTTGCCGAGCGAGCTCTTCAGCACGTCGAAGTCGGCGATCGTGACGATCACGCCGTCGTAGTTGCGCGCCGCAGATTGCTCGATCAGGCGCGACATATCGGCGAGATCGCCGTTGGGCGGATTGCGGTAGTCGGTTTCGACGTTGAAATCCTCGTCGGCCTGCTTGATCGCGTTCTTGATCGTGTTCCACCACGAGTCGGAATCCGGCGCGTGGCTGATCAGCACGAATTTCGCGTCCGCCGCCTGCGCCGTCGAGGCCGCCGTCATCCCGCCGATGCCTGCCGCGAGCGTCAGCGCCGCGGCCAGAACCTTGAACGAAGCCTTGCCCTTGCAAAGTCTCATTGTCTCCACCTTTCTCGGTCTGTTCGTTTTTGAGGTGAACGTATGACGCGTAGCGAGGTGATGCCGGCTGCCGTTGCGTCATCGCTCAGGACCAAGATTAGGCCAACTCGCCGCGAGTTGCAATGAAAATTTCATGACGAATAAAAATGGAAAATACATTCCATTTGCTTTCGGTTATGCCTATACTCGGCAACGTCGGGATGGCGCGTGCCGCACGCTCCGAGCCTTACAGGGCGGGGGTTCGCGGTTTTGCGCTGCAAAAAAGCAACGAGGTCAGGACCATGGCGGAAGACAGCACAGCAGAGTTGCCGAGCGTCGAAGAATTGATGCAACGCATCGCGGAAAACTACGAATCGCTGCCGCGGCAGCTGAAGAGCGTGGCGACGTATATCGAGCAGCATCGTTCGAGCGTGATGGTCGATCGCACCAGCGACATTGCGCTGAGTTGCGGCGTCCATCCGTCGGCTGTCGTCCGATTTGCGCAGCGCTTCGGCTTTTCGGGTTTCTCGGATCTGCAAGCGGTGTTCCGCCAGGCGTACACGACTCAGGGTGCGTCGTCGCAGAGTTATCAGCAGCGCATTCGCCGGCTGATCGACGAGAAGCCCGGGCGGCTGTCGGGCGGCACGGTGGCGCGTGAGTTCGTCGCCGCGTGCCGAGACGGCCTCGACGAACTGGAAGGCTCGCTCGACGACGCGCAGTTCGACGCCGCCGTGAAGATGCTGCAGCAGGCCGAGAACATCTACGTGATCGGCGTGCGGCGCTCGTTTCCCGTCGCGAGCTACATCGTCTACGCGCTGCAACACACGCCTAAGCGCGTGCATCTGGTGTCGGGTTTCGGCGGGATGTATCGCGAGCAGATTCGCAGCGTGAAAAAGGGCGACGTCGTGATCGCGATCAGCTTCGCGCCGTACGGCAAGGAGACGCAGCACTGCCTGCGCGTCGCGCATCACCATCAGGCAAAGACGCTCGTCATTACGGATAGCCAGCTGTCGCCGCTCGCGCGTTACGCGAGCACGCAGCTGTATGTGAAAGAGGGCAGCGCGTTCGCGTTCCGCTCGCTGACCAGCACGATCTGCCTGTGCCAGGCGCTGTTCATCGCGCTCGCGTACAAGCTCGAATTGAACGTAGAAGAGTCGACAGACACTGGAGGATACGATGACTGAAGTGGCAGGCAAGACGATCGACGTCGCGGTGTTCGGCGCCGGGCGGATCGGCAAGATTCACGCGTCCAATCTCGCGCGGCAGCCGGGCGTGCGGCTCAAGTACGTGGTCGATGTGAACCACGACGCGGCCGCGGCACTCGCGGCGCAGCACGGCGCGCAGGTGGCCGATGTGGACGGCGCGATGGGCGACGCGTCGGTGGGCGCGACCGTGATCTGTTCGAGCACGGACACGCACGCCGATCTGATCCTGCAATCGGCGGCGCAGAAGAAGCATGTGTTCTGCGAGAAACCTGTGGATCTGACGCTGGAGCGTGCGCGCGCCTGCGCCGATGCCGTCGCGAAGGCGGGTGTGGTCTGCATGATCGGTTTTCAGCGCCGCTTCGATCCGACCTTTGCGGCGCTGAAGGCGCGCATCGACGCAGGCGAAATCGGCACGCCCGAAATGCTGGTCGTCACGAGCCGCGATCCGGGCGCGCCGCCCGTCGAGTACATCAAGCACTCGGGCGGCATCTTCAAGGACATGCTGATTCACGACTTCGACATATTCCGCTGGATTCTCGACGACGAAGCCGACACGTTGCACGCGACGGGCAGCTGTCTCACCGATCCGGCGATTGCGGACGCGGGCGATATCGATTGCACGGCGGTGACCATCCGCACCAAGCGCGGGCGCCTGTGCCAGATCAACACGTCGCGGCGCGCGGCATACGGTTACGACCAGCGCTTCGAGCTGCTCGGCAGCGCAGGCATGCTGCAGGCAGGCAACGTGCGTCCGACGGAAGTCACCGCGTATTCGAAGACGGCCGTTTCCAGCGACGTGCCAGAGCACTTCTTCCTCGAACGCTATCGGGCGGCGTACGCGCTGGAAATCGCGCATTTCTTCGAAGCCGTGACGCAAGGCACGCCCGTTCGCACGACGGTCGCCGACGGCATGAAGGCGCTCGAACTCGCCGAAGCCGCGACGCGTTCGTGGCGCCAAGGGCGCGCGGTCAAGCTGAACGAGGCGCTGTGATGGGCCCCCGGCCGTTGCGTATCGGTGTAGTCGGGCTCGGACGGCTCGGCAAGCGGCATGCGGAGAATCTGGCGTATCGCGTGTCGGGCGCGGCGCTGGTGGCCGCGTGCAGCCCGCTCGATGAAGAGCGCGCGTGGGCGCGCGAAGCGCTGCCCGCGCCGCGGCTCTACGACGACTATCACGCGCTGCTCGACGATCGCGAGGTGGATGCCGTGTGGCTCGTCACGCCGTCGGCGCTGCACGCTCAGCAGATCATCGACGCGTTGCGCGCGGGCAAGCATGTGTTCTGCGAAAAGCCGTTGTCGCTCGATCTCGCCGAGTGCGAGCGCGTGATCGCGGAGGCGCAGCGCCGTCCGCAACTGCAGGCGACGATCGGCTTCATGCGCCGCTTCGATCCGAGCTACCGCGACGCATTCGACAAGATCGAGGCGGGTGCGATCGGCAGGCCGTTCATGGTGCGCTCGCAGACCTGCGACCAGAACGATCCCGAAGGGTTTTTCGTGCGTTTCGCGCCGACCTCGGGCGGCATCTTTCTCGATTGCACCGTGCACGACATCGACGTCGCGCGCTGGCTGCTCGGCATGCCGAAGGCGAAGCGCGTGTATGCGAGCGGTGTCGTCGCGTTGCACGAAGGCTTGCGGGAATTCGGCGACGTCGACAACGGCGTTGCCATCTGCGAGTTCGAAGGCGGGCGCCTCGCGATGTTCTACGCGTCGCGCACGCTCGCGCACGGCAACGATACGGGCAGCGAGGTGATCGGCACGGCGGGCGCGCTGTATGTCGGGCGCAATCCGCGCCGCAATCGCGTCGAGATCGCCGACGCGAGCGGCATCCGCAACGAATGCACGCCGACGTTCTTCGACCGGTTCGAGGACGCGTTTTTGTGCGAAGCGCAGGCGTTCGTCGCCGCCGTCAACGAAGCCAGGCAAAGCGGCGCGACGCTCGCGGACGCGCTGGAGGCGACGCGCATCGGCTATGCGCTGCGCGAGTCGCTGGCAAGCGGTCGGGCGGTCGATCTGTAGTCCCGCGCGCCCACGGCTTTCTGCCGTGGGCGCGCTCACAGGGCTTGCGTTAGAATTTGACCCTTGTGCATGGCGCCGCGAATCGAGCGCGGACGCTGCCTACCAGAGTCATCGTCGATGGAAATCCAGATTCACAAGGAAGTCGATGCGCGCGGCCTGAAGTGTCCGCTGCCCATCCTGCGCGCCAAGAAGGCGCTGGCCGACATGGAAAGCGGCCAGATTCTCAAGGTGCTCGCCACCGATCCCGGCTCGCAGCGCGATTTCGCGGCGTTCTCCAGGCAAACGGGCAACGAGATCGTCGAAAGCTCGACGACACCTGACAAGGTGTTCGTCTTCTTGATGCGGCGGCGCTGAGCTTTTCGGCGATTCGCGCCAACAGGGCATGAAAAAAAAGGCGCTGCGCCCTTGTGGGGCGCAGCGCCTTTCTGTTTTTCGCGTTCGCAGCGGGCCGGACCCGTCAGCCTTCGAGAACGGGCGAACGCGTGCGCAGATATTCTTCGAAGTCCGCAGCCACTTCCGGGTGGCGCAGCGCGAACTCGACGGTCGCCTTCAGATAGCCGAGCTTGCTGCCGCAGTCGAAGCGCGTGCCATGGTACTTGTATGCGAGCACCTGCTCGTCGGCGAGCAGCGACTGGATCGCGTCAGTCAGTTGCAGTTCGCCGCCCGCGCCCGGCTTCAGCGCGCGGATGTGGTCGAAAATACGCGGCTTCAGAACATACCGCCCAACCACGCCGAGGTTGGAAGGCGCCACTTCCGGCGCCGGCTTCTCGACGATGCCCGACATCTTGATGATGGCGTCTTCCCACTCCTTGCCGTCGACGATGCCGTACGACTTCGTCTCCGACGGCGGGATTTCTTCCACGCCGATCACCGAGCTGTGATAGTGATCGAACACTTCGATCATTTGCTGCATGACGGGCGGCTTGCCGTACAGCAGGTCGTCCGCGAGGATCACGGCGAACGGGTTGTCGCCGACCAGTTTTTCCGCGCACAGTACCGCGTGGCCCAGACCCAGCGCTTCCGGCTGACGCACGTAGAAGCAGTCGACGTGGCTCGGCTTGATGCTGCGAACCAGTTCCAGCAGCTTCGCCTTGCCGCGCGCTTCGAGTTCCGCCTCGATCTCGTACGACTTGTCGAAATGGTCCTCGATCGCGCGCTTGCTGCGGCCCGTCACGAAGATCATTTCGGTGATGCCCGCCGCCATCGCTTCCTCGACCGCGTACTGGATCAACGGCTTGTCGACGATGGGCAGCATCTCCTTCGGGCTGGCCTTGGTGGCAGGGAGGAAGCGGGTGCCGAGACCTGCGACTGGAAAGACTGCCTTTGTAACTTTTAGCATGTGTGTACCCTGCGTCCTCTGGTTTGGAATGCGCGCCGTCACCGGATTGGGCGGCGCGCATGGCGCATCGATCAGGCCGGCAAGCGCGACAGTTGTGCGGTCAGCTTGCCGATGGTGGTCTGGTATTCTGCCAGCCTTTTCTGCTCCTGCTCAACGACCGCCGGCGGCGCTTTTGCAACAAAACTCTCGTTCTGCAGCTTGGCGTTACATTTCGAAACTTCTGCGTTCAGTCTCGCGATCTCTTTCGACAGGCGTTCGCGCTCGGCAGCGACATCGATCTCCACCTTCAGCACGAGCTTGTCCGTTCCTACGATAGCAATTGGCGCGCCATGTGCCTGCGCATCCAGCGTTGCCTCGTCGGCGATGATCTGCACCTCGGACAAACGCGCCAACGCCTGCGCATAGGGCGCGAACGACGCGAGGCGCGCTGCATTGCCCGTTACGAGCAGCGGCACTTTCGTCGCCGGCGACAGGTTCATTTCGCCGCGCAGGTTCCGGCATGCGTCGATCACGGCTTTCAGATCGGCGGTCCATTGCTCGGCCGTTTCGTCGATCTTGCCCGGCTCGGCGATCGGGTAGGGCTGCGTCATGATCGACGCCTCACCTTCGGCCTTGCCTTGCGGGTACTTCGCCGCGAGCGGCGCCACCTTCTGCCACAACGCTTCCGTAATGAACGGGATCACCGGATGCGCGAGACGCAGCACCGCTTCGAGCACGCGCAACAGCGTGCGGCGCGTGGCGCGCTGCTGTTCCGGCGTGCCCGTCTGGATCTGCACTTTCGCCAGTTCAAGATACCAGTCACAGTATTCGTCCCACACGAACTTGTATAGGGCGTTCGCCACATTGTCGAAACGATAGTCGGCAAAGCCCTTTTCGACTTCGGCCTCGACGCGCTGAAGCAGCGACACGATCCAGCGATCGGCTTGCGAGAAGTCCGTGTAGCCGCCCGGGCCGCAATCGCCCGGCTGGCACGCGCCCGGCTTCGAGAAGCCGCAGTCGTGGCCTTCGCAGTTCATCAGCACGAAGCGCGTCGCGTTCCACAGCTTGTTGCAGAAGTTGCGATAGCCCTCGCAGCGCGCGAGGTCGAAGTTCACGTTGCGGCCGAGCGTCGCCATCGACGCCATCGTGAAGCGCAGCGCGTCCGTGCCGAACGCGGGAATGCCTTCGGGGAATTCCTTGCGCGTTTTCTTTTCGATGGTGGCGGCCTGCTTCGGATTCATCAGGCCCGTCGTGCGTTTCTTCACGAGCTCGTCTAGGCTGATGCCGTCGACGATATCGATCGGGTCGAGCGTGTTGCCCTTGCTCTTCGACATCTTCTGGCCTTCGGCGTCGCGCACGAGGCCGTGCACATAGACGGTCTCGAACGGCACCTTGCCCGTGAAGTGCGTGGTCATCATGACCATGCGCGCGACCCAGAAGAAGATGATGTCGAAGCCGGTCACCAGCACCGACGACGGCAGGAACGCCTTCAGTTCGGGCGTCTCGTTCGGCCAGCCGAGCGACGAGAACGGCACGAGCGCGGACGAGAACCACGTGTCGAGCACGTCTTCATCGCGCTTCAATGCGCCCTTGTAGCCTTTTGCCTCGGCTTGCGCGCGGGCTTCTTCTTCCGTCTTCGCAACGAAGATTTCGCCGCTCTCGCCGTACCAGGCGGGAATCTGATGGCCCCACCACAACTGGCGCGAAATGCACCAGTCCTGGATGTTTTCGAGCCACTGGTAGTACGTGGTCGTCCAGTTTTCCGGCACGAACCTGATCTGACCGTTGCGCACGACGTCGAGCGCCGTTTCGGCAATCGATTTGCCCGGATTGAACGTGCCTTCAGGCGCCGGCTTGCTCATCGCGACGAACCATTGGTCCGTCAGCATCGGCTCGATCACGACGCCCGTGCGGTCGCCGCGCGGCACCATCAGCTTGTGCGGCTTGACGGATTCGAGCGCGCCGATCGCTTCGAGGTCGGCCACGACCTGCTTGCGCGCGTCGAAGCGGTCCATGCCGCGATATTTTTCGGGCGCGTTGTCGTTGATCTTCGCGTCGAGCGTGAGGATTTCGATTTGCGGCAGCTTGTGGCGCTGGCCGACCTGATAGTCGTTGAAGTCGTGCGCGGGCGTGACTTTCACGACGCCCGTGCCGAATTCACGGTCCACGTAATCATCCGCGATGATGGGGATTTCGCGGTCCGTCAGCGGCAGCTTGACCATTTGGCCGATCAGCTTCGCGTAGCGCTCGTCTTCGGGATGTACCATCAGCGCGACGTCGCCGAGCATGGTTTCCGGGCGCGTGGTCGCCACCGTCAGATGGCCCGAGCCGTCGGCGAGCGGGTACTGGATGTGCCACAGGCTGCCGCTTTCTTCCTCGCTGATCACTTCGAGGTCCGACACGGCCGTGAGCAGCACCGGGTCCCAGTTCACGAGGCGCTTGCCGCGATAGATCAGGCCCTGTTCATACAGACGCACGAACACGTCGCGCACGGCGGCCGACATCTTGTCGTCCATCGTGAAGTATTCGCGCGACCAGTCGATCGACGCACCGAGGCGCCGCACCTGGTTCGTGATCGTCGAGCCGGACTGCTGCTTCCATTCCCACACGCGCTCGGTGAATTTTTCGCGGCCGAGGTCATGGCGCGACACGCCTTGCGCATCCAGTTGACGCTCGACGACGATCTGCGTCGCGATGCCCGCGTGGTCCGTGCCCGGCACCCACAGCGTGTTCTCGCCGAGCATGCGGTGATAGCGCGTGAGGCCATCCATGATGGTCTGGTTAAACGCATGACCCATGTGCAGCGTGCCCGTGACGTTGGGCGGCGGCAACTGGATCGAGAAATTCTTGCGGCCGGGCTCCATCGTCGGAGCGGCGTAGCCGCGTTTTTCCCATTCGGGGCCCCATTGGGCCTCGATCGTCTGCGGCTCGAAACTCTTGGCCAGCGTGTTGTCGCTTGTCGTCATCGTCAAAATCTGCCGGAAAATGCGTGGAAAGATGCCTGAAACCTTGAATTATAAAGGGATGCGCGCGCAGAGGGCCGCGCTTGCCGTCGTGCAGCCGTCCTGCGCGCGCGAGCGGGTGGGCGCGGCGCGCGTCCCGACGCGGCGTCTCAGGTCGAAAGCCTCGCGGTCTTATAATGACGGGTCACCCGCCGCAACCGTTGTTTCTCTCCGTCATCCATGCCCGAACTGCTCGCGAACCTGAACCCCGAACAATACGCCGCCGTCACGCTGCCGAACGAACCGGCGCTCATTCTGGCGGGCGCAGGCAGCGGCAAGACGCGCGTGCTGATCACGCGCATCGCGTGGCTGATCCAGCAGGGCTATGCGTCGCCGCCGACCGTGCTCGGCGTCACGTTCACGAACAAGGCCGCGCGCGAAATGATGTCGCGCCTGTCGGCGCTCTTGCCCATCGACACGCGCGGCATGTGGATCGGCACCTTCCACGGCCTGTGCAACCGGATGCTGCGCGCGCACTACCGCGACGCGGGCCTGCCGCAGACGTTCCAGATTCTCGACACGTCCGATCAGCTGTCGGCGATCAAGCGCCTGATGAAGGGCCTGAATATCGACGACGAGAAATATCCCGCGAAGAACCTGCAGTACTTCATCAACAACGCGAAAGAGCAGGGGCTGCGCGCGAAGGACGTCGATGCGTCGGACAACTTCAACCGCAAGTTCGTCGAACTCTACGACGCGTACGACCAGCAGTGCCAGCGCGAAGGCGTGGTCGATTTTCCCGAACTGCTGCTGCGCTGTTACGAACTGCTGTCCTACAACCCGCCGCTGCGCGCGCATTACCAGGCGCGTTTCCGCCACATTCTCGTCGACGAGTTCCAGGACACGAACAAGCTGCAATACGCGTGGCTGAAGCTGCTGGCGGGCGAGCACAACGCGATCTTCGCCGTCGGCGACGACGACCAGTCCATCTATGCGTTCCGCGGCGCGAACGTAGGCAACATGCGGGACTTCGAAGACGAATTCAAGGTTCGTCATCTGATCAAGCTCGAGCAGAACTACCGCTCGCACGGCCATATTCTCGATGCCGCGAACCATCTGATTTCGCACAACGCGCGGCGCCTCGGCAAGAATCTGCGCACCGACGCGGGCCACGGCGAGCCGGTACGCGTCTACGAAGCCGCGACGGATTCGCAGGAAGCGGGCTGGATCGTCGAAGAAATTCGCGCGCTGATCGCAACGGGCGCTTCGCGAAGTGAAATCGCCGTGCTGTACCGGAGCAACGCGCAGTCGCGCACGATCGAACATACGCTCGTCAACGTAGGCATTCCGTATCGCGTGTATGGCGGCCTGCGCTTTTTCGAGCGTCAGGAAGTGAAGCACGCGCTCGCGTATCTGCGCCTGATCGACAATCCGAACGACGATACCGCGTTCGCGCGCGTCGTCAATTTCCCGACGCGCGGCATCGGCGCGCGCTCGATCGAACAACTGGCGGACGCGGCGCGTCTGTACAACTGCTCGATGGCGGCGGCGATTCCCTACGTGACGGGCAAGGCGGGCACGAGCCTCGGCACGTTCGCGAACCTGATCGCGAAGATGCGCGCCGAAACGCCGCAAATGAGTCTGCCCGAAACGGTCGAATACGTGGTGCGCGCAAGCGGCCTGTCCGAGTTCTATCAGAACGAACGCGAAGGGCAGGAGCGGCTCGAAAACTTGCAGGAACTGGTGAATGCGGCCACCGCGTTCGTCAGCGAAGAAGGCTACGGTCTCGACACGCCCGCGCGTTCGATTCCGCTGCGTCCGGGCGCGACGGCCGCGCCCGAACTGGTCGTCTCCACCGACGACCCCGGCGTCGACGTGCTCGAACCCGCCAACCCAGCCGATCCCGCGCAAAACCCCGACACCATGACGCCGCTCGCGGGCTTTCTGTCGCATGCGTCGCTCGAAGCGGGCGACAACCAGGCGCAAGCGGGCCAGGAAGCCGTGCAACTGATGACGGTGCACGCCGCGAAGGGCCTCGAATTCACGGCCGTGTTCATCACGGGTCTCGAAGAAGGGCTCTTTCCGCACGAGAACAGCGCGATGGAAGCCGACGGCCTCGAAGAGGAGCGCCGCCTGATGTACGTCGCGATCACGCGTGCGAAGGAGCGGCTCTATCTGTCGTTCGCGCAGAGCCGGATGCTGCACGGCCAGACGCGCTACAACATCCGCTCGCGTTTCTTCGACGAACTGCCGCAAGAGACGCTCAAGTGGCTCACGCCGAAAGTGGAAGCGGGCGCGCGCTGGGGCGGCCGCTCGGACAATGCAGGCTGGGGACGCGACTGGTTTTCGCGCCCGGACCGTCAGCAGGGCTACGGCGGCGGCAGCCGCGAGAGCTACGCGACGACCAACGCGCCGCTGCCCGCGTTCGCCAACGAGCAGTGCGCCGCGGACACGGGCTTCCGCGTCGGCCAGCAGGTGTTCCACACGAAATTCGGCGAAGGCACGATCACGGCGCTCGAAGGCGGCGGCGCCGATGCGAAGGCGCAGGTCAAGTTCAAGCGGCACGGTGAGAAGTGGCTCGCGCTGGCCGTCGCAAAATTACAGGCGGTCGAATGAGCGCATTACAGTCTGAAGCAACGTCGGAAGCCGTTTCGGAAGCAACCATTCCTCGCCGTCCGCTCGGCATCATGGCGGCGCTGCCCGAAGAACTCGGCGATCTTCTCGCCGCGATGCGCGCCGAAGGCGACGTGGAGACGATCACACACGGCAAGCGCGATTACCACCTGGGCACGGTGCATGGCGCGCCGTGCGTGGTGACGCTCGCGCGCATCGGCAAGGTCGCGGCGGCGGCGACGGTGAGCGCGCTGATCCATGAGTTCGATGTCGAAGCCGTCGTGTTCACGGGCGTGGCGGGCGGCGTCGGTCCTTCGGTGCGGATCGGCGATATCGTCGTGGCCGAGTCGCTGATGCAGCACGACCTGGACGCGTCGCCGCTCTTTCCGCGCTTTGAAGTGCCGCTGCTCGGCATGTCGCGCTTTGCCGCCGACGCGCCGTTGACGACCGCGTTGGCCAGTGCCTGCGAGCGTTTCGTCGATGAAGAGGGCGCGGCGCTGTCGCAGCGTTTTCTGACCGAGGCGCGGCCCGTCGTGCATCGCGGTCTGATCATCAGCGGCGACCAGTTCGTCGCGAGCGCGACATCCGTCGATCTGTTGCGTGCCGCGTTGCCCGACGCGCTCGCCGTAGAGATGGAAGGCGCGGCCATCGCGCAGGTCTGCTACGAGTACGACGTGCCGTGCGCGCTCGTGCGCACCATT
>BBSL01000365.1 GCA_001319865.1 Burkholderia sp. E7m39 | reverse complement strand
CGCCGCGCGTTTCCCGCAAGGTCCGCGACGGCCTCGCGAATCTGCTGCAACGCCGACGGATCTTCGATCGTCGGCAGATCGCCCGGATCACGTCCTTCCGCCAGCGCCGCGATCGCGCGGCGCAGCAGCTTGCCGGAGCGCGTCTTCGGCAGCATCGACACCAGCACGACCTGCGCGGGTCGCGCGATGGCGCCCAACTGCCGGTCGACCGTCGCGCACAGTTCGGCGGAGAGCTTCGCGCGGGCTTCGTCCGTCTCGAACGCGCCCGCATCGCGCGCGACGACGAACGCAATCGCCGCCTGTCCCTTCACCTGATCTATCACGCCGACCACGGCCACTTCCGCGACCGCCTTGTGGCCCGATAGCGCTTCCTCGATCTCGCGCGTGCCGAGCCGGTGGCCCGCGACGTTGATCACGTCGTCGGTGCGGCCGAGGATCGTCACGTAGCCGTCCTCGTCCTGAATGCCCCAGTCGAAGGTCGAATACACCTGCTGGTCCGGCACGCTTTCCCAATAGGTCTTGACGAAGCGCGCGTCGTCGCCCCAGACCGTCGACATGCAGCCGGGCGGCAGCGGATAGCCGAGCGTGATCACGCCTTTCTCGCCGGGCGCGCACGGCTCGCCCGTGTGCTCGTTGCGCAGCGTCAGGTTGTAGCCGTAGCAGGGCACGCCCGGCGAGCCGAGCTTTTGCGGCAGCGCTTCGACGCCGCGCTGGATCGCGAGAATCGGCCAGCCGGTTTCCGTCTGCCAGAAGTTGTCGACCACGGGCTTGCCGAGCGAGCCGCCGATCCACGCGGCAGTCGGTTCGTCGAGTGGCTCGCCCGCGAGAAATAGCGTGCGCAGGCTCGACAGATCGGCCTGTTTCAGCAGCGCGGGGTCCTGCTTCTTCAGCACGCGGATCGCTGTGGGCGCGGTGAACATCAGGTTGATCTTGTGCTGTTCGACGAGCCGCCACCAGATGCCGCCGTCCGGGCGGATCGGGGTGCCTTCGTACATGACGGTGGTGAGGCCCGCGATCAGCGGCGCATAGACGATGTAGCTGTGGCCGACCACCCAGCCGACGTCGGAGGCCGTGAACATCGTGTCGCCCGGCTTGCCTTCGAAGATGTATTCCATCGATGCCGCCAGCGCGACGGCATAGCCGCCGACGTCGCGCTGCACACCTTTCGGCTTGCCCGTCGTGCCCGACGTATACAGCACATACGACGGCTCCGTCGATTCGAGCCATTCGCATTGCACGTGCGCGTCGAAAAACTGCTCGCGCAGCGGCTCGTAGGCGACGAGATACGGTGCGTTCAGCTTTTCGGGCGCCAATTGCCGGTCGATCAGCAATACCTTCGGCGTCTTGTGCGCCGCGCGCGACAGGGCTTCGTCGACGAGCGGCGTGTAGTCGATGACCTTGCCGGCGCGCGCGCCGGCATCCGCCGTGACGATCAGCGCGGGTTTGGCGTCGTCGATACGTGCGGCGAGATTGGGCGCCGCGAAGCCGCCGAACACGACCGAGTGAATCGCGCCCAGGCGCGCGCACGCGAGCATCGCGAACACGGCTTCGGGAATCATCGGGAGATAGATCAGCACGCGGTCGCTGCGCCTGACGCCGAGCGAGCGCATGACGGCCGCCATGCGGTTCACCTCGGCGTGCAGTTCGGCGTAGGTGTAGCGCCGCTCGATGCCCGTTTCCGTCGACACGTAGACGAGCGCGCTTTGCTGCGCGCGTTGTGCGAGATGCCGGTCGACGGCGTTATGGCACAGGTTCGTGCGCCCGCCGACGAACCAGCGCGCGAACGGCGGGTTGGAGCGGTCGAGCACGGTGTCGAACGGCGTTTCCCAATGGATGCGCCGTGCCTCGTCGCGCCAGAAGTCTTCGGGGGCTTCGATCGAACGGCGGTGGAAGTCGCGGTAGGTGGTCATCGGCGGCGATCCCTTCAGGCAGCGGGGTGAGCGCGAATGCGCGTGCGCACAGGATAGTGCAGGGGCCGCGTGTCGGACAACGCGGGTAGACCATGGTTTGGGTTTGGGTGTGGGTTTGCTTTGCCCTTGCGCGGGTAGCCGCTTTGCGGGTCGCCTTGTTTTTGCGTTGGCGCCTACGCGGCGCGGGCCTTGCCGGTGTGTGATTGCCCTTTGCGCGGGCATCCGCGATAGCGCCTCGCGGCGCGGGCGTTGCCGGTGTGT
>BBSL01000364.1 GCA_001319865.1 Burkholderia sp. E7m39 | reverse complement strand
AAGGGCAACACACACCGGCAACGCCCGCGCCGCCAAAGCGCAAAACGCGGATGCCCGCGCAAAGGGCAACACACAACGGCAACGCCCGCGCCGCCGAAGCGCAAAACGCGGATGCCCGCGCAAGGGGCAATCACACACCGGCCACGCCCGCGCCGCGAAGGCGCAACGCGGATGCCAACGCAAAAACAAGGCGACCCGCAAAGCGGCTGCCCGCGCAAGGGCAACACAAAACCAACCGTCTCTCACGCCGTGGCGTGCTTCTCCACATCCGGCAGGAACACGGTCAGGATGCCGAGCAGGGGCAGGAACGAGCACACCTTGTACACATACGCGATGCTGGTCGCGTCGGCGAGTTGCCCGAGCACGGCGGCACCAATGCCGCCCAGTCCGAACGCAAAGCCGAAGAACAACCCGGCCACCATGCCGACCTTGCCCGGAATCAGTTCCTGCGCATACACGAGAATCGCCGAGAACGCCGACGCCAGCACCACGCCAATGATCACCGTCAGCACGCCCGTCCAGAACAGGTTCGCGTACGGCAGCAGCAGCGTGAACGGCGCGACGCCGAGAATCGACACCCAGATCACGTACTTGCGGCCAATCCGGTCGCCCACCGGCCCGCCGATCAGCGTGCCCGCCGCGACGGCTGCAAGGAACACGAACAGATGCACCTGCGCGGCCTGCACGGGCAGATGGAACTTGTCGATCAGATAGAACGTGAAGTAGCTGTTGATGCTCGTCAGATAGAAGTACTTCGAGAACACCAGCAGCACCAGAATGCCCATCGCGAACATCACCTTGCCGCGCGGCAGCGCCGCGTGCGACTGGCCGGTGCGCACTTTCTTCGTCGCGGGATGCTGCTTGTACCAGCGGCTGATGTGCGTGAGCACGAGAATGCCGACCAGCGCCGCCACCGAAAACCACGCGATGCTGCGTTGCCCATGCGGAATCACGATGAGCGCCGCAAGCAGCGGCCCAAGCGACGAGCCCGCATTGCCGCCTACCTGGAACAGCGACTGCGCCAGCCCATGCTTGCCGCCCGACGCCATCCGCGCGACGCGCGACGACTCGGGGTGAAACACCGACGATCCGCAGCCGACCAGCGCGGCGGCGACCAGCAGCACGCCGAAGCTCGGCGCAACCGACATCAGCAGCAGTCCCGACAGCGTGAAACCCATGCCGACGGGCAGCGACCAAGGCTTCGGATGCTTGTCCGTATAGATGCCGACGAGCGGCTGCAACAGCGACGCCGTGATCTGGTAAGTGAGCGTGATCAGCCCGATCTGCGCGAACGACAGCGAAAAGTTCGCCTTCAACATCGGGTAAATCGCGAGGATCAGCGACTGGATCATGTCGTTCATCAGGTGCGAGAAGCTGATCGCGCCGAGAATCGAATAGACGGTCTTGGCTTGCGGCCGGGGCGCGGCCGCGGGAGAAGCGGCGGCGCCAGCCAAGGCGCCTTTGTCGAGGCTGGTTTCCATGTGGTCGGTCAGGAAAAGGTGACTCGGATGCCGGTGCTGGCCCGGGGAACGCCCGCAGCGGCAGATGTTTTTAGCGTTTGTTGAAAGAGTGTAGTGTGTCTCGCGCCAATTGTCCGGCCAAGTTTTGTCGCGATCCGGACATGGCGTTTCAACGGAATTTACGCGACGTGCCCGTTATCTGTGCGCAACGATTCGCTGCGGACATCGACGCGGCGCGCGTCGACCCGTCATCGGAGCGGCCAAGGCAGCGTGTTCGACTGGCCAAAATGTGGGAAATCGACGACACTGCGCACGGCAAAGCCCGCTTGGCGAATTTTGGCCATGTATAAATCCGACGCGGCGTGCCGCCCACGAGGTGGCGCGCGCGGGACGGGATGCTGTCGGACGGCGCCGGATGGACGGCCTCAAGAACACCGCCGCCGATGCCGCTATCCCGAAGAGAAAAGCAGAATTGCCGGAACCGACCTTTCCGGCCAGATGCGCAATGACATCGCATGAAACGGGCGCAGGCGTCACCGCGCCATGCCCGTCGACAGAGTGGGGACAAGAAAGATGAAAGCAGCTTCGCTGGGTAGCCATACGGGCGCGGGGTTCGTACCGGATGGCGAATCGGCCGGGGGGTCGGCGCGTTCGGTCAGGCGGGCAGCAGCGGGCAAGCGCGCGTGGTCGGTGAAGACGACCCTGCGCTTCGCCTTTGCCGTGCTGCTCGCGGGCACGCTCGCGATCGGCGTTTTCTCGCTGGCGCAAATCAGCCGCCTGAACGGGCAGATGCGCTCGATCTACGAGCAGGGTCACATTGCAAGCCGTGCCGCCGAGGAAGCACGCGGCTACCTGTTACGCGCGAGCCGCGCGCAGAAGATGCTGTTGACGGCGACGACCGCGAAGGAGCGCGACGAACTCGGCGCCGATATCGACAAGGGCCTGACGGGTCTGTCGACGGAACTCAACACGCTGCAGCAATACGCCGATTCCGCCGAGGCCGCCGCGCAGCAGAAGAAGTTCGCTGCCGCGATCGGTGTGTGGAGCGCGCATCTGCGCGATTTCGTGACGCTCGTGAAGGCGCAGCCGCTCGATCTGTCGCAGATGAACTGGCAGGTCGGCACGCAGGACGTGTCGCTGCTCGTCGAGACGGGCAAACTCGAGAAGCTCGTCGACGAGCTCGTCGCGCAGCGCGGCACGGCCGCGAAGGCGACGATCGACGCGTCGTCGTTCATCTACCAGTCTTCGTTCGTGATGATGGCCGTGATGACGGTCGCACTGATCGTGCTGGCGTTCGCGATCAGCGAGTGGGTGGTGCGGCGCCTGGCGAAGCAGCTGGGCGGCGAGCCCGCGTACGCGAAGGAGATTGCGAGCCGCATCGCGGCGGGCGATCTGTCGAACGACATCGTGCTCGGCAAGCGCGACAACGCCAGCATGCTATCGGCGCTGCGCGACATGCAGGACGGGCTGTCGTCAACGGTCGCGCATATCGCGTCGAGCGCGGAAGCGATCGCGGCCGCGTCCGGACAGATCTCGATGGGCAATCTCGACCTGTCGCAGCGCACGGAAGAGCAGGCAATGGCGCTCGAACGCACGGCGAGCAGCATGGAAGAGCTGACGTCGACGGTCCGTCAGAACGCCGACAACGCCAAGCAGGCGCGCACGCTTGCCGACAATGCGTCGTCGATTGCCGAGAAGGGCGGCGACGTGGTCGGCCGGGTCGTCGCGACGATGGGCGAGATCAACGACAGCGCGAAGAGCATCGGCGACATCATCGGCGTGATCGAAGGGATCGCGTTCCAGACCAACATTCTGGCGTTGAACGCGGCCGTCGAGGCGGCGCGCGCCGGTGAAGAAGGGCGCGGGTTCTCGGTGGTGGCGGGCGAGGTGCGCAATCTCGCGCAGCGCAGCGCGGCCGCCGCGAAGGAAATCAAGGCGCTGATCAGCGCGTCGGTCGAACGCGCGAGCAACGGCTCGCAGCTCGCGCAGGACGCCGGGCAGACGATGGACGAGGTCGTCAAGGCCGTCAAGCGCGTGACGGACATCATGGGGGAGATTTCCGCTGCATCGGCCGAACAGAGTTCGGGCATCGAAGAAATCAATCTCGCCGTGTCGCAGATGGACGCCGGGACGCAGCAGAATGCCGCCCTCGTCGAGCAGGCGACGGCGGCCGCGCGGGCGCTCGACGATCAGGCGCAGGCGCTGAAGACGGCGGTGGCGAAGTTTTCGCTGCGGGGTTGAGGCCGAGGTAGCGTTTTCGGTCCGCGACGCTGCGCAGCGGGTTCGCCGTCAAGGCGAACGGCCCGCAGCGTCGCAGACGGTCAGACATCACGACGACGGCGTCACCACCACCGTACACGTCGTCCCCGCCGACAGCAGCACGTTGTCCGGCACGGAATCGATCTTCACCCGCACGGGCACGCGCTGCGCGAGCCGCACCCAGTTGAAGGTGGGATTCACGTCGGCCAGCAGCTCGCGGCTTTGCGGATTGTCGCGGTCGTAGATGCCGCGCGAAATGCTCTCGACGTGTCCCTTCAGCGTGCCGCCGCTCATCAGGCGGATATCGGCCTTGTCGCCGATCTTCACATGCGGCAGCTTCGTTTCCTCGAAGTAGCCATAGACCCAGAACGAGTTGCTGTCGACGACCGCCAGCTTCGCCGAACCCGCAATCGCGTAGTCGCCGCGATACACGTTCAGGTTCGTCACGTAACCGTCGACCGGCGCCACCACGCGCGTGCGCTCCAGATTGAGCTTCGCTGCGTCGAGCGCGGCGAGCGCCTGCTGATACTGCGCCTCGGCGGCTGACGCCGCGTGCGTCGCGTTCTCGCGGTTTTCCTTCGACACGACGAGGCTGTCCATGTCGGCGCGGCGCTGCGCGTCGTCGCGGCGCATCTGCAGTTCGGCCTTGCGCGCGGCGACGGCGGCCTGCGCCTGCTCGACGGCGATCTGATAGTGCGACGGATCGATCTGCATCAGCAGGTCGCCCTTGTGCACCAGCTGGTTGTCGCGCACGGGCAGCTCGACCACGGCGCCCGACACGTCGGGCGCAATGTTCACGACTTCGGCGCGCACGCGGCCGTCGCGCGTCCACGGCTCGTCCATGTAGTGCACCCACAGCTTGTGCCCGATCAAGATCGCGATGACGAAGATGACGGCCGTCGCGACAAACCCAATGATGTTTCTGATAGTCATGGTTCGACTCTGATCAACGATAAACGGCGAGACCCAGCACGCCGCACACACACACGAGCAGGCTCGCGCGGAAGAGGGAGGGGTGCCATACCACGCGATACAGGCCCGTCCAGGCGATCACGCGGTCCAGCACCCAGGTGAGCGCGGCGCCCGCGAAAAACAGCAGCACGACGGCGGGCACATAAGCGTCGAGAACGGCAATCTCACGCGGCATGGCTAACTCCTTGCGAAACGTCGCGGCTCGCGTCGCCGTCGGCGCCGGGTTGCGCCAGCGGCGATTGCGGATCGAGCAGCGCGCTGCGGATGAAATGCAGATGACTCAGGATGCGTTGCAACTGATGGCGCTCCTCGCGCGGCGGCATGAATACGGAAAGCATCTGCTGGACGGCGGCGATGGAAGCGGCCGTCGCCGCGAGCGCCGCGTCGAGGCGTTCGGCGCGTGGGCGCGCGAACAGACGGCTGACGGCATCGCCGGTCGCGCGCACGCTGACGCGCCACGGCATCGACGGCGCATAGCGCGCATCGCGCGGCAGCGCCGCCACTTCGCTGCGCAGGTCGATGACGGCATTGCCGATTTCCAGCACCGCGAACATCCAGCGCATCGTGTCGCGCTGCACGTCGGGCTCGGCGGGCGCGAGCGCGTTGATCTGGTACATCAGGTCGCGCGCGCCGCTCTCGAAGCGCGAACGCAGCTTTCGCAGGCGCCACAACCGCCCTAGGCGCCCGCGGCACGCAAGCACCACCTGCGCGCGCAGATCGGCGAGCAGGCGGTTGCGCAGCCACGGCGTGGACGGCGGCAGCAGCACCGCGAACGCGATCGACGCCACCAGCATCGACAGCACCAGCGCGAGCGCGTCGTTGATGAAGCTGCTCGGGTCGTAATGGATCACGTTGTCCGGGCCGGCCAGAAAGCAGAAGAAGATGCAATAGCCGACGCCGTAGCCCGCGAGCTTCGGGCGCGTCGTCATCCACACGCCGAGCGCGAGAAACGGCGTGAGCGCCGCGCACAAGAGTGCAAAGCCGTCGATATGCGGATAGATGC
This sequence comes from Burkholderia sp. E7m39, assembly GCA_001319865.1. Lineage (GTDB taxonomy): Bacteria > Pseudomonadota > Gammaproteobacteria > Burkholderiales > Burkholderiaceae > Paraburkholderia > Paraburkholderia bengalensis. The sequence goes on along the minus strand of BBSL01000364.1, from coordinate 18,433 downwards.
CGAACGTCAGCACCGTCGCGAGCGTCGACGACAGCAGCGTGCCCGCTGCCATCTGGAACGCGGTGCGCGTCGGATTCGGCGACGACGACGCGAGCGCGCAGACGGCGGCCGCAGTGAGCGTCAACGTCGAGCCGCTCGGCCAGGCTGTCGCGATCCAGAACGCGCCGAGAATCGACATCACGATCGCCGCGCGCAGCCCCGCGACGCCCGCCGCGATGCCGTTCGTTTTCGGCGCGTAGCGCGCGACCCAACGCTCGCGCTCGTGCGTTGCGACGGCCAGCGACGCGTAGGTGGCCGCGTACGCGTGCAGATCGTCGACGAAGCGCACCAGCATTTCGGCACCCGTGTCGAAGTCGAGCAGCGGCACGCCCGCGTCCGTTTCGAGCGCGGCGCGCGTTGCGCGCATGCGTTTGGGCAGTTCGGACTTGAACGCTTCGAGTTGCGCGGCGGCGTGCGACGCATCGGCCGCCGTCAGCACGGGCTCGCCGGATTTGCTCAAAAGCGGCGCGATCTCGCGGAAATACGGCTCGAGCGCATCGACGGCGGCGGATGCACCCGATGCACCCGATGCACCCGATGCACCCGATCCGCCGGACGCGGCGGCCGTTGCGCGCAGGCGGTTCATCAGCTGATGCAGCGCGTGAAAGCGCGTCGACGCCGTCATGAATTCGCTGTTCAGCCGCGACAGCCGGCCGTTGCGCATGCGCGAATCCGGGCTTTCGAACACGGCGACGCTGCGCACGGCCTCGAAGCCGACGATATCGGCGACGAACCTTGCATTGGTTGCCTCGATGCGCGCCCGGTCGACGTTGCCTGACAGCGCCGCGCCCAGGTAGTCGACGAACGACGAGAAGCGTGCGCGCACCGTGCTGCGCATCTGCTCGCCCGCGTGCTGCGGAAATACCAGCGCGCTGACGAAGCCCGCGCACAGAATGCCGACCACGACTTCCGCGACGCGCGTGAGCGCCGACATGAACGCGCCGTCGGGATGCTGCGAGGCGGGAATGCCGATCAGCGCCGCCGTGTAGCCCGCCAGCACAAAGCCGTACGAGCGGAAGTTGCGGTTGCGCGCGGCGCCCGCCGTGCAGATGCCGACCCAGACCGCCGTCGAAACGATGAACAGCTCCGGCTGCTGGGCAAACACGCCGAGCAGCGCCAGCATCACGACGAGGCCGATCAGCGTGCCGCAGATCCGGTAGAAGCTCTTGGCGAACACCATCCCGCTTTGCGGCTGCATCACGATGAACACGGTGGTCATGGCGGTGCGCGGCTGCGGCAGATCGAGCTTCATCGCCAGGCCGAGTGCGAGGAAGCACGCGGCGAGCGCCTTGAACAGATAGATCCAGGTGCGGCCGTCGGTGCGTGCCCAGTCCGCGAACGCGGCATAGACCGCGCCGGGCGACGCGCGCGTGAGGGAAGGGGGCGTGGTCGAGGACATCGGCGGCTTCCTTGTCATGGCGCAGCGGTTGCGCCCGCCGCGCCGCTCATGGCAGCTTTCGCCGCCGCGGCCGGCTTGCCGCCGTCTTTGTCATTGCCCGCGCCCTTGCCCTTGCCGTGCGCGGGCAACTGTTCCTTCTGCGAAGGACCGTCGGCGGGATCGATGAGGCCGCCGCCCAGCGCCGTCACGAGCGTCGCGTGAGCCTGCAGCTGCCCCGCCTGCACCTTCGCGACGCCTTCCTGCGCGCGCAGCAGCTGCGTCTGCGCGATCAGCACGTTGACGTAATCGGTGAGGCCGCGCCGGTAACCTTCGCGGGCAAGCTGATAGCTCTTGTTCGCCGTGGCGACGGAGCGCTGCGCGTCCTTCAGCTGCGTGTCGAGCGAGCGCATCCGCACGACCTGATCGGCGATCTCCTTCAGCGCGTTGACGATCGACTGGTTGTATTCGTCGACGGCCACGTCGTAGCCGGCCGACGCCGCGCCCAGCTGCGAGCGCAGCCGACCGCCCGTGAAGATGGGCAGCGACAATGCTGGGCCCGCCGTCCAGCCGCCCGCCTGCGACTTCAGGAAGCCGAACAGCGGCCCCATCGCCGCATAGCCGCCGACCGACGCGAGCAGATCGATGTTCGGGTAGAAGTCCGCCTTCGCGACGTCGATGCCGCGCGCCTGCGCGGCCACGGTCCAACGCGCCGCGACGATATCGGGACGATGGCCGATCAGCTCGGCAGGCATCGCCGTCGGCAGGCCGGCGAAGGCCGTCAGCGCCAGTTGCGGACGCGTGATCGCATCGCCTGCGCCCGGGCCTTTGCCCGCGAGCGCGGCAAGCTGGTTGCGGCCGAGCGCGATCTCTTCTTCGATCGCGTCGATCTGGCGTTCGTATTCGGGCAGCGGCGCTTCCGCCTGCGCGACTTCCAGTTGCGTGCCGATGCCGCCCTTCAGACGCCGGTTGGCGAGCGCCGCCACCTGCTCCTGCTGGTCGAGCGTCGATTTCGCAATGTCGAGCAGCGCATAGTTCAGCGACATTTCAATGTACGCGCGCACGATGTTCGATTCGAGTTCGAGCTGCGCCGCGCGGTAATCGGCGGCGCGCGCGTGCGCGAGGTCGAGGGCTTGCTCAGCGTTGTTCTTGTCCTTGCCCCACAGATCGAGGTGATACGACAGCCCGAGTTCGGCCGTGTTGTTCCACGACTGCTGGCCGGCGAGGGGACCGGGGCCGTAGAACACGTTGTCCGGCCACTGCTTGCGCTGGATCTGCATGTTGCCGTTTACTTGCGGCGCGAGCGCTGACTTCGCGACGCCTGCAATCGACTGCGCCTCGCGCACGCGCGCCTGCGCGGCCGCGAGCGACGGGCTGCCCGCCTGCGCCGCCTCGATCCACGCGCTCAACTGCGGATCGTTATAGGCGCGCCACCAGTCGGCGGCGGGCCATTGCGCGTCGGCATTGGCGGCGCGGATCGCGGCGCCGACGTCGAGCGTGGCGGGGTCCGTGCGGGTGGACTGGGGAGCAATGTGCCCCGTGCTTGCACAGCCGGCGATTATCAACGAGATCGTAAGAACCGACAGTGCGGCGATCCCTTTTTTTACCGGAAACTGCACGATTTGCTCCCTAAATGGCTATAGAACCTTGTGTGCCATTATATTTTTCGATTATTCAGTGAATAACCCGTAAAGGCGTAACGGATACTTACGGAGACTGAGATAATCGTTTTTCCAAAACGTGCAACAATCCCTCCGGTGTCAGAGGATGGATGTCAAATATGGATACGCTTCAGAACATGCGCGTATTTGTCCGCGTCGTGGAAGCGGGCAGCTTCACGGGTGCCGCGCAGCACCTCAACACGACGACGGCCTACGCGTCGCGCGCCGTGTCCGATCTCGAAGCGCACCTGCGCACGCGTCTGCTCAACCGCACGACGCGCCGCATCGCGCTGACGGAAGCGGGCGAGCGCTATCTGCAGCGCTGCGAGCAGATTCTTGCGTACGTCGATCAGGCGGAGGCCGAGGCGAGCGACGCGCACGCCCGCCCGTCGGGCAAGCTGAAAGTGCACGGGATGACGAGCTTCGGCCAGCACTACGCGGTGCCCGCCGTGGGCCGCTATCAGCAGCGCTATCCCGACGTCCATGTCGAACTGACTCTCGCGCAGCGCATGCCCGACCTGCTCGACGAAGGCTACGACGTCGCGCTGGTGCTGGCCCAGAGCCTGCCCGATTCGGGGCTCGTGTCGCAGCGGCTTGGCAGCACATTCAGCATTTGCGTGGCGTCGCCCGAATATCTGGAGCGCAACGGCGTGCCGCAGACGCTCTCCGATCTGCGCGGTCACACCTGCCTGCAGATGGTCACCCCCATCATGCCCGCCGACGAATGGACCTTCGATGGCCCGAACGGCCAGGAAACGCTGCATCTGGGCGCGTCGACGTTCCAGGTCAACGTGGCCGAGGCGATGGCCGTGGCCGTGCGCGAAGGGATGGGCGTCGCCGTGATGCCTGTCTATTCGGCGATGGCGGGGCTGCGCAGCGGCGCGCTCGTGTGGATTCTGCCCGAGTACATCTCGCAGGAAATGAACGTCTACGCGCTGTACCCGTCGCGGCAGTATCTCGACGCGAAGATCCGCACGTGGGTCGAGTTTCTGCGCGACGAACTGCCCGCCACGCTCGCCGCCGATACCGCCGACCTGCGCAAGTTCGCGCGCACCTGAAGTCGCCCGACGCGGCGCGATATCGACAGAACTGGCTTGAAGGACTGTTACATCCCGCTGCCGCACCGCAACACTTGCTTACTGACGGGCGGCATCGGGTTTGCTAACGTGTTGTCAAGGCCGGCGGTTTCGGCACGCACATCTCGAACCAAGAGGACAACATGGATACGCATCTGTTGATGATCGGCGTCGCCGTCATGGTCGGACTGATTGGAATTGCCGCGTCGCGCGATCTGCTGCGACGCCTGCGGCCGCAGCCGCGTCTCGTGCCCGTGCGCGTCGAGCGGCCGGCGCGGCGATCGCGGGATATCAGCGGGATGTAAGCGGGACGTGAGCATGACGGCACGCAGCATCTGCACCGCTAGCGATGTCGCCCGTGCCTTCGCGTGCCGTCTGCCGGGTCAGATTTCGACGATCTTGTCCCACGCAAACGCGGTGTTTTCGAGCGCGCGCGTGCGCCGGTCGAGATAGCCGCGCGGATTGCAGACGACGCGCGTGCCATGCTCCACATAATCGAATGCCGTATGCGTATGGCCGTGCACCCATAGCGCGACGGGCGCGCGCACGAGCGACGGCAGGTGAGTAACGAACCCGGCTGACACGACATCGGCTGCGTAACGCTCGGCGAGACTGCGCCGGTGCGGCGCATGGTGAGTCACCACGATCGTCTTGCCCGCGAACGGTTTGCTCAGCTCCGCTTCGAGCCACGCGCGCGCGTGCCGGTGCAGCGCGATCGTGTCGGCGGGAGCGAGATTGCGCGGCGTGTTGTCGGGCAGGGCGGTTACCGTTGACGGCGCGCTGATTTCCGCGCCGGCGTTTGGGTCTGGCTCGGCGTCGTTCCCCGCCGTCCACGTCACCTGGATCAGCCCGCGAAAATCGAGCATCGCGCGTTCGGCCGCCGCGATGGAAACGGCGCGCGATGCGTCGTCGGCGCCGTAGAGTTCGAAGTCGGTCCACAGCGTCGTGCCCAGCACGCGCCACTGCCCGCGCGGATCGACGAGTACCGCGTTGTTCAGGAAGTACACGTTGTCGACGCTGGCCGCCGCGTCGCGCATCGCTGTTTCGAGCGCGCCGAACTCGCCGTCGTAATACTCGTGATTGCCCGGCACGTAGACGACGGGCACCGCGCCATCGAATGTTTCGGCTGCCCAGCGCAAACCTTCGGCGTGGTTGTGAATGTCCCCCGCTAGCACGACGAGATCGGCGTCCACATGCGGAATCAATTCGGGTTGGTCGCATTCGAGATGCAGATCGGACAACACGCGAATTTTCATGGACGCCTCTCGTCGATTCTGATCTTGCTAGCGTAGCACCTTGCCGGGATTCATCAGATTCAGAGGATCGAACGCGGTTTTCAAGGTTTTCATCAGACGCACTTCGACTTCCGACTTGTAGTGCTGGGCCTCGTCGATCTTCAACTGTCCGATTCCGTGTTCCGCGCTGATGCTGCCGCGATGCCGATGCACGCTGTCGTAGACGATCTGATTCATCGCGCGCTCGTAATCGGCCAGAAACTGCTTCGCGTCGACGCCTTCCGGCGCCTGAACGTTGTAATGCAGATTGCCGTCGCCCAGATGACCGAACGTGACCATGCGCGCGCCGGGCACGGCCTTGGCGATGGCGGCATCCGTTTCTTCGATGAAGTGGCCGATGCGTGAAATCGGTACCGCGATATCGTGCTTGATGTTCAGCCCTTCTTCGGCTTGCGCGAGCGGAATGTGCTCGCGAAGATTCCAGAACGCCTTCGACTGCGCGAGATTTTCCGCGACCACGGCGTCTTCTACGAGACCCGCTTCGAGCGCGCTTTCCATCAGCTTCTCGAACAATGCGCGCGCGTGGGCTTCGCTCTCGCTATCGGAGAGTTCGAGCAGCACGATCTGCGCATGCGGCTCGGCGAACGGGTAGCGCATCTGCGGGAAATGCCGGCCGACGAGCCGCAGGCAGAAATCCGACATCAGCTCGAAACCGGTCAAGAGCGGCCCGGCCTGGCGTTGCGCGTGCGAGAGGAAATCGAGCGCCGCGTGCGCCGATGGCAGCGCAGCGAGTGCGGTGACGCGCGCGGCCGGCTGCGGGTGCAGCTTCATCACGGCAGCCGTGATGATGCCGAGCGTGCCTTCCGCGCCGATGAAAAGATCGCGCAGGTCGTAGCCCGTGTTGTCCTTGCGCAGCCCGCGCAGCCCGTCCCACAGTTCGCCTTGCGCCGTCACGACTTCGAGGCCGAGACACAGCTCGCGTGTGTTGCCGTAACGCAGCACGCCCGTGCCGCCCGCGTTCGTCGACAGATTGCCGCCGATCGTGCAACTGCCTTCCGCCGCGAGACTCAGCGGGAAGAGCCGGCCGGCCGCGTCGGCGCGTGCCTGCACGTCCGCGAGCACGACGCCCGCTTCGACCGTGATCGTGTTGTTGTGCGGATCGACGTCGCGCACGCGGTTCAGACGCCTGAGGCTCAGCACGGCCTGCGCGCCGCTCGCATCCGGCGTTGCGCCGCCGACGAGCCCCGTGTTGCCGCCTTGCGGCACGATCGCGACGCGATGTTGGTTCGCGAGCCGCACGATGGCGGCGACTTCTTCGGCCGTCGACGGAAACAGCACCGCGCACGCGCTACCTGTGTAGCGGCGGCGCCAGTCGGTCAGCCAGGGCGCGGTGTCGCGCGGGTCGGTCAGAACGTGAGTAGCGCCGATGGCGTCGGCGCAGGCGGCAATGAAGGACGAAGTTGCAGCGGCGTTCATGGTGGTCGGTCAGGGCAATGAAGCGTGTTCGGCGTGGGCGCGGGTCGGCGCCGGGGCGATGCAGACGGGTTGCGATGCGCAGCGCGGCCGGGCTGTGACCGCGCTGCCGGGGTGTTCAGGCGGGGCCGCTATTCGGCCTGCTGCCCGCTTTGCTGTTCGATGCGCTATCGGACGGGGCTTCGTTGCGTGCGTGTCGCTTCGCCGCGCGCTTGAACGGCGCCACGTAGACGAGCGCGCAGACGAAAAATCCGCTGGCCAGCAGCGCTTCGCACCAGCCGAGCGGCGCGCCGAGGCCGCGATCCGACATGCCGCGCACGATGCCTTCCATCAGATACAGCAGGCTCAGCATCGACGCCCACTGCAACGTGTAGAGCTGCTTGCGCCACACGCCGGGCAGCGCGAGCAGCAGCGGCACGGCCTTCAGCACGAGCAGCGAGCCGCCCGCGCGCAGCGGCGCGAGCTGCCATTCCCACGCGATGCACAGCGCGATCAGCAACACGAGTGCAAGCCGCGCGCCCTCAGCGGCCGCGCGGTTGCCGCTCACGGCAGGCTGTGGGACGGCCGTCTCGCGCGCGACGGTCACGGCCGTTCGCTCATCGAAGCGGCCGTGCGCGCGATGCGTGCGCCGAGCGCGACGGCAAGCGTTTTCTCATCGGCGGAAATGCCGTGGCCTGCGGAGTCGGCGCGCGCAAAATGCGAAGCGCCGTAAGGCGTGCCGCCCGTCAGCGTGGTTGTGAGCGTGCTTTCGGTGTAGGGAATGCCGAGAATCAGCATGCCGTGATGCAGGAGCGGCAGCATCATCGACAGCAAGGTGGTTTCCTGGCCGCCGTGCAGGCTGCCCGTCGACGTGAACACGCAGGCCGGCTTGCCCGCGAGCGCGCCCGACAGCCACTGCGGCGTGGTGCCGTCGAGAAAGTATTTGAGCGGCGCGGCCATGTTGCCGAAGCGGGTCGGCGAGCCGAGCGCGAGACCCGCGCATTCTTCGAGGTCGCGCAGTTCCGCGTAAGGCGGACCTTCTTGCGGGATGTCGGGCTGCGTGGCTTCGCAGACCGTGGAGACGGGCGGCACCGTGCGCACGCGCGCCTGCATGCCGGGAACGCTGTCGATGCCGTGCGCGATGGCCAGCGCGAGCTCGCGCGTGGCGCCATGCCGGCTGTAGTAAAGCACGAGAATGTCTTTCATAGGCAGGAGCAGTGAACGGGTATTATAGGGGTGGGTTCGCCGCACGTGCCGCGCGTTTGTGCGCGACGCCCGTCTGCGCGCGGTTCCACACATGGGTTTGCGCGTTGTCTTGCGGTCCACTTTCGCGACGGTTGCGCGCGAGTTCGCCGAACAGCCGGCGATGCATCCGGATCGCCCGCGAGGTCGATGCCGGCATGCGCACTGAAGGGAGGAAGTCGGTTTGTTGTCCAGGTTGCGTCTCGATCTCGACGCGCTCAAGCGTCTCGCGCAGTTCGCCGCGAAGCGCAGCAGCGAGGATCGCATTCCGCAGGTGGCGGGCAGTCTCACGTTCACGACGATGCTGTCGCTGGTGCCGCTCGCGACGGTCGCGTTCGCGCTGTTCACTGCGTTTCCGATCTTCGCGCAGTTCCAGGTTTCGCTGCAGCAGTTTCTTGCCGACCACCTGATGCCCGACCAGTTCAACAGCCAGATCTTCAAATATCTGAACCAGTTCGCGTCGAAGGCCAAGGGGCTGACCACCGTCGGGATGATCGTGCTGTTCGTCACGTCCGTGGCGACCATGATGACGGTCGAGTCGGCGTTCAACGTGATCTGGCGCGTGCGCAAGGCGCGGCCCATCGCGCAGCGCGTGCTGGCCTATTGGGCCATCCTGACGCTCGGTCCTATCCTGATCGGCGTGAGCCTGTCGATCTCGTCGTATCTGTTCACCCAATCGATGACGTACACAGCCGCGCAACGCATCACGCCGCTGATCGAATGGGCGCTGACGGGCGCGGCACTCCCGTTGACGGTGCTGGCGTTCACGCTGCTGTACGTGTTCCTGCCCAACTGCAGGGTGGAGTGGCGCGACGCCATCGTCGGCGGCGTGGCGGCTGCGATCGCCTTCGAAATCGCCAAGCGCGGCTTCGGTTTTTACATCCGCCGGATTCCGACCTACACGGCCGTGTATGGCGCGTTCGCTGTCGTGCCGCTCTTTCTGCTGTGGATGTACCTGAGCTGGTTCATCACACTCGCGGGCGCGATGATCGCATCCGCGCTGCCCGCGATACGCGCCGGGCACTTTCACCGGCCGGACTTTCCCGGCAGCGATCTGCTCGATTCGCTCGAATTGCTCGCACGCCTTGTCGAAGCGCGCGACGCAGGCACGCATGGCTACACGGTGCCGGAACTGTCACGCGCGCTGCGGCGGGACATGGACACGACCGTGCGTTTGCTGCAGCGGCTCGAAGCGATCGACTGGATCGTGCAGCTCGACGAGAACGGCTTGCGCCCGCGTTTCATGCTGGTCGCCAACCCGAACCAGATCACCGTGGAGCGGCTATTCAACCTGTTCGTGATCGACCGCGACGAGTTGACGTATCAGCTGAACCTCGACTCGACGCACGTCGATAGCGCGATGCTGCTTGCCGCGCTCGACAGCACAGGGCTCAACGTCAGTCTCGCGACCTTGCTGGCGGCGCGGGCTGCCTCGCGCGACGCGGCGCAGCAGGATCAGGCGGGCGTGGGTGCCGCTGGGCTGCGCCAGCACACGGCCTAAAACCGGCCTAAAACCACGGCCTAAAAACACGGCCTAAAAACACGGCCTGAAACCACGCGTCGCGAACGACGCTGATGGCATGTCCTGCTTCGCGCAGACAGCAGACGGTGACAGCAGACTGTGACGTCGCGCGGCCCGGCGGAGCCCGCAGAGACGAAGCTAGAGCGAGATGCGCCCCGTGCAGATGTCCTTGAACATGACCCAGTCACCCATCAGGCTGTAGATGGGATGTCTGAACGTGGCCGGCTTGTTCTTCTCGAAGAAGAAGTGGCCGACCCAAGCGAAACCGTATCCGCATATCACAGCTGCCGGCAGCCATAGCCAGTCGCCTGTTGCTAGCGCCATCGCGGCGCAGCCGATCACGCCCAGCGACCCGACGAAATGCAGCCGCCGCGACACCGTATTGCGATGCTCGCTCAGGTAGTACGGATAGAACTGCGCGAAGCTCGCGAAGTGCTGGTCGTGCGTGGTTTGATGGCTCATGATCGGCTCCATTGCCTGCTTGCCAGCGCAGACATCGGATTCATTCTGCTGCGATAGGCAGGCGCACGCAACCTGGCCATTCGGCATATGGTGCGCGCTTGCCGGCTCGGTTAGCGTGAGTCCTGTGGATGGGCGCAAGCGCGGCCCGTCGCGAATGCATACAGCGCGTCGAGCGTCGCATCGGGCTGCTCGGACATCAGCGCGTGGCCCGCGTCGAGCGTGATCGTGTCGACGGGCGCGTTCGCGTTGCGCAGCGCGTCGGCGAGCGCTCGGGTTGCGCGCGGCGGCGTCATCATGTCGCGCCTGCCGACTATCAGCCGCACGGGGCATGTCACCTGCGCCGCCCGCGCCAGACCGTCGGTGTAGCCGTTGCAGGCGCTGAAATCCGTGTGGAAGAGCAGTGGCTCGCCCGTCGCCGACACGCGTTCCATCAGCCGCTGGTTCATGCCGTGCAGCCAGAAGCCCGGCGCGGGGCAGGACGGCTTTGCGGCGATTGTCGAGTGCGACCACTGGTTGACCATCGCGATCGCTTCGGGCTCGCGTTCGCGCGCAGCCTGGAGCAGCGCGTCGGAGACGGCCATTGGCACCGCCGTCGCGACGAGGGCGAGGTGCGTCGCGCGCGAGGGGAAGCGGGCCGCGAAATCGAGCGCGACGAGCGAGCCCATGCTGTGGCCAGCGACGAACGCGCGCTGCACACCGAGCGCATCGAGCAGCGCCGCAAGCCAGTCGGCCATCGCGCCGATGCTGGTCAGCGCCGGGCCGTCGCTGCGGTGGTGGCCGGGCAGATCGACGGCCAGCACGCCGAAGCCGTGGTGCGCGAAGTAGCGCGTCTGCAGCGCCCAAACGCTGTGATCGTGCTCGGCGCCGTGCACGAATACAGCGGTGGGCAAGGCGGCGTCGAATGCCTTGCCGCCCGTGTAGACGTAGGCGCGTTTGCCGTTGACGTCGACGATCATGCGGACTCCTTGCGCGCGCTGTCGGTGGGCGTCGCGGGTTGTTTGGCGCCGCCGCCCGTCGGCTTTTGCGCGGCCTTCAACGCGCGCTTGAGGTCGTCGATCAGGTCGTCGGGATCTTCGAGGCCGATCGAAAGACGTATCGTGCCTTCCGCGATGCCCGCCGCGGCGAGCGCGGCGGCCTCCATGCGGAAATGCGTCGTCGATGCGGGATGGATCACGAGCGAGCGGGCGTCGCCGACGTTTGCGAGGTGCGAGAAGAGCGCGAGCGCCTCGATGAACGCGCGGCCCGCCGCGCGGTCGCCACGCAGGTTGAAGCTGAACACGGCGCCCGCGCCGCGCGGCAGCAGGCGCTGGGCGAGCGCGTGGTCGGGGTGGGTCGGCAGTTCGGGATACGCAACCGATTCGACACCGGGGTGCGCGGCGAGAAACTCGACTACCTTGCGCGTGTTCGCGACGTGCCGCTCCATGCGCAGCGGCAGCGTTTCGATGCCCTGCAGCAGTTGCCACGCGGCCTGCGGATGCAGACATGCGCCGAAGTCGCGCAGACCTTCGCGGCGGGCGCGCAGCAGGAACGGCGCGACGGTGCTTTCCTCGGCGAACACCATGCCGTGAAAGCCTTCGTACGGCTCGGTAAACTCGGGAAAACGGCCCGACGCCTCGAAGTCGAAGGTGCCGCCGTCCACCAGCACGCCGCCTATCGTCGTGCCGTGGCCGCCCAGAAACTTGGTCGCTGAGTGATAGACGAAGTCGGCGCCGTGGTCGAAAGGCTTGAGCAGATACGGCGTCGTGAAGGTCGAGTCGACGAGCAGCGGCACACGGTGTTCGTGCGCGATCTGCGCGAGCGTGGCGATATCGAGCACGTCGAGGCCCGGGTTGCCGAGCGTCTCGCCGAACAGCAGCTTCGTGTTCGGGCGCAACGCCGCGCGCCATGCGTCGATGTCGCCGGGTTTCACGAAAGTCGTTTCGATGCCGAAGCGGCGCAGCGTGTAGTTCAGCAGGTTGTGCGAGCCGCCGTACAGCGCGCCCGACGCGACGATATGCGAGCCCGCGCCCATCAGCGTGGCGATCGCGAGGTGCAGCGCGGCCTGGCCGCTCGCCGTGCCGATCGCTCCCGCGCCGTTTTCGAGCGCGGCGACGCGCTCTTCGAACACGGCGACCGTCGGGTTCGAGATGCGCGAATAGACGTGACCTGCGCGCTCCATGTTAAAGAGCGCGGCGGCGTGGTCCGAGTCGCGGAACGTGAACGACGTGGTCTGATAGATGGGCGTGGCGCGCGCGCCCGTAGCGGGGTCGGGGGCGGCGCCCGCATGCAGCGCAAGCGTGTCGAAACGGTTGGCGGACATCGTGGACGGCCGGGCGTCGGTAGCCCGGCGAAGGTGAGGGTGGGGGCATCGTATCATCGCGCCGCGCGCGATCCACTCCGTTGTCGCCCGGAGTCTGCGCTTCCCCGCGATGCGCCGCGCGCGGGCCCGGACGGCCGCGCAGCGCCCGTCGCGAAACGTCCGGCAGGCCCGTGGGTGCTTTCTGCCCGCCCTTTTTCTGGCCGACGTTGGCGGCGCAAGCCCGGTGGCGGGCGCGTGCTTCCTTTTTGGGGGCCTTTCCGCTAGGATCGAAAGTCAGTCATACCTTTTTTTGCGTCTTTTTGTGCTCTAAAGGGCTTCATTCTTCACCATGGTGCATGGGACGGAAGCGCAGCGCAGGAGCGCCAGTTCCGTCGACAGGAGACAAATCATGCGAGTCAGCGACATCCTCAAGCTCAAGGGCAATACCCTATTCACGGTCACGCCCGACACGCCGCTCAACGAAGCCGTCACCACCATGGCGGAGCACGATATCGGCTCGCTCGTCGTGATGGAGTATGGCGATCTCGTCGGCATGCTGACGTTCCGCGAGATCATCATGGTGCTGAGCCGCAATGGCGGCAGCGTCGGCGGAAGCACGATCCGCAAGGTCATGGACGACCATCCGCTCACCTGCACGCCCGAGACGGATGTCAACGAAGTGCGCCGCATGATGCTCGAGCATCACGTGCGCTATCTACCCGTCATGGAAAGCCGCAAGCTGATGGGCGTGATCTCGTTCTACGACGTCGCGAAGGCGGTGGTCGAAGAGCAAGGCTTCGAGAACCGGATGCTGAAGGCCTATATCCGCGACTGGCCCGCCGAAGACGAGCCGCAGCAAGAGCAGCCTGCGCGCTGAGCAGGCCCGGCGTCGGCGTGGAGCCCGCCGGCATGCCGCTGTCGCATGAGTGAATCGTCTTGAAGCGCGCGCGCCCAGCGCGCTTTTTTTGTGCCTGTCGTTTTCATCACGTGTCCGCGAAAGCGGACGACATCTGCCCGCTGCTGAACATTCCATGAGCGATCGTCCGTTGCCCACCGCCAAGCGCGCCACACGCACCGCGCGCGAACACGGCTCGCAGTTCCGGTTGTTGCGCGAGCGCCGTTTCGCACCGTTTTTCTGGACGCAGTTTCTCGGCGCGATGAACGACAACGTGTTCAAGATCGGCTTCACGTCGCTCGTCACGTATCAGGCGGCGCGGTTCTCGGGTGTCAACGCCGACACGGCCGCCTTTCTGATTTCCGCGATCTTCATTCTGCCGTTCGTGCTGTTTTCGGCGACTTCCGGCCAGGTCGCCGACAAGTACGACAAGGCGATGCTGACGCGCTTCGTGAAAACGTTCGAGATCGGCGTCATGCTGGTGGGCGGCGCGGGTTTCTGGCTGCACAACGCTGCGCTGCTGTATCTGTGCACATTCCTGATGGGCGTCCATTCGACGGTGTTCGGCCCCGTCAAGTATGCGTATCTGCCACAGCATCTGGACAAGACGGAACTGGTCGGCGGCAACGGCATGGTCGAAATGGGGACGTTCGTCGCGATTCTGCTCGGCACGATAGCGGGCGGCGCGGCGGCGGGCTCGGAAGCGCACGGTGCGGCGCTCCTCGCGTTCGGCTGTGTGGCCATCGCGCTGATCGGGCGCGCGGCGTCCGGCTTCGTGCCGCCGTCGACGCCTTCTCAACCCGACCTGCGCATCAACTGGAATCCAATCAGTGAAACCTGGCGCAATCTGAAACTCGCCCGCGAAAACCGGACGGTCTTTTTGAGTCTGCTCGGTATTTCCTGGTTGTGGTTTGTGGGCGCGACGTTTTTGTCGTCGTTTTTCCGGTTTGCGAAAGAGGTGCTGTCCGCGAACCCGGACGTCGTGACAGTGCTGCTCGCCACATTTTCGATCGGCATCGGCACGGGCTCGCTTCTGTGCGAGCGGCTGTCGAAAAAACGCATCGAGATCGGCCTCGTGCCGCTCGGCTCGATCGGTATCAGTGTGTTCGCGATCGACCTGTTCTTTGCGAGCCACGCGTTGCCGGCCGTTTCACATCTTCTGACAGTAGCCGAGTTCATGGCCGAGCCCGCGCATTGGCGCGTGCTCGCCGACCTGTTCCTGCTCGCGATGTTCGGCGGCTTCTACAGCGTGCCGCTCTACGCGCTGATCCAGAGCCGCAGCCAGCCGAGCCACCGCGCGCGGATCATCGCGGCGAACAATATCCTGAATTCGCTGTTCATGATCGTGTCGGCGCTCATGGCGGTCGCGCTGACGTCGGCGGGCGTGGGCATTCCGGGGCTGTTTCTCGTGACGGCGCTGCTCAATGTGGTCGTCGCGATCTACATTTATTCGCTCGTGCCGGAGTTCTTGCTGCGCTTCATCGCATGGTTGCTCGTGCACACGTTCTACCGGATGCGCCTCGTGCACGCCGAGCGCATTCCCGAGGAGGGCGCGGCCGTGCTGGTGTGCAACCACGTCAGCTATGTCGATGCCATCGTCATCATGGCCGAAAGCGCGCGGCCGATCCGCTTCGTGATGGATCACCGGATTTTCCACACGCCGTTGATGGGCTGGCTTTTCAGACACGCCAAGACAATTCCAATTGCGCCCGCTCACGAAGACGCCGACATGTTGGAACGCGCCTATGCCGCTTGCGCACAGGCGCTCGACGATGGCGATCTCGTCTGCATTTTTCCCGAAGGCAAGCTGACCAAGACAGGTGACATGAATCCGTTCCGCCACGGCGTCACGGAAATTCTGCGGCGCAAGCCGGTGCCCGTCTTGCCGATGGCGCTGCGCGGGCTGTGGGGCAGTTTCTGGTCGCGCAATATGGACGCGCGCTTTCCCCGGCCGCTCCAGAAGGGCGTGATGAGCCGGCTGACGCTGGCTGTCGGTGAGCCGGTCGCCGCGGCGGATGCGTCGCCCGAACGCTTGCAGCAGCTCGTGACGGAGTTGCGCGGCGCGCGCAAATAACGTCGCGGGGCGCGCGCCGAGCCGTTGCGTGCTTTCGTCCTATGACTTCTGCCGCCGCCGCGCCCGTCACGGCGGCCCGGCCGGACTGGCATAATAACGGTCTCCCCGCATCTCTTTGGACGACGCTCATGTCCGGCAATACCCTCGGTACGCTCTTTACCGTCACGACTTTCGGCGAATCGCATGGCCCCGCCATCGGCTGTGTGATCGACGGCTGCCCGCCGGGCATGTCGCTCTCGGAAGCCGACATCCAGTTCGAACTCGACCGCCGCAAGCCCGGCACGTCGCGCCACGTGACGCAGCGCCAGGAAGAAGACAAGGTCGAAATCCTGTCGGGCGTGTTCGAGGGCAAGACCACGGGCGCGCCCATTGCACTTCTGATCCGCAACACGGACCAGCGCAGCAAGGACTACGGCAATATCGCCGAAACCTTCCGCCCCGGTCACGCCGACTACACGTACTGGCAGAAATATGGCATTCGCGACTATCGCGGCGGCGGCCGCTCGTCAGCGCGCCTGACGGCACCCACGGTAGCGGCGGGCGCTGTCGCGAAGAAATGGCTGCGCGAAAAGTTCGGCACGGAGATTCGCGGCTACATGGCGGCACTCGGTGAGATCGACGTGCCGTTCGTCGACTGGCAGCATGTGCGCGAAAACCCGTTTTTCGTCCCGAATGCGGACATCGTGCCGCAGCTCGAAGCGTATATGGACGCGCTGCGCAAGGACGGCGATTCGATCGGCGCACGCATCAACGTGGTGGCGTCGGGCGTGCCCGTCGGCCTTGGCGAGCCGCTGTTCGACCGGCTCGACGCCGACATCGCGCACGCGATGATGGGCATCAATGCCGTGAAGGGCGTCGAGATCGGCGCGGGCTTCGAGAGCGTGCGGCAGCGCGGTTCCGTGCACGGTGACGAACTGACGCCGGAAGGCTTTGTCGGCAATCATGCGGGCGGCGTGCTCGGCGGCATTTCGACGGGACAGGACATCACGGTGTCCATCGCGATCAAGCCGACGTCGAGCATCCGCACGCCGCGCCGCTCGATCGACAAGAACGGGCAGCCTGCCGTCGTCGAAACGTTCGGTCGCCATGATCCGTGTGTCGGGATTCGCGCGACGCCGATTGCCGAGTCGATGCTCGCACTGGTGCTGATCGACCATGCGCTGCGGCATCGGGCACAGTGCGGCGACGTCGCCGTCGCGACGCCGAAGATTGCGGCCAGCGCGCCGTAACGCCGACTGCGATTGCGGCGCGCTTGCCGGTGCCGCGCGCCGGTGCCAGACAGGGCGGTCAACATGAACACCACAGATTCCACAGCCGCCCATCCGCTTGCGCAGCTTCGCGCGCGCACGGCGTCACCCGACGCCGTCGCGGCCGATTGGCTCGCGCTCGGCCGCGCGCTGATCGAGTGCGCAAACGGCGACAAGGCGCAGTTGCGCGAGGCCATTGAAGCGCTGGTTCGCGCGTGCCGGCTCGACGCGAACTGCGATGCAAAGCTGCTGCATGACATCGCCCAGACGGCGTTCATCGTGCGCGACTGGGCGCTTGTCGATTCCTCCACGGCGCTTCTGCTCGCGCGCGACGCCAATGATGTGAACGCGCTGGTCTGGCGCGCCGCCGCCGTTCAGGAGCGCAACGATTTCGGCGAAGCGCAGCGTCTGCTGCACGAAGCCGCGCGCGCGGCGCCCGGCAATCACATCGTGTTGCACAAGCTCGCCCTGTCGCTCAAGGAGCAAGGCCGGTTCGGTGAAGCGGAAGCGCTATTGCGTCGCGTGCTGGAGATGACGCCGAACAATGCGCATGCGCTGTTCGACCTCTCGGAGCTGGAAGTGCGCTCGGGGCGCTACGCGCAGGGTTGGCTCGACTACGAGGCGCGCGTTGCCTTTGCGCACGATTCGAATGCGGCGCACGCGGCGCTGGCCGCCATCAGTCCGGACTGGCGCGGCGAGCCGCTGTCGGGCAAGACGCTGATCGTGTATGGCGAACAGGGTAACGGCGATTGTCTGTGGTCCGTGCGCTTTCTGCCGCTGCTCGCCGAACGCGCGAGTAGCGAAGGCGGCCGTGTGATATTCGGCTACGCCGGGCCGATGCAGCATCTGTTCGAACGGATGTTGCCTCCGGGTATCACGATCGAGACCCGGCTCGACACGAAGCCCGACTACCACTGCGGCCTGATGAGCCTGCCGCTGCGTCTGGGCGTCAACGATGCTTCCGGATGGGGCCGTCCGTATCTGAGTGCCGATCCAGTGCGCGTGGGCGCCTGGCACGATCGCGTTGAGGCGGCCACGGCCGAGGGGAGCAAGAAGGTTGGACTCGTGTGGAACGGCAATCCGGAGCACATCCGCGACGCGCGGCGCTCGGTGCCCGTAGACCAGTTCGCCGCGCTGCTGGACGTGCCGGGCCTGACGTTCTTCGCCATTTCACCGGGGCGCGAGCAGACTGTCGCGCAGTGGCGCGCGCAAGGCGCCAATGTCGCCGATCTGACGATGCACTTCGAAGCGGGTTTCGACGATGTCGCCGCGCTGCTGGTGAATCTCGATGTGCTTGTGACGATCGATAGCGGTCCCGCTCATCTGGCGGGCGCGCTCGGCGTGCCGACCTGGCTGATGCTCGATCACGTGTCCGCCTGGTTCTGGGGCGAGGAGACGCAGCGCACGCCGTGGTATCAGACTGTCGAACTGTTCCGTCAGCCGTCGGTTGGCGCATGGGCGCCTGTGCTGGAACAGGTGCGTACGCGGCTCGAGTCGTTGGCGACTTGAACCTCGCGAGCGCGCGGTTCTGATGTCGTCGTCTCCCGATACGACAGCGCCGCTCGTCGAGCGGCGCTTTCCGTTTGCCCGTGAAGCGGCGTGCGTCACATGTTCGGATAGTTCGGACCGCCGCCGCCTTCCGGTGTCACCCAGACGATGTTCTGCGTCGGGTCCTTGATGTCGCAGGTTTTGCAGTGCACGCAGTTCTGCGCGTTGATGACGAGGCGTTCGCTGCCGTCGTCGTTCTTCACGAACTCGTAGACAGCGGCGGGGCAGTAGCGGCTTTCGGGGCCCGCGTACGTCTGCAGGTTCACCTTCACGGGCACCGTTGAATCCTTGAGCGTCAGGTGAGCCGGCTGGTTCTCTTCGTGATTG
>BBSL01000363.1 GCA_001319865.1 Burkholderia sp. E7m39 | reverse complement strand
ATCGTATTGTCATTGAACGATCCCTGCGCTGCAACACAATGAGACAAGATTAGCACGATCGTTCTATTTTTGTGACCTGGGGTCGACACCGAGCCCGCGCAGCGCGCCGGCCCGAAACCCCGTCACATCCACGTTCCAAGGAAAACGACAATGGGCCGTTCGATCAATCTGGAAGGCAAGGTAGCGCTGGTTACGGGCGCGTCGAGTGGACTTGGCAAGCGGTTCGCGATGGTGTTGTCGCAGGCGGGCGCCAAGGTCGTGCTGGCAAGCCGGCGCCTCGAGCGCCTGAAAGAGTTGCGCGCCGAGATCGAGGCGTCGGGCGGCGCGGCGGCTGTCGTGTCGCTCGACGTGACCGATTATCAAAGCATCAAGTCGGCCGTCGCGCATGCCGAAACGGAAGCGGGCACGATCGATATCCTCGTCAACAATTCGGGAGTCTCGACGACGCAAAAGCTGACCGACGTGACGCCCGCCGACTTCGAATACGTGTTCGATACGAACACGCGCGGCGCATTTTTCGTCGCGCAGGAAGTGGCCAAACGGATGATCATGCGCGGCGGCGGCGCGAACAAGCCGCCGTACCGGATCATTAATATCGCGTCGGTGGCGGGCCTGCGCGTGCTGCCGCAAATCGGGCTTTATTCGATGAGCAAGGCGGCCGTCGTCCACATGACGAAGGCAATGGCGCAGGAATGGGGGCGCCACGGCATCAACGTCAACGCAATCTGCCCGGGCTACATTGATACGGAGATCAATCACCATCACTGGTCGACGGATCAGGGGCAAAAGCTCGTTTCGATGCTGCCGCGGCATCGCGTCGGCAAGCCGGAAGACCTCGACGGCCTGTTGCTGCTGCTGGCCGCCGACGAATCCCAATTCATCAACGGCTCGGTGATCGCCGCCGACGACGGTTTCGGCCTGTCGTAACGGCGCGAGCGTCGGCGCGACAGACGCTTGCGCGCTTCACGGCAGAAACAGCCGAAACGCGCGATGATTGACGGCGGCGTGCAGCGTTCACCCCGTGCGGGCGCTGCGCCAAGCGCACACCTGATAGCCGCTGCGCAGGACACGCCCGCGATGTCCTGCGCCGTTCAGTTTTCCCGATTCAAACCGTAGAAGAAGTGCAATGAGCGATTACCACCCCGTTTTTGAAATGTCGATGCCGATCCGTTGGGGCGACATGGACGCTTTCGGCCATGTGAACAACACGGTCTATTTCCGTTACATGGAGCAGGTGCGGATTTCCTGGTTCGAACAGCTCGGCATTGCCGGTGGCAACGGCGAAGGGCAGGGGCCCGTGATCGTCAATGCGTCGATGGAGTTTTTGAAGCAACTGCACTATCCGGGCGACGTGATCGGCCGCATGACGGTCGGCACGCCGGGCCGCAGCAGTTTCGACACGGGCTTCGAGCTGTTCCGCGCCGACGATCCCAACACCCTCTACGCGCGCGGTTCGGCCAAGTGTGTCTGGATCGACTACGCGGCGGGCAAGTCCGTGCCGATTCCCGATCTGCTGCGCTCGACGATCGAACACGCGCAGCTCGTCAAGGCTTGATGGTCCGCCGGTAGCGCGCTTGCGTTCCTGCCGGCCGCGACACTATCAATTTCCGAGCAGGCGCTGCAGCAGCTCAGTCGCGTTGCCCGTGCCATATTTGCGCATCAGCCGCGCGCGATACACGTCGACCGTGCGCGGGCTGATGTCGAGAATCCGCCCGATCTGCTTGCTCGTTTTCCCCGTCACCAGCTGCGCGGCGATTTCTCGCTCGCGCGGCGTCAATTCGACGGCAACGCGACGCGTCGCGCTCAGGTCCTCGAAAGTCCAGACGCCCGCCGCATGCGGCATCGACCGGTCGAGCGAGCGTCCTGTCACATGGCACCAGAACAGTTCCCCGTTCGCGCGCTTCATGATGCGGTCGTCGGCGTAGCTGCCTTGCGCCGTCATGATGGGCGGAATGCGCTCGCCGATGCGTTCGAACTCGTCCGGTGACGGGTACAGCACCGCGAACGATTGCCCCAGCAACGACTCGCGCGTACGGCCGAAGATGGCCGCAAGCTGCTCGTTGCAGTCTTCGATGATCCGTTCGCGCGACAGCACGAGACCGATCGGCGCGAGATGAAAAGCGGTTTGGTAATCCAGAGCAGGCATGAGTTCGGCGAAGGGATGCGGTACCAATACTTATGTATTTTTGCGTATTGTGCCGCAAGGCCGCGGCATCGTACCCTTCGGGCAGATCATGAGATGCGCCGCAGACGCGCCAAACGGGAGACATCGGCAGATTGCGCGCGGCTTCGAATGCTTTTCGAGGCCTTTCGCGAGCATGAGACAGCAGGGCCCTGGCCGGTTGTCCATTTCACGCCACCGTTCGCCGCAGATGACTAGAATGACGTTTCGGGCCATGCCCGCAGCGCCAGTCGACATAAAAAGCGGCGTCGCATCGATCCCAATTTCGGGTATCCAGTCAAGGAAGGGACACACTGATGAATAAAGTCTACGCAAGCGCGGCGTCCGCGCTCGAAGGCATCGTCAAGGACGGCCAGACATTCGCCGTCGGCGGCTTTGGATTGTGCGGCATTCCCGAGGCGCTGATCGCGGCGTTGCGCGACACGGGCGTGAAGGGCATCACCTGCATCAGCAACAACGCGGGTGTCGACGGGTTCGGCCTTGGCCTGCTGCTGGAAACGCGGCAGATCAAGAAAATGATCTCGTCGTATGTCGGCGAGAACAAGGAATTCGAGCGCCAGTATCTGTCGGGCGAACTCGAACTCGAATTCACGCCGCAAGGCACGCTCGCGGAAAAGCTGCGCGCAGGCGGCGCGGGCATTCCGGCGTTCTTCACGAATACGGGCTACGGCACGATCATCGCGGAAGGCAAGGAGACGCGTCAGTTCGGCGAGAACCACTACGTGCTCGAGCGTTCGCTGACGGCCGACGTCGCGCTCGTCAAGGCGTGGAAGGCTGACAAGTCGGGCAACCTGATCTTCCGCCGCACGGCGCGCAACTTCAACCCGATGTGCGCGATGGCAGGCAAGATTACGGTCGCGGAAGTGGAAGAGATCGTCGAGACGGGCGAACTCGATCCGGACGCAATCCACCTGCCGGGCATCTTCGTGCAACGGCTCGTACTGAATGCCCATCCGGAAAAACGTATCGAACAACGCATCGTCCGCGCGAAAGGAGAGTAACCATGGCTTGGAATCGTGACCAGATGGCCGCGCGCGCGGCGCAGGAACTGCAGGACGGCTTCTACGTGAACCTCGGCATCGGTCTGCCGACGCTCGTCGCCAACCACGTGCCCGCAGGCATGGAAGTGTGGCTGCAATCGGAAAACGGCCTGCTCGGCATCGGCCCGTCGCCGTACGAAGAGGAAGTGGACGCCGACCTGATCAACGCCGGCAAGCAGACGGTGACGACACTGCCCGGCTCGTCGATTTTTCGTCCGCTGACTCGTTCGCGATGATTCGCGGCGGACACATCAACCTCGCCATTCTCGGCGCGATGCAGATCAGCAAGAAGGGCGATCTCGCGAACTGGATGATCCCGGGCAAGATGATCAAAGGCATGGGCGGCGCGATGGATCTGGTGGCGGGCGTCAAGCGCGTCGTCGTGTTGATGGAGCACGTCGCGAAGGGCGACCAGCACAAGATCCTCGAAGAATGCACGCTGCCGCTGACGGGCGTGGGCGTGATCGATCGCATCATCACGGATCTGGGCGTGATCGACGTGGTCGATGGCGGCCTGAAGCTGGTCGAGCTGGCCGACGGCGTCAGCGTCGACGAAATCAAGGCGAAGACGGGTGCCCCGCTCGATACGAGCGCGGTGAGCTGATCCCGTCGTTCGGCCTCGCGTCGAACACGGTCGTTGTGAAGCGGGTGCGATGAAGGTCGCGCCCGCTTTGCTTTTGTATCGTCGCTTTTGGGCTGTCGCGCTTTGGGTGTCGCATGCTGGTGCTTCGTGCTTTTGGCCTATGCCGTTTGGGCCATGAGACGCCGTAGCGAAGCAGTTTAGAATCGATTGTGTCCGGCGCGCGTTTGCACGCCGCTTTCTGTCGATCGAGGGAATCCTGATGACCGCCACGCCCGTCGCCGCTTCGCCCGCAGTCGATTCCATCACGCCCCGCCAGCGCTACGTGCAATGCGCGAGCCCTGCGGGTCTGCATCGCATCGCCTATACGGAATGGGGCGCGCCCGACAATCCGCGCGTGCTGGTCTGCGTGCATGGACTGACGCGCTCGGGCCGTGATTTCGACCGGCTCGCGGCGCAACTGTCAACGGTCTATCGCGTGGTGTGCCCGGATGTGGTTGGGCGGGGCTTGTCTTCGTGGCTTGCCAATCCCAGCTTCTACGCCGTGCCGCAGTACGTCGGCGACATGGTCACGCTCGTCGCGCGGCTTGGCGTGGAGACGGTGGACTGGTTCGGCACGTCGATGGGCGGGCTGATCGGCATGGCGTTCGCCGGGCTCAAGGATTCGCCCATTCGCAAGATGATCGTCAACGATGTCGGCCCTCACGTGGAGCCCGCCGCCATCGAGCGGATCGGCAGCTATCTGGGGCAGCCGGTGTCGTTCGCCACGCAGCAGGAAGCGATCGATCACGCGGCCTTGCTGGCGCAGTCGTTCGGGCCGTTGTCGGCGGACGAATGGCGCGAGATCAACACGCCGCTCGTGCACGAGCGCGACGGCGCGTGGCGCTTTCGTTACGATCCTCGCATCGCCGAGCCGTTCACGAAAATCACGCCCGAAATGACGGCACTCGGCGAAGCAGCCCTGTGGCAATCGTTCGCGGCCATCGAAGGGCCCGTGCTCGTGGTGCGCGGCGAGCAGTCGGATCTTTTGTCGCGTGAAACCGTCGCGAAGATGATCGAGAAAGGACGCAACGTGTCGAGCGTCGAAATCTCCGGCGTGGGCCACGCACCCGCCTTTCTTTCCGCCGATCAGATCGGAATCGCGAAGCGGTTCTTTCTCGGGGAGCGCGCCGACGCGTCATAATATGAGGTTGGCGCATCGTCGCGCCGTGTCGTTTTTTCATACTCAACGGACAGGAATTCTCATGGCAGTCATTCGTCATCACGTCGGCAAGCGTCTTTCGGAAACCGCCGTGCATAACGGCACGGTCTATCTCGCCGGTCAGATTGCCGAGGACACCGATCAGGACATTGCCGGCCAGACGCGCGAAGTGCTTGGGCACATCGACCGTCTGCTCGGCGAAGTCAACAGCGACAAGGCACATCTGCTGTCGGTGCAGATCTATATCTCGGACATGGTGCACTTCAACGGCATGAACGCCGTGTGGGACGAGTGGGTCGCGCAAGGCAACACGCCGCCTCGCGCTACCGTCGAAGCGAAGCTCGCCAATCCGAAGTGTCTCGTCGAAGTCGTTGTCGTGGCCGCGCAGCGGAGCTGATAAACGCCTTTCGCCTGACGCATCCGCTTCTGCATGAGACTAGCCCGCGCGCGCCGCGGGCCGCCGCAAGATGACTACCGACACCGTCACGACCGCTCCGAACCCGACGCCGTCCTTCGACGACGCGCTGGCGTTCGTGCGTGAGCATGCGGCCGATGCACGGCTGTCTTCTGGCGAGCTGCTTGCCGAACACGCGGCAGGCACGGCGTCGATCATGCGCACGCTGAACGTCGATCCGCCCGCGGTGCTGGCGGCGGCGCTGTTCTCACTGACGCCGCATCTTGAGAACCCCGAGCAGACCATCGCCGACCATTTCGGCGAGGAGGTTGCGCAACTGGTCGGCGATGTGCGCAAGCTGCTGCGTCTTGGCACGGTCAGCATGCGCGCGGCGCAGAACGCAATGCCGGAAGCGGGCCGCGATGCGCAGGCGGCGCGGCGCGCGCAGGTCGAAGCGCTGCGCAAGATGCTGCTCGCGTTCGCGCAGGACATTCGCGTCGTGCTGATCCGTCTCGCTTCACGGCTGCAGTCCATGCGCTATTACGCAGCCGCGAAGATCACGCCGTCGCCGGATGTCGCGCGCGAGACGCTGGATATTTACGCGCCGCTCGCCAACCGGCTCGGCATCTGGCAACTGAAGTGGGAACTCGAAGACCTCGCGTTCCGTTTCGAGGAGCCGCAGACCTACAAGCGCATCGCGAAGCTGCTGGACGAGAAGCGCGTCGAGCGCGAAACCTATGTGGCCGAGGCAATCGCCCGGCTTCAGCAGGAACTGGCGGCCGCTCACATCAAGGCCGAGGTGAGCGGCCGGCCAAAGCATATCTACAGCATCTGGCGCAAGATGCGCGGCAAGGAGCTCGACTTCTCCGAGCTGTACGACGTGCGCGCATTTCGCGTCATCGTGCCGGACATCAAGGATTGCTACACGGTGCTAGGCATCGTGCACAACCTGTGGCAGCCGGTGCCGAAGGAATTCGACGACTACATCTCGCGGCCCAAGCCGAACGGCTACAAGTCGCTGCATACCGTCGTGATCGGCGACGATGGTCGCGCGTTTGAAGTGCAGATCCGCACGCAGGAGATGCATCAGTTCGCCGAGTACGGCGTGGCCGCGCACTGGCGGTACAAGGAAGCCGGCACGCGCGGCTACGGCGGCCAGTTCAGCGCAAGCGAGAAGTACGACGAGAAGATCGCGTGGCTTCGGCAACTGCTTGCGTGGAAGGACGATGTGTCCGAAGGCAAGCACGGCGAGAAGGGCGCGGCGAAACCGTGGGAGCAGTTGCGCCAGGCCACGCTCGACGACGACCACATCTACACGCTCACGCCGCAGGCTCGCGTCATTCCGTTGCCGCAGGGCGCGACGCCGCTCGACTTCGCCTATCACCTGCATAGCGAGCTGGGTCACCGGTGCCGCGGTGCGCGCGTCGACGGCGCTATGGTGCCGCTGAACACGCCGCTGCAAAACGGCCAGACGGTCGAGATCATCGCGGTGAAAGAGGGCGGCCCGTCTCGCGACTGGCTCAATCCGCAGCTGGGCTATCTGCAAAGCAATCGCGCGCGGCAGAAGGTGCGTGCATGGTTCAATGCGGTCGAGGTGCAGGAGAACATCGCGGCGGGCCGGGCGATGGTTGAAAAGACCTTGCAGCGCGAAGGCAAGACGTCCGTCAGTCTCGACCAGCTCGCGGCAAAGCTCGGCTTCAAGGCGCCCGACGATCTGTTCTCGGTGATCGGCAAGGAAGAGTTCAGCCTCAGGCTCGTCGAGCAGGCGTTGAACGATGCGCCGCCGGCGGAGCCTGTGGTCGAGGCGCCGGAACATTTCGAGAAGCGCAGCAGTGGCTCGAGCGTCGCACATGGGGCCTCGACGGGTGTGCTCGTCGTCGGCGTCGACGCGCTGCTGACCCAGCTCGCGCGCTGCTGCCGCCCAGCGCCGCCCGACGATATCGCCGGGTTCGTCACGCGCGGCAAAGGCATGTCGATTCATCGCAGCGACTGCCCGACGTTTCTACGCATGGCCGAACGCGCGCCGGAGCGCGTGCTGCAAACCGCGTGGTCCGCGGACGTGATGAGTGGGCGCGGAAAGTCGGTGTATCCCGTCGATCTGTCGATCGAAGCCACCGATCGCCAGGGCCTGTTGCGCGACATCTCCGAAGTGTTCGCGCGCGAGAAGATGAACGTGATCGGCGTGAAGACGCAGTCGCGGCGCAACGCGGCGTTCATGCAGTTCACGGTCGAGGTGTCGAGCGCCGCGCAGATCCAGCGTGCGTGCGCGATGCTGGGCGAAGTCACGGGCGTCGTCAGGGCAATGCGCAAATGAAGTCGCGCATTCGCGCGTGAACTCGTCGCGGATGTGGGCAGCGTAATTTTCATGTCACCACATAAAAACGCTTGCCAACTTTCTCTACGCTCCATATAATCTCGTTTCTCTAGGCTCGTAGCTCAGCTGGTTAGAGCACCACCTTGACATGGTGGGGGTCGTTGGTTCGAGTCCAATCGAGCCTACCAACGAATCTGAAACCTCGGCTTGCCGAGGTTTCGCAAACGCAAGTTGCAATGAGCGCTTCGGCGCAAATGGCGAACAAAGCGAACATGGTTATGACACCGCGAACGTTGACCGGAACAGTTTCGGAGCGACGCTAGTCGAGGACCACTTTCGCCCTTGTTGTTTGTGGCAGTTTGAAATGTGAATGCGGCCCCTCGAAAGCGGGGCCGCATTTTTTTTGTTGCAGCATTTTTTGAGTCTTGTTGCCTGTGCCGCCGGCCGGCACGACGGAGAACGCAATGGTTTCGATACGACTGCCCGATGGTTCTGTTCGACAGTACGAACATCCCGTAACCGTCGCCGAGGTGGCGGCGTCGATCGGCCCTGGTCTCGCGAAGGCCGCGCTTGGCGGCAAGATCGACGGCGAGCTGGTCGATACGTCCGCGCTGATCGATCGTGACGTGTCGCTCGCTATCGTCACCGACAAGGACGCCGACGGTCTCGACATCATTCGCCATTCGACGGCGCACTTGCTCGCGTACGCGGTGAAGGATCTATTCCCTGAGGCACAGGTGACGATCGGGCCCGTGATCGACAACGGCTTTTACTACGACTTCTCGTACAGCCGTCCTTTCACGCCCGAAGATCTGGAGAAGATCGAAAAGCGCATGCAGGAGCTCGCGAAGAAGGACGAACCGGTGTCGCGCCGCGTCGTCTCGCGCGATGAAGCCGTCGACTATTTCAAGAGCATCGGCGAAAAGTACAAGGCCGAGATCATCGAATCGATTCCCGCCAGCGACGAGATCAAGCTGTACTCGCATGGCGGTTTCACGGATCTCTGCCGCGGTCCGCACGTCCCGTCCACCGGCAAGCTGAAGGTGTTCAAACTGATGAAGGTCGCGGGCGCGTACTGGCGCGGCGACTCGAAGAACGAGCAGCTGCAGCGTATCTACGGCACGGCCTGGACGAAGAAGGAAGACCAGGACGCGTATCTGCACATGCTCGAAGAGGCAGAAAAGCGCGATCACCGCAAGCTCGGCAAGCAGCTCGACCTGTTTCACATGCAGGACGAGTCGCCGGGCATGGTGTTCTGGCATCCGCGCGGCTGGACGTTGTGGCAGCAGGTCGAGCAATACATGCGCCGTCGCGTGAACGAGGCCGGTTACCTCGAAATCAAGACGCCGATGATCATGGACCGCTCGCTGTGGGAGGCGTCGGGTCACTGGCAAAACTATCGTGAAAACATGTTCACGACGGAGTCGGAAAAACGCGACTACGCCATCAAGCCGATGAACTGCCCGGGTCACGTGCAGGTGTTCAACCACGGCCTGCGTTCGTACCGCGATTTGCCGCTGCGCTATGCCGAGTTCGGCTCGTGTCATCGCAATGAATCATCGGGCGCGCTGCATGGATTGATGCGCGTGCGCGGTTTCGTCCAGGACGATGCTCATATTTTCTGCACGGAAGATCAGTTCATCAGCGAATCGATCGCGTTCAACACGCTGGCGATGAGCGTCTATAAGGACTTCGGCTTCGACAACGTCGAGATCAAGCTGTCGCTGCGTCCGGACGCGCGTGCCGGCACCGACGAAACCTGGGATCGCGCCGAACAAGGCCTGCGCGACGCCCTGACGGCGTGCGGCGTGAGCTGGGAAGAACTGCCGGGCGAAGGCGCGTTCTATGGTCCGAAGGTCGAGTACCACATCAAGGATGCGCTCGGCCGCTCGTGGCAGTGCGGCACGCTGCAGCTCGACATGGTGCTGCCCGAGCGGCTCGGCGCCGAGTATGTGGCGGAGGACAACAGCCGCCGCCGGCCTATCATGCTGCACCGGGCAATCGTCGGATCAATGGAGCGCTTTCTCGGAATTCTGATCGAGCACCATGCTGGTGCAATGCCCGCATGGCTCGCGCCGATGCAGGTTGTCGTGATGAATATCGCCGAAAGTCAGGCGGAATACGCCCAATTCCTAGCCCAATCGTTGCAAAAACAAGGGGTTAGAGTGGAGGCCGATTTGCGCAATGAGAAGATTAGCTATAAAATACGCGAGCACACGCTTGAAAAGGTGCCGTATTTGCTGGTCGTCGGCGACAAGGAGCGTGATGCACAAACGGTAGCCGTGCGTGCCCGTGGCGGTGTCGATCTGGGCGTGATGTCCCTCGATGCCTTCAGCGAGCGTCTGCGCCAGAACGTGCAGACGTTCAACTAAACCACCCAGGCAGCGCGGCTCGTTTTTTTAATTTTTAGTAGGAAACGTAACATCGCTACTGATAAGTCTGCGCATCGCATCAACGGTGAGATCACTGCACCCGAGGTGCGTCTGGTCGGAGTCAACAACGAACCGCTCGGCATCGTAAAACTCGCTGAAGCTTTCCGCCTGTCGGAACAACAGGACGTGGATCTGGTCGAAATCGCGCCACAAGCGGTTCCGCCCGTCTGCCGCCTGATGGACTACGGCAAGTTCAAGTACCAGGAAGCGAAGAAGCAGCACGAGGCCAAGCTCAAGCAGAAAGTCATCCAGGTCAAGGAAGTCAAGTTCCGGCCCGGTACGGATGACGGTGACTACAACGTCAAGCTGCGCAATCTCGTCCGCTTCCTTGAAGATGGCGACAAGACGAAGATCACGTTGCGTTTCCGCGGCCGCGAAATGGCGCACCAGGAAATCGGCATGCGTATGCTCGAGCGTCTGCGCACCGACCTGGATGAAGTCGGCCAGGTCGAGCAAATGCCGAAGATGGAAGGCCGCCAGATGATCATGGTGCTGGCGCCGAAGAAAAAGAAGTAAGCAGACGCCGGTTGCGCACGCGCAAGTTGCGCAGCGCGGTTGTCGGAAGGTTAGATTTGCACGCCGCCGTGAAGCGGAGTGCGCACAGCAGGTTTCGGATCGGCACCCGCATATGTTGTACGGCGGGCGCTTGTCCTGAAAGCAGTGGCCAGCAGTGCAGGCCGTCTGCATACCAAGTGGAGTGGGTTTCGAAGGGCGGATGAGGGCTTTCTGAGCCAACCGCACACCCATGTCCATCAAATAATGGAGTAGTTGTCATGCCGAAGATGAAGACCAAGAAGAGCGCTGCGAAGCGCTTCGTGGTTCGTCCGGGCGGTACCGTCAAGCGCGGTCAAGCCTTCAAGCGCCACATTCTTACCAAGAAGACCACCAAGAACAAGCGTCACCTGCGCGGCGCCACGGCAGTTCATGATTCCGATCTGAACTCCGTACGCGCGATGCTGCCGTTCGCGTAACCCTTAACCGCCACTCATAGGAGCGAAACATGCCTCGAGTCAAACGTGGGGTTACCGCACGGGCCCGCCACAAGAAGATCATCAATCTGGCCAAGGGTTACCGCGGCCGTCGCAATAACGTCTATCGCATCGCCAAGCAGGCGGTCATGCGCGCTGGCCAATACGCCTACCGCGATCGCCGCAACAAGAAGCGTGTGTTCCGCGCACTGTGGATCACGCGTATCAACGCGGCGGTGCGTCAGCACGACATGACGTACAGCGTGTTCATCAACGGCCTGAAGAAGGCGTCGATCGAACTCGACCGCAAGGTGCTGGCCGACATGGCTGTGTTCGACAAGGCTGCTTTTGCTGCGATCGTCAAGCAGGTGAAAGCCGCCGTTGCAGCCTGATTGCGCTTCTTGCATCTAGTACTGCGTGGTTCGTTGCAGCGAACAGTCCGGTAGTCCCGGTGACGCTGCAACAAAAACGGGGCTCCTCACCGAGCCCCTTTTTTGTTGGTCGAGCCAGTTTTACTTCGATTGAATACTGACGTTGAAAAGATGGGATCAATGGATCTGGACCAGATTGTCGCCGACGCGAAAAGCGCCTTTGAACAAGCCTCCGACGTCACCACGCTCGAAAACGAGAAAGCACGTTTTCTCGGCAAGTCGGGCGCATTGACGGAACTGTTGAAGGGGCTGGGCAAGCTCGATCCCGAAACGCGCAAGACGGAAGGCGCGCGGATCAACATCGTCAAGCAGCAGGTCGAAGCCGCGCTGACGGCGCGCCGGCAGGCGCTGGCCGACGCGCTCCTGAACCAGCGCCTTGCCGCCGAAGCTATCGACGTCACGCTGCCCGGCCGCGGGATGGGCACAGGCAGCCTGCACCCCGTGATGCACACGTGGGAGCGCGTCGAGCAGATTTTCCGCACGATAGGCTTCGACGTGGCCGACGGTCCCGAGATCGAAACCGACTGGTACAACTTCACGTCGCTGAACAGCCCGGAAAACCATCCGGCGCGTTCCATGCAGGACACGTTCTACGTCGACGGCAAGGACGCCGAAGGCCGTCCGCTGCTGCTGCGCACGCACACCAGCCCGATGCAGGTCCGCTACGCCCGTACCAACACGCCGCCCATCAAGGTGATCGTGCCGGGCCGCACGTATCGCGTGGACAGCGATGCGACGCATTCGCCGATGTTCAACCAGGTCGAAGGCCTGTGGATCGACGAGAACATCAGCTTTGCCGACCTGAAGGGCGTCTACACCGACTTCCTCAAGAAATTCTTCGAGCGCGACGATATTCTCGTGCGCTTCCGTCCGTCGTACTTTCCGTTCACTGAGCCGTCGGCCGAGATCGACATGATGTTCGAACAAGGCAAGAACGCGGGCAAATGGCTCGAAATTTCGGGCTCTGGCCAGGTTCACCCGACGGTGATCCGCAACATGGGCCTCGACCCCGAGCGTTATATCGGCTTTGCATTCGGCAGCGGCCTGGAGCGTCTGACCATGCTGCGCTACGGCGTCCAGGACCTGCGTCTGTTCTTTGAAAACGACCTGCGCTTCCTGCGCCAGTTCGCCTGAGGCGGCGTCAGCAGCGTCATAGCACGCGACGAGAGCGGCCCGGCGTTCGGCAACATGAGCGCCGCACCGCAAACAGCGCCTCCGGCCAGCAATAGCGATCACGGCCGGAAGCGGACACAACCTGTTTAGAAAGTACAGAACCATGCAATTCCCGGAATCCTGGCTCAGAACCTTTGTCGACCCGCAACTGACGACGGCCGAACTGGCGCACGCGCTGACGATGGCCGGTCTCGAGGTGGAAGACCTGCGCCCCGCCGCACCGCCGACTTCGAAGATCGTCGTGGGCCGCGTGCTTGAAGTGGTCAAGCACCCGGACGCTGACAAGCTCAACGTCTGTCAGGTCGATGCCGGCACGGGCGCGACGCTGAACATCGTGTGCGGCGCGCCGAACGTGTCGCCCGGCATCAAGGTGCCCGTCGCGCTGGTGGGCGCGCAACTGCCGCCCGCCGAAGAAGGCGGCGCGCCGTTCGCGATCAAGCTGTCCAAGCTGCGCGGCGTGCAGAGCGAAGGCATGCTGTGTTCGGCGCGTGAACTGAAGCTGTCCGAAGATCATAGCGGCCTGTTGATCCTGCCGGAAGATACGCCGATCGGCCAGGATATCCGCGAAACGCTGAATCTCGACGACACCATCTTCGAAATCAAGCTGACACCGAACAAGGCCGATTGCCTGTCGGTGTTCGGTGTCGCGCGCGAGACGGCCGCGATCACGGGTGCGCCGCTGCACCCGCTCGACATCAAGCCCGTCGAAGTCAAGCTGGACGAAAAGCTGCCCGTGAAGATTTCGGCGCCTGACCTGTGCGGCCGTTTTTCCGGTCGGGTGATCCGCGGTGTGAATGCGCGCGCGAAGTCGCCGGCCTGGATGGTCGAGCGGCTCGAACGTTCTGGTCAACGAAGCATTTCGGCGCTGGTCGACATCTCGAACTACGTGATGCTCGAACTCGGCCGTCCGTCGCACGTATTCGATCTGGACAAGATCCACGGCGGCATGGAAGTGCGTTGGGGCAGGCGCGGCGAGTCCCTCAAGCTGCTTAACGGCAATACCGTCGAAGTAGACGAGACGGTCGGTGTGATCGCCGACGATCGCCACATCGAAAGTCTTGCGGGCATCATGGGCGGCGACAGCACGGCCGTCACGCTCGATACCACCAACATCTATCTCGAAGCCGCTTTCTGGTGGCCCGATAGCATTCGCGGCCGCTCGCGTCGCTATAACTTCTCGACGGACGCGGGGCACCGCTTCGAGCGCGGCGTCGATTACTCGACGACCGTCGAGCATATCGAGCGCATCACGCAGCTGATCCTCGACATCTGCGGGGGCGAAGCGGGGCCCGTCGACGATCAGATCGTCAATGTGCCGAAGCGCCAGCCGGTGACGATGCGCGTCGCGCGTGCCAACCGCATCATTGGCATCGCGATCGGCGCCGACGAAATCGCGCAGATTTTCACGCGCCTTGGCCTGCCGTTCGAGCGCGAAGGCGAAGACTTCCTCGTGACGCCGCCGCCGTATCGTTTCGATATCGAGATCGAAGAAGACCTGATCGAAGAAGTTGCGCGTATTTATGGCTTCGAGAAAATCCCGGCGCGTCCCCCCGTCGCGCGCAGTGAAATGCGCCGCACGAACGAGACGCAGCGCTCGATCCACATGCTGCGTCATGCGCTCGCGGCCCGTGATTACGCTGAAACGGTGAACTTCAGCTTCGTCGACGCCGAATGGGAGCAGGATTTCGCCGGCAACGACAAGCCGGTGAAGCTGCTCAATCCGATCGCGAGCCAGCTGTCGGTGATGCGCACGACGCTGTTCGGCAGCCTGATCAATGTGTTGCGCCATAACCTGAACCGTCGCGCGGACCGCATCCGCGTGTTCGAGGCGGGCCGCGTGTTCCTGCAGGATGCGTCGGTCAAGGCGGGCGAACTGGCCGTCGAAGGCTTCGCGCAGCCGAAGATGATCGGTGCGCTCGCGTATGGTCCCGTGATCGAAGAGCAGTGGGGCGCGCCAACACGTGCCGTCGATTTCTTCGACGTGAAGGGCGATCTCGAAGCGCTGCTCGCACCTGCCGTCGCGCGTTTCGTGAAAGCCGAACATCCGGCGCTGCATCCCGGACGCAGCGCGCGCGTCGAACTCAATGGGCGCGCGATCGGCTGGATCGGTGAACTGCATCCGCGCTGGATGCAGAAGTACGACTTGCCGCATGCGCCGATTCTCTTCGAAGTCGAAGCCGAAGCGCTGATGCAACGCTCGCTGCCGGTTCCGACGGAAGTGTCTAAATTTCCGCCGGTGCGACGCGATATTGCGATCGTCGTGGATCAGAAAATCGAGGTTCAGGCGCTCTTCGACGAGATGCAAAAGGCGCTTTCAGACGATGCCTGCAAGACCATTCAAAGGGTTGCGCTATTCGATGAATTTCGTGCAAAATCAAATACTTCCGGCGGACTGGCTGCGCACGAGAAAAGCCTTGCGTTCCGTGTAACCTTGCAAGATACTGGTGGGACCCTTCAGGATGAAACGGTCGATTTGGCCATTCAGACTTTGGTGGATCGTCTTGCTCGAGTGTATGGCGCCCGGTTGCGCGGATAACCCATCACGGTTTTTCCGCCTGTTCCGTTCCGGTTGATGCGCCATTTGACAGATATGAATGAAATGAACTCGAGTGATTTCGAAGCCCTTCTTTCGGCGCAACGTAGCGCCATGATCCGCGATATTCCTACTTCAACCTCCAGCGCGTCGGGTGAAGCACCGACGCTCACCAAGGCTGAGCTTGCCGAGCTGCTGTTCGACAATGTCGGGCTCAACAAGCGGGAAGCGAAGGACATGGTCGAAGCGTTTTTCGAAGTGATTCGAGATGCGCTGGAAAGCGGCGACAGCGTGAAGCTGTCCGGCTTCGGCAACTTCCAGTTGCGCGACAAGCCGCAGCGTCCAGGCAGAAATCCGAAAACGGGTGAAGCGATTCCCATCGCTGCACGCCGTGTCGTGACGTTCCACGCGAGTCAAAAGCTGAAGGCGTTGGTCGAAAACGGCGCTGAAGAAAGCTTCGTGCGCTGATCGAACCGCGCGCCCGCGCAACCACAACGACGGTTATCCAACCGCTAACTGACGATGACAGCGACGATCGAAAAAGTCGTCTTGCCTCCGATTCCCGCGAAGCGCTACTTCACGATCGGTGAAGTCAGTGAACTATGCGGCGTGAAACCGCATGTGCTGCGGTACTGGGAGCAGGAGTTCACGCAGTTGCGGCCGGTGAAGCGCCGAGGCAATCGGCGGTACTACCAGCACCACGAAGTGCTGCTGATCCGGCGGATTCGCGAGTTGCTGTACGAGCAAGGTTTCACGATCAACGGTGCGCGCAACCGGCTCGATTCGCACGGTGGCGGGCAGGGCGCGGAGGGCGAGGTTGAAGAGGCACAAGGCGCAGCGGCGGCGCCGACCACGGCCAGCGTCGACGTCGATCAATTGCGCAAGGAGTTGTTGCAGGTGATCGACCTGCTTGGGCATTGAACGATTTGTTTGCTCAAGATTGATTGTTGCAGTTCTATTCGCGTGAAGTGTCTGTTATACTTTCATGCTTTCGGGGCGTAGCGCAGCCTGGTAGCGTACCTGCATGGGGTGCAGGTGGTCGGAGGTTCAAATCCTCTCGCCCCGACCAGATGGACAAAAGGACTTACGGTGTCGTGCCGTAAGTCCTTTTTTATTTTGTTCGCCAAGCAGGCGTTGGGAAGAGAAGCCGTTGCAGTGCCGATGGCAATTTGTTCTGATGGCAACGGCGTCTGCCTGGGGCGGCGAGAATGATTGCCAAACTACCTCGGCATCCTCATCAATTCAGCCTACGCCGGCTTCGGACCCACGTGCAGCTTCTCACCACCTTACTTCCCGGCCTGAAACACAGTGAGTGCCGCCCCCAGTTCCTGGTCGGTGATGACAGGCAAGATCCGGAACGTGAAAACGTCTCCCCATTCCAGGACCCACGCGGACATCGCGGCGGTATTGTTGGACTCTACGATCGCGCATCCGCTCAATTCGCCGATCACATGCCATCGGCCTAGCATTGTGACGCCGTCGGGAGGCAGGGCGCCGCCCGTTTTCATGAAGCGTTCGATCGCCGACTGCTGCGCTGTCGGCAGCCCGTTCCACTGAACTATGAACTTCATTGCGGACCTCCACTTCACTCCTGGCGATGCCGGCCAGTGGCAAGCCGTCACCGCGACGGGCGCTGCAGGATGCGGCGCCCGGGAGCCCGCACCGAACGAGGACTCGTCCTACGTATCCGCAGTTCAGTGCCGCCACCTAGGCGTTTTTCAGAATGATAGGCAGCGCAACTGCAACTTCCAGTCTTCAGGTGGCGCATCCGATGCGCTCTGTGCGAGTGCCCGCATTTCATTCGCGCCAGCGCATCGAGCCTTAAGTTCCCGTTAAGCCTGCGCTTCTACATTGATCGAGCGTGGGACGATGCAGGAAGTGCTGCGAGGAGTCGTCCGGTGCTTCATGGTCCGCCGGGGGCGAACCAGACCAAGACCATCGTCGATGCGCATTCGACCGCCGAAAGGCGTCAGATGGCCGTGTGTCAATCGGCCGACCAGCCTTCGTCCGAAGGCTGGTGGCGGATGGCCATTCGGACCCGGTGCTCCGCCGGGTTTTTCTTTCTCCACAATTCCCGGCGCGCCTTGGGCGTCACAGAGTGATGATTTGGCTTACGCCATCTGCCGCGCTATCGTCGTGCAATCGGCGTGCAAAACTGTATAAACATACAGTATAGTATTCACCTATCCGGCGTGGCGGTCGTTCAGCAGGCTGCCGCTACGCCCTGCGCTTACCTCGCCGCACGAGCATATGTGGCCGCGTCCCGCCGGCCTCCTCGCCGGCCAATACATTCAGACGGACAGGCAAATTGTCATCTAACGGAACGATCCGAATTCGTGGCGCACGCCAGCACAACCTGAAGAACGTCGACCTCGACCTTCGCACGGGCGAAATGACCGTCGTGACGGGGCCGTCGGGCTCAGGCAAGTCGAGCCTTGTGTTCGACACCCTGTATGCGGAAGGGCAGCGGCGCTACGTCGAAACCTTCAGTGCGTACGCGCGCCAGTTTCTGGACCGGATGGACCGGCCGCAAGTCGATCGCGTGGACGGCGTGCCACCCGCCATCGCCATCGACCAGACCAATCCCGTGCGCAGTTCCCGCTCCACAGTCGGCACGATGACGGAGCTCAACGATCACCTGAAGTTGCTGTATGCGCGCGCGGCCGAACTGTTCGACCGCAAGACAGCTCAAGCAGTCCGGCACGACACGCCGGAAACGATCTACGCGCAACTGCAAAGCCGAACGGCGGCGGATGATCCGCGCGTGGTCGTGACGTTTCCCGTGGAGTTGCCGGAGACGACCAGCGAAGCCGAAGTCGAACAATGGCTGTCTGCGAGCGGCTACACGCGTGTACAGGCGCAGCGCGAAGTCGCCTCGCCAACGGGCATGCGCAAGGTCCTCGATGTCGTGGCCGATCGCTTCCGGCTGCATCAGGTCGAAAAAGCGCGCGTGGTCGAAGCGATCGAAGCGTCGCTTAAGCGCGGCGGCGGCCGTGTGAACGTGTACGTGCTGGCGCAGGTTGCGGAAGGCCAGAGTGAGCCTTCGGAACCGCAAATCTGGCGTTTCTCGACGGGGCTGCACAACCCCGACAGCGATCTGCGTTACGCCGATCCTCAGCCCGCCTTGTTCTCGTTCAACTCGGCCTATGGCGCCTGTGACACGTGCCGTGGCTTCGGGCGGGTGATCGGCGTCGATCTTGGGCTTGTGATTCCAGACGAACGCAAGACGCTGCGCGGCGGCGCGATCAAGCCGATGCAAACGCCAGCGTGGAAAGAATGTCAGGACGATCTGATGCGCTACGCGGCGAAGGCGAACATTCGCCGCGACACGCGCTGGTCGGAACTCACCGACGCGGAACGCGACTGGGTTATCAACGGTTCCCCCGATTGGGATGGCGAGTGGCAGAAGCAGTGGTATGGCGTGAAGCGCTTTTTCGGCTATCTCGAATCGAAGGCGTACAAGATGCACATTCGCGTGCTGCTGTCGAAATACCGCAGCTACACGCCCTGCGAGACCTGCGGCGGCGCGCGCCTCAAGACGGAGTCGCTGCTGTGGCGTCTTGGATCGAAACAAAATGCCGATTCCGTGCTCGCCCCGGCACAGCGATTCATGCCGCGCGGCGTCGACTGGAACCGGGAGCAACTGGAAGCGTTGGCGGGCCTGACAGTACACGACCTGATGCTGTTGCCCATCGACCGCATCCGGCGCTTCTTCGACGACATCACGCTGCCAAGCGCGCTGTTGGACGACGCGCTGAAGCTGCTGCTGGCCGAAGTGCGTACGCGCCTCAAATATCTGTGCGACGTCGGTCTGGGCTATCTGACGCTCGATCGTCAAAGCCGCACGCTGTCGGGCGGCGAGGTGCAGCGGATCAACCTGACCACCGCGCTCGGCACTTCACTCACGAAAACGCTATTCGTGCTCGACGAGCCGAGCATCGGACTGCATCCACGCGACCTGAACCGGATCGTGGAGGCGATGCAGCGGCTGCGGGACGCCGGCAACACGCTCGTCGTGGTCGAGCATGATCCGTCCGTCATGTTGGCGGCCGACCGTCTGATCGACATGGGGCCGGGGCCGGGCGAACGCGGCGGCACGATCATTTACGACGGCACGCCCGATGCCATCCGCTCTGCTGGCACATTGACGGGCGAGTACCTGGGTGGCCGCAAACATGTCGCGGATGCGGCGCACTGGGCGCGGCGCGCTGTCGATGAAAGCACGCCGCGCATCGTGCTCGAGGGTGCGCGTCAGCACAATTTGCGCGACGTGACGGTCGATATTCCACTGCAGCGTCTCGTGTGCGTGACGGGTGTGTCGGGCTCCGGCAAATCGACGTTGATCCAGGACGTGCTATATCCGGCGCTGTCGAGGCAACTCGGCAAGGCAACGGAATCGCCTGGCGCTCACCGCAGCCTGACGGGCGTCGAGCAGATCAGCGACGCCATATTCGTCGACCAGTCGCCGATCGGCAAGACCACGCGCTCGAATCCCGCGAGTTATGTCGGCGCGTTCGACGAGATTCGCAAGCTGTTCGCCAAGGCGCCGCTGGCGCTGCAACGTGGCTACGGCGCCGGCGTGTTCAGCTTCAATTCCGGCGACGGCCGCTGTCCGACATGCGGCGGCTCGGGCTTCGAACACATCGAAATGCAGTTTCTGAGCGACGTCTATCTGCGCTGCCCTGACTGCGACGGCAGCCGCTACCGTCCGGAAGTGCTCGAAGTGAAAATCGAACGCGAAGGCCGTGCGCTGAGCATCGCGGATGTGCTGGAACTGACTGTGCACGAGGCGGTGAATACGTTCGCTGGCGACGGCGAAGTATTGCGCGTCCTGCAGCCGATCGTCGATGTCGGTCTCGAATACGTAAAGCTCGGCCAGCCGGTACCGACGCTGTCGGGTGGCGAGGCGCAGCGTCTGAAGCTGGCGGGTTTCCTCGCGGAAACCGCTCAGGCGCGCACGGCGCGCGGCGGCGCAAAGCAGGCGCCGCCGCGGCTGTTCATGTTCGATGAACCCACCACGGGTCTGCACTTCGACGACATCGCCAAGCTGATGCAGGCGTTCGGCAAGCTGCTGGCGGGCGGTCATTCCTTGATCGTCATCGAGCACAATCTCGACGTGATTCGCGCGGCCGACTGGCTGATCGATCTCGGTCCAGAGGGCGGGGATGGTGGCGGTCTCGTCGTGTGCGCGGGCACGCCGGAAGATGTCAAGCAATGTCCCGGTTCGCACACGGGCGAAGCGCTGGTCCACTATGACGGCGCAATGGGCCTCGCGATCGAGCCGACAGAGGCCGCCGAAAAAGCCGAAGCCGCCGCGCACGGCATGCCTCTGCAGACGGCGCTGAATGCGGCGCGCGCGCGGCGCGCGGTGGAGGGGGAAGATGTCGTGCGTATCGTGAATGCGCGCGAGCACAACCTGAAAGCACTCGACGTCGACATTCCGCACGGCAAGTTCAACGTGATTACGGGCGTTTCCGGCTCGGGCAAATCAACGCTTGCGTTCGACATCCTGTTCCACGAAGGGCAGCGCCGCTATCTGGAATCGCTGAATGCCTACGCGCGCTCCATCGTGCAGCCAGCGGGGCGCCCGGAGGTCGATGCCGTGTACGGCATTCCGCCGACCGTCGCAATCGAACAGCGTCTGTCGCGTGGCGGACGCAAGAGTACCGTCGCGACGACGTCGGAGGTGTGGCACTTTCTGCGTCTGTTGTACGTGAAGCTCGGTATCCAGCATTGCGTCCACGACGGCGCGCCCGTGACGTCGCAAAGCGTCGAGTCGATCGTCGCGCAGCTGATGCGCGACCACAAAGGCGAACATGTGGGGCTGCTGGCGCCGTTGGTCGTGAACCGCAAAGGCGTCTATACCGACCTGGCGAAATGGGCGAAGGCGCGTGGCAATACGCACTTGCGTGTCGACGGCGAATTCGTGCCCGTCGATCCGTGGCCGAAGCTCGACCGTTTCCGCGAGCACACGATCGAGCTGCCCGTCGGCGACATCGTCGTGTCTGCGGAGAAAGAGGCGGAATTGCGCAAGCTGCTTGACGAGACGCTCGAGGCCGGCAAGGGCGTGATGCATCTACTCGCGCCGCTCGACGGCCTCGAACGTGCGATGACGAGCAATTCGCCTACGTCACGTGTCGGCGAGGTGAAGGTGCTGTCGGTCAAGCGCGCGTGCCCGGTGTGCGGCACCAGCTATCCGGAACTCGATCCGCGCATGTTCTCCTACAACAGCAAGCACGGATGGTGCACGAGCTGCGTCGGCACGGGCCTCGCGCTGACGCGCGAGCAGCGCGCGGCCTATGACGACACCGTTCTCGTGGACGACAATCGCGGCCGCGAGCAGACACTGCCGTCCGACGAGCAGGAGCCGGAAGGCGTCGGCGACGCGCCGTGTCCGGACTGCCACGGCACGCGCCTGAATCCGTCCGCGCGTGCCGTGACATTCGAAGCCACGCCTATCGTCGACGTCGCACAGTGGACGGTGTCGGACACACGGCGCTGGATCGACGGGCTCGCGCTGAAGGGTCGCGAAGCGGAGATCGCTCGCGATGTGATCAGCGAAATCGGCAGCCGGTTGCAGTTCCTCGAAGAAGTCGGTCTCGGTTATCTGAGCCTCGATCGCGCGGCCCCGAGTCTGTCGGGTGGCGAGGCGCAGCGTATCCGTCTCGCGGCGCAGCTCGGCAGCAATCTGCAGGGCGTCTGTTATGTGCTCGACGAGCCGACCATCGGCCTGCACCCGCGGGACAACCAGATCTTGTTAGACGCGCTGCGCAAGTTGGGGGACAAGGGAAACACGCTGGTCGTCGTCGAGCACGATGAAGATACGATTCGTCGCGCGGACCATATCATCGATATCGGCCCGGGCGCGGGCAAGCGCGGCGGCACGCTGGTCGCTCAAGGGCGCGTCGGCGATCTGTCCGCGCAATCCGATTCGCTCACGGGCCAGTTTCTCGCTCAGCCAATCCTGCATCCGTTGCAGGCGCGGCGCCCCGTTTCGTTGCAAACGAAGCGGGCCGCAGCCGTGCCTGAGAACTGGCTGACGGTGAATCGCGCGACGCTGCACAACCTGCGCGATGTGACCGTCGGTATTCCGCTCGGCCGTCTCGTCGCCGTAACGGGCGTGAGCGGATCGGGTAAATCGACACTCGCTCGCGACGTGTTGATGGCGAATCTGCTGGATGCCGTCGGGCGATCCGTGCTGTCGTCGCCCGCCGTGCGTCGCGCGCGCAAGGCCGCGCAGGCGGAAGACGCGCCGGCTGCGAACCGTCGCTCGAGCGTGCTTGCGCGCAGCGCGCCGCGGCCCTCGCTGAGCGTGACGCATGTTTGGCAAGGCTGCGAATCGATCAGCGGTTTTGAATCGATCGACCGCGTGCTCGAAGTTGACCAGACGCCGATCGGCAAGACGCCGCGTTCCTGCCCCGCCACGTATATCGGCGTGTGGGACACCATCCGGCGGCTCTTCGCGGATACGCTCGAGGCGCGGGCTCGTGGCTACACGGCATCGCGGTTTTCGTTCAACACGGGCGATGGCCGTTGTCCCGCCTGCGAAGGGCAAGGCGTTCGTACGATCGGCATGAGTTTCCTGCCCGACGTGAAGGTGCCGTGCGACGTGTGTCACGGTCAGCGCTTCAATCCGGAAACGCTGGCGGTGACATGGCGCGGCAAGAACATCGGCGACGTGCTGACAATGGAAATCGACGAAGCCGTCGACTTCTTCGCCTCGATGTCGAACATCGCGCATCCTTTGCAGTTGATGAAGGACGTTGGCCTTGGTTATCTGACGCTCGGACAGCCGTCGCCTACGCTGTCAGGCGGCGAGGCGCAGCGCATCAAGCTCGTCACCGAACTGAGCAAGGTGCGCGACGACATCACGCGTCGTGGACAGAAGGCGCCGCACACGCTGTATGTGCTCGACGAACCGACCGTCGGACTTCACATGGCCGATGTCGCGAAGTTGATCCGCGTGCTGCACCGGCTGGCGGATGCCGGCCATAGCGTCGTGGTGATCGAGCACGATCTGGATGTGATCGCGGAAGCGGATTGGATCATCGATCTCGGGCCGGAAGGCGGCGTCGGCGGCGGGACGATTGTCGCGTCCACGGACCCCGAGGGATTGGTCCGTGTCCCGGCAAGCCACACGGGGCGGGCGCTGGAGCCTGTGCTGATGCGCACCGCGAACGAGTCCGCCGGGACGGTGGCCGGCGCGCGCGTTAGTGCGGGGTAACGCCCATGTGGCTTCGATACATGCCATCGCAACTTGGCGTCCATCATGAAAGCACGCCATAGCGCCGCATTCACCGCGATTCTGGCCGCTGTTCTGTTCGGCGCCACGACCCCTTTCGCCAAGGCGTTGCTTGGCGCGTTATCGCCGTTCATGGTGGCGGGCCTGTTTTATCTCGGTAGCGGATGCGGGCTTGCCGTGGGCATGTTGATCCGTCATGTTCGGCGAAAGCCGGGGGCAGGCGAACAGAGCGGACATGCCATTCCCCTTGCTGAAATGCCGTGGCTGATCGGGGCGATTGCCGCGGGCGGTGTTGCGGGGCCGGCATTGCTGATGTTCGGGCTCGATGCTACGCCAGCGGCGACGGCGTCTTTGTTGCTCAATCTCGAAGGCGTTTTTACTGCGCTGATCGCGTGGGTCGTTTTTCGCGAGAACGTCGATGTGCAGGTCTTTCTCGGCATGCTGGCGATCGTCGCGGGCGGCGTGTTGCTGTCCTGGCAACCGGGAGAAGGCGGTATGGGCAAGGGCGCGGCTTTGGTCGCGCTCGCCTGTCTGTGCTGGGCGATCGACAACAACCTGACGCGCAAGGTCTCGATCAACGACGCAATGACCATTGCCTGCGTCAAAGGGCTGGTGGCAGGTGTCGTGAACACGGGCATCGCGCTATGGCTGGGCGCGCGGGCGCCGGCAGCCGGATTGGCCGCGGCATCGATGGTGGCGGGGCTGGCCGGTTATGGCGTGAGCCTCGTATTGTTCGTCGTTGCATTGCGTCACCTGGGCACGGCGCGTACGGGGGCCTACTTTTCGGTGGCGCCTTTGTTCGGCGTCGCGATTTCACTGGCGCTGTGGCCCGAGCAGCCACCCTTGTCGTTCTGGTTCGCTGCAGCGTTGATGGCGCTCGGCGTCTGGCTGCATCTGCGCGAGCGGCACGTGCATGAACACACGCACGAAGCGCTCGATCACACGCATCGCCATCGACACGACGAACATCACCTGCATGCACACGATTTCGACTGGGATGGCACGGAGCCGCATGCGCATTCGCATCATCACGCGCGCATTACGCATACGCATGCTCACTTTCCAGACGTTCATCATCGCCACACGCATTGACAGCGCACTTCGGTGCATCCGCAAGCAAAGCGCGAGTAACCCGTTTATATTGGTCCGTGCACCTGGCCGCTCGCGGCCCAACCCACGTTGACGAGGATCTTTCATGCCGGACCCGACCGTATTCCCGATCGCGAAGAAGTGGCCCGCGGCACATCCCGAGCGCATCCAGTTGTACTCGTTGCCGACGCCCAACGGCGTCAAGGTTTCGATCATGCTCGAAGAGACGGGGCTGGCGTACGAGCCGCATCTGGTTCGCTTCGACACGAACGACCAGATGTCGGCGGAATTCATGTCGCTGAATCCGAACAACAAGATTCCCGCGATCATCGATCCAAACGGACCAGACGGCGAACCGCTGCCACTGTTCGAGTCAGGCGCGATCCTGATCTATCTTGCCGACAAGACAGGCAAACTGATGCCGAAGCGGGCATCGGCACGCTACGAGACGATTCAATGGGTGATGTTCCAGATGGCTGGCATCGGACCGATGTTCGGACAGGTCGGCTTCTTCCATAAGTTCGCCGGCAAGGAGTACGAAGACAAGCGTCCGCGCGACCGCTACATCAATGAGTCGAAACGGCTGCTCAATGTACTGAACGAGCGGCTTTCCACACGGAAGTGGATCATGGGCGACGAGTACACGATCGCCGACATCGCGACGTTTCCGTGGGTGCGCAATCTGGTCGGTTTTTATGAGGCGGGGGACCTCGTCGGTATCGGCGATTTTCCGCATGTGACGCGTGCGCTCGATGCATTCGTCGCGCGTTCCGCCGTTGCGAGAGGGTTGGAGATTCCCAAGCGCGGATAATGGGTGCCTAAACGCGCGGTAGTCATTGCGTTAGCAAAAGCCCGTGCCCTCATGAGAGCGGCACGGGCTTTCT
Source organism: Burkholderia sp. E7m39 (assembly GCA_001319865.1). GTDB lineage: Bacteria > Pseudomonadota > Gammaproteobacteria > Burkholderiales > Burkholderiaceae > Paraburkholderia > Paraburkholderia bengalensis. Next base: position 898 of record BBSL01000363.1, on the reverse strand, counting down.
TTTGCGGACTGTGGACTGCGATCAGCGCGATATCGGCATCACCCGCCCAGCGCAGGATCACTCATGCTCGGCTTGCCCGTCTCGACGTGACCCGCGATACGGCGCGCAAACGACGCATCGCTATCGACCGTGATCGTCAGGTCATACCAGCCGTACACATGACGCAGATCGATATAAACGGTATCGCTGTCGCCGCCGCGAACCGTATGCGTGATGGCCTTGCCGGCGTCATAAGCATTGACGATCGTGAACTGGCAGCGCGCGTTGCCGTCGTTCTTCAGGCGCAGTTGCAGATTGCCGTTCGCCACATCGTAGCCCTCGGCGACTTCCGGCTTTGCCTGGTCGTGTCCGCTCCAGAGATGCTGCGCGGGCTGCTTCCCGGCAAACCGGCGCAGGAATCCGTTCGGGCCATGCACCGTGAAATCATACGAGCCGTCGGCGTTCACGGGCAGCTGATCGACGAGCCGTTTGCCCGCCTCGACCGTGTACGTGCGCGGCGCATCGGCGATCAGCGCCGCGAACACGAGGAAGTTCGCGCCGACCTTGCCCGTGTTGACGAAGCGCATCGAGAACTTGCCGTCGCTGTTACCGTCGGCGCGCACGAATAATTCGTAGGGCAGCGCGCGAGCGGGACGCACGCCCGACTCCTGTTTCGGCATCGAACCGACGAGCGGGGGCTGCGGCGTGTAGTTCGGGTGACGATTCTGATCCTGCGGTTTGTACGTCGACGTCGACGGCAGCGGTGGGAACGCATCGTTCGGATTGGCGAAATTGAACGCCGACGTCAGATCGCCGCAAACGGCGCGGCGCCACGGCGTGATATTCGACTCGGCCAGCTTGTGACCATGACCGAAACGCGCTTCGATGAAACGGATCACGGACGTGTGATCGAACACTT
>BBSL01000362.1 GCA_001319865.1 Burkholderia sp. E7m39 | reverse complement strand
CCCCTCGACCACGGCGACACGACGAGCATCGGCACGCGCGGCCCGAGGCCGTACGGACCGGCCGCGTAGGCGCCGTTGTTGCCGCCGGGATAGATTTCGTTGGTCGTGTCGACGGTCGACAGGCCGTTCGCATTCGACGACGGCGCAAACGGCGGCGACACGTGATCAAAGAAGCCGTCGTTCTCGTCGTAGTTGATGAGTAGCGCGGTCTTGCTCCACACATCGGGGTTCGACGTCAGAATCTGCAGGACCTGATCGACGTACCATGCGCCGTAGTTCGCAGGCCAGTTCGGATGTTCGGAGTACGCCTCCGGCGCGACGATCCACGACACCTGCGGCAACTGGTTGTTCTGCACGTCTTTGCGCAAGATGTCGAAGTAGGTGTCGCCCGCCGACACGTTCGTGCCCGTGCGCGCCTTGTCATACAGCGGATTGCCAGGCTGCGCGTTGCGATACTGGTTGAAGTACAGCAGCGAGTTGTCGCCGTAGTTGCCGATGTACGGATTGTCCGTCCAGCCCCACGAACCTTTTGCGTCGAGACCGGTGCCGACGTCCTGATAGATCTTCCACGAAATGCCCGCGTTTTCCAGCACTTCCGGATACGTCGACCAGCCATAACCGACCTCCGAGTTGTCGACGACGGGTCCACCGCCCGAGCCGTCGTTGCCGACCCAGCCGGTCCACATGTAGTAGCGGTTCGGATCGGTCGCGCCCATCAGCGAGCAGTGGTACGCGTCGCAGATCGTGAACGCGTCGGCGAGCTGGTAGTGGAAGGGGATGTCGTCGCGCGTCAGATACGCCATCGTCGTCGTGCCCTTGTTCTGCACCCACTGGTCGTTGCGTCCGCCGTTCCAGGCGCCATGCGTCGTCGGCCAGTCGTGCGGCAGATCCTGCAGAAATTGCAGGCCGAGGTTCGGCGCCGTCGGATGAAACGGCAGCACTTCACCGATACCGCCGCGCCCTGGCTGATGCCACACCGGTTTGCCGTTCGGCAGGTTGATTGCACGCGTATCGCCGAATCCGCGCACGCCGCGCAGCGTGCCGAAGTAGTGGTCGAACGAGCGGTTTTCCTGCATCAGCACGACGATATGCTCGATGTCGCGGATGCTGCCTGTCTGTTTGTTCGCGGGAATCGCAAGCGCATTGCGGATGCCGAGAGGAAGCATCGTCAACGCGGTGGCGGAGCCAGCTGTCTGGACGGCTGCGCGCAAAAAATCACGGCGGTTCTTTGAAGTCATGTTGGATTCGATCGTGCGGAAAGAAACGGTAAGGGAAGGCTTCCGGTGGGGGCGCGGAGCCTGCTTTTTTAGAACTCAATCGACGGTGTGAATCACGGGTGCTGCGAGAACAACGGAATCGGCTTCGCTTGCACCGCCGGGGAATACCGGCGGCTGTGCCTGCGCGGACGACGACTGCGGTTCATGAAGCGTAGTGCTGTTGGATGAAGCGGACTGCCGAAGTTGAAGCGAAGTGCCGGTGGATGAAGCGGACTGCGTTGGGACTGCATTGAACGTCGTCGCCAGGATCGGGTGCGGCTCCTGTTGCGGTCCGCCTTGCTGCTGTTCTTGTGATGCCTGGCTGGACGCGTCGTCACCGCACGCCGTAGCGACCAGGGATGCCGTGATGACGGCGAGCATTGAACGCAAACGATTGCGTCGCGGGGTACATGCAATTCCGTGCAGGGTGTGCATTGTCATCTTCCGGCGTCATGCATGAGAGACGCGAAAGGATAGCCAGCGCATGTGTAGGATTTATGAAGGAGAAGGCGAGGAAGGCGGTGCGCCACGGCGAGCGCGCAGATGCACTGGTACCGATGCACTGCAGATGATGCAGCGCGCATTTCTCGTGACGGCTCAATGACCTGGCTGCGTTATCAGCAGGTTGTCAACAGGGATGCGCACGGAATGTGTGGAGAACTTTTATGCAGCGAGTCGGCCGCTCGTGCAGCCGGCTGCATGCACAGACTTCATGCCCGGCGTTGTCGCCGGGATTACCCGCGGGCGTCGTTGGTGTACTTCGCGATGAATTCGACGATCGCGGCGTCGAGCGCCTGTGGCGCATCGCGATGAGGCGAATGCCCGCAGTTGTCGAGCTGGCTGAGCTGGGCCTGCGGTGCCTGTCGCGCGATCGTATCGATCTGCGCCATCGTCCCGTAGTGATCATCATAGCCTTGCACGGCGAGCAGCGGACAGCGAATACGCGTCAGTTCATCGACGATGCTCCACGACCGGAATGCTGCACTCAACCACACGTCGTTCCAGCCATAGAATGCCGAATCGACGTCGGCGTGATGACGCGCAAGCTTGCTGCGTAAGTCGCCTTGTTCGTAGGCAATCTTTGCTTCCGCGATGCTGTCGACGGAAATGTCCTCGACGAACACATGCGGCGCAATGGCGACAGCACCTGCCAGTGAATCGGGGAAGGCTGCAGCATAGAGCAACGTGATCGATGCGCCGTCGCTGTGACCGATCACCCACATGCGTTTTCTTTCCGCTGGGCTCACCTCGAGTGCATCGAGCAGTGCGGGCAATACGTCGCTTGCCTGCACCGACATGAAGTCGACAGGCAGCTTGACATCATGCGGGCGAGGTGTCGAACGGCCGTAGCCTGGCCGCGAGTACACGAGGCCGCGCATGCCGAGCTTGTCGCATAGCGTCTGCGGCCAGTCTTTCCACATCGCGACGGAGCCCAGACCTTCGTGCAAAAACACGGCCAGCGGCGCATCTTGTTGATGCGCGTGCAGCCAGCGGTACTCGATATCGAGCGGGCCGCGTTCCGCAGTCGCGTGCAATTCGATCGACGCGCTCCCGGCATCGTCGCGCAGTGTGGTGAGGGGTTCGGACATTCTGTTCATCAGCCCGTGAGCTGTTCTCGCAGTTTGAAGCGTTGAATCTTACCTGTTGCCGTCTTCGGCAGATCGTCGACGAACACGATATCGCGCGGGTACTTGTGTGGCGCGAGCTTGCCCTTGGCGAACGACTTCAGTTCATCCGCAAGCGCTTCGCATGCATCGGCACTTTGCTTCAGCACGACAAAAGCACGCGTTTTCACGAGCCCCCCGTGGTCGACGCCAACGACGGCCGCTTCGAGCACGGAAGTATGTTGCACGAGGACCATCTCCACCTCGACAGGCGACACATACTGGCCGCTCACCTTCAGCATGTCGTCGCTGCGGCCGGCGTACTGATAGCAGCCGTTGGGCAGCCGGCAATACTTGTCGCCGCTGCGAATCCATTCGCCCAGAAACGTCGCGCGCGACTTTTCGCGGTTGCTCCAGTACATCAGCGCAGCGCTTGGACCCTTGATGAAAAGATCGCCGACCTCACCGTCCGGAACGGGATGACCCGCTTCGTCACGTAACTCCACTTCATATCCCGGAACTGGGCGCCCTGTGGTGCCGTATTGCACTTCACCCGAGCGATTCGACAGGAAGATATGCAACATCTCGGTCGAACCGATGCCGTCGAGAATGTCGCAACCGAAATGCGCCGTGAACCGCTCGCCGATTTCGCGCGGCAGCGCTTCGCCCGCCGACGCGCACACGCGCATGGCGACCTGCTCGCGCGGCGGCAGGTTGGGCGATATGAGCATGTTTGCGTACAGCGTCGGCACGCCGTAGAAGATGGTCGGCCGATGTTCGACGAGCCTCCGGAAGATCGCGTCGGGCGTGGGACGTTCGGCCATCAGCACGGCCGTCGCGCCAACCGAGAGCGGAAACGTCAACGCATTACCGAGCCCATAGGCAAAAAACAGCTTGGCCGCCGAGAACACGATGTCATGCTCGCCGATGCCGAGTATCGGCTTCGCATACAGTTCTGCAGTCCAATACAGGTTTGCGTGCGTGTGCACGGTGCCTTTCGGCTTGCCTGTCGAACCCGACGAGTAGAGCCAGAATGCAATGTCATCGCCGCTACATGTATTTGGTTTCATCGAGGGCTCGGCGCCGTCGATCAACTGACTCAACACGTAGGCCGGCGGTGGATCGAGCTGCACTGGCTGCGACACGATCAACGTGCAGCCTTCGCGCTCGGCATCGCCCATTGCTTTTCCACATTTTGCAGCAGTGCCCCCGACGCGATCACCGCGCGCGCGTGGCTGTGGGTAAGCATGTACAGATAGTCCGCCGATGTCAGCAGCGTGTTCGCGACCACGGGCACGACACCGGCATACAGCGCGCCGAGAAACGCGACGGGCAACTCGGCGGTGTCGAGCATCACGAGCAGAATGCGCTCTTCGGGATGCACGCCTAGCGAGCGCAGCGCCGACGCGAAGCGGCGTGCGCGGTCCTCGAGCTGCGCGTACGTCGTGTGGCCTGCGTCGTCGATATAGGCGGACTTGTCGGGCCGGGCGTGGTTCAGGCGGAACAGGTGCGTCGCGAAGTTGAACTGTGCGGGTGGCGCTTCGACTGTCGGGGCGGGCTCGCTTCGGCGCGAATCCAACTGGGCTTCCATGTGTCCTCCGGCGAGGTGAGGCGTCGTGCGTGAACGGACTGGCGGGGCGTGGCGGCGCATGCAAACGCATGCAGGGGGTCACGTAGCGGTCGCGTCCCGGGTGAATTCAATTGCACCTTGTGGCAGCAAATACAGCACCAGTGCCTGACCGTGCGCGACGGTCGGCCGGTGTGCGCTTCCCGGTTCATACACGCACCAACCGGCCGGGTGGCCGTCAAAGGTCGCGCCGTCCGTGAGCGGCACGATCAGGTCGATTTCGCCATGCGGGTGCACATGGTGTGGACCGGCAATGTCCTGCATGTCGACGACATCGACGGAAAAGCCGTGCGTGTCGGGTGTGGGTTTGATGATGCGGCCGTAGCGGATGCCGCCGTGTTCGCGGTTGCAGAGCCAGCCTTCGACGACGCCCGTGCGGCAGGCGCTGGCGAGTTCGTCGTACGTATCGCTGCCGACGGGCCAGGTTGTGTTCAGCCATTCGCCCAGCGACGCGTCGACCGGCCGGCCGGCCAGTTGCGCAGTCATGCGCGCGATCAGACGCTGGAAGTCTTGCGGGCACATGTGTTGTCTCCTATGGCTAGCCGGTAGCAGCTGACGCATCGGCGGCTATCGCGACGCCACGCCACGCCAACTGCCTGCGAGTGCGAGCGCTTCAGCGCCTGCCTCCAGCTTTTGGCAACTCGACCTCATTCACCGCTCCTGCCACGCACCTTGTTGCCGCCGATGCACACGCACCTTAGTTCATGTGCAAGAGCGTCAATTTCACCTATCCCATTCGGACGAGGGCTGACGGCGTTGTTATTACCTTGATATGCGGCGAAAATTAACCGTTCACCTTGAGCATGTCAAGCACTATAGTACATATATCTAAGCGATGAGGTCTTGCGACATGAACCAAACTTACTCTGCCGCGGCCGCCGACGCGCCGTCTACACCGCGTGGTGCCGACGAAGCGGCCAAAGTCGAGCGCGAGGAACGCGATCCGTTCCTGACCGCGATGGGCGAGCGCGTGCGCCTGCTGCGGGCGCGTCGCGGCATGACGCGCAAGACCCTCGCGTCGGAAACGGGTCTGTCGGAGCGGCATCTTGCGAACCTGGAGTCCGGCGTCGGCAACGCGTCGGTGCTGGTGCTCCGTCAGATCGCGGCGACGTTGAGCTGCCCGCTGGCGGAAGTGATCGGCGACGAAACCACGTCGTCAGCGGAATGGCTGCTGATCCGCGAACTTTTGCAGGGCCGCGATCAGGCGGCGTTGCAGCGGGCGCGCGTCGCGCTGTCGGAGATGTTCGCGCAGGCGCCGCGCGACCCGCATCGCAAGGACCGCATCGCGCTGATCGGGCTGCGCGGCGCGGGCAAGTCCACGCTCGGCCGGATGCTCGCCCAGGAGCGCAAGGTTCCGTTCATCGAGATCACGCGTGTCATCGAGCAGATGGTGGGCTGTCCGCCCGCCGAGATCCATTCGCTGTACGGCGCGAGCGCGTATCGACGCTACGAGCAGCGCGCGCTGGAGGCCGTGATCGGCGAGCACGAACGCGCCGTGATCGCTTCGCCTGGCGGCCTGGTGTCCGAGCCCGCCACCTTCAACGCGCTGCTCGCGCATTGCTTTACGGTGTGGCTCCAGGCCACTCCCGAAGAGCATATGCGCCGCGTGGTCGCGCAGGGCGATTTGCGGCCCATGTCCGGCAACAAGGAGGCGATGGAGGATCTCAAGCGCATCCTCGCGGGCCGCAGCGAACTGTACGGCCGCGCCGACATGACCTTCGATACCAGCGAGCGCACGCTCGCCGAT
>BBSL01000361.1 GCA_001319865.1 Burkholderia sp. E7m39 | reverse complement strand
GCCAGGGATAACCCGCAAACATGAAGTAAAGTGCTTTACATGGCTGTGTTGATGCACTATTGTTCGCTAAAACAATCTGCATCGATTCAGGAGACGCCCCATGTCCGCAGCCATGTCCCCGGCAGACCATGCCGCCGCGCGAGTCGACTACCGTACCGAACCGTCGCAGTACAAGCATTGGAAACTCTCGTTAAACGGCCCGGTCGCCACGCTCGGCATCGACATCGCGGAAGAGGGCGGCATCCGAGACGGCTATAAGCTGAAGCTGAATTCATACGATCTCGGCGTCGACATCGAATTGCACGATGCTGTACAGCGCATCCGCTTCGAGCATCCGGAAGTGCGCACGGTCGTCATCACGAGCCTGAAGGACCGCGTGTTCTGCTCGGGCGCGAACATCTTCATGCTCGGTCTGTCGTCCCATGCGTGGAAGGTCAACTTCTGCAAGTTCACCAACGAAACGCGCAACGGTCTTGAAGACTCGTCGCGGCACTCGGGCCTGAAGTTTCTTGCAGCCGTCAACGGTGCATGTGCAGGCGGCGGATATGAACTGGCACTCGCGTGCGATGAAATCTACCTGGTCGACGACCGCTCGTCGTCGGTCGCATTGCCGGAAGTGCCGCTGCTCGGCGTGCTGCCGGGCACGGGCGGACTGACCCGCGTCACCGACAAGCGCAAGGTGCGGCACGATCGCGCGGACATTTTTTGCACCGTGGTCGAAGGCATTCGCGGTGCGCGTGCGAAGGAGTGGCGTCTCGTCGACGAGGTCGTGAAGCCGAACCAGTTCGATCAGGCGATCGCTGCGCGCGCGCTGGAACTGGCGCAGCAAAGCGATCGCCCGGCCGATGCGAAGGGCGTGATGTTGACGCGTATCGAGCGCACCGACCGCGAAGACGGCCTCACGTATGCGACGCTCGACGTGACGATCGACCGCGCGAGGCGCACCGCCACCTTTACCGCGAAAGCGCCTGCCACGGAGCAACCCGCCGATATCGACGGCATCGTCGCGAAGGGGGCGAACTGGTGGCCGCTGCAGTTCGCGCGCGAGCTGGACGACGCGATCCTGTCGATGCGCACCAACGAACTCGAGATCGGCACGTGGATTCTCCGCACGGAAGGCGACGCGCGCGCCGTGCTCGCCGTCGACGCTGTACTGCTGCAGCATAAGGATCACTGGTTCGTGCGCGAAACGATCGGCTTGATGCGCCGCACGCTGGCGCGCATCGACGTGTCGTCGCGTTCTCTGTTCGCGCTGGTCGAGCCGGGTTCGTGCTTCGCGGGCACGTTCGCCGAGTTCGCTTTCGCCGCCGATCGCGCGTACATGGCGGCGCTGCCCGCCAACGAAGACGAAGAGCCCGCTATCACGCTGTCGGAAGTCAACTTCGGTCTGTATCCCATGGTCACGCATCAGTCGCGGCTCGCGCGGCGCTTCTATGAAGAGACCGGACCGCTTGACGCCGTGCGCGCGAAGATCGGCCAGCCGGTGAAGGCGGTGGAGGCGGAACGCCTCGGTCTCGTGACGGCATCGCCGGACGACATCGACTGGGCCGACGAAATCCGCATTGCGCTCGAAGAACGCGCGGCCATGTCGCCCGACGCGCTGACGGGCATGGAAGCGAATCTGCGTTTCAACGGCCGCGAGACGATGGAGACGCGCATTTTCGGGCGTCTGACGGCATGGCAGAACTGGATATTCAACCGGCCGAATGCGGTGGGCGAGAAAGGCGCGCTCAAGGTGTACGGCAAGGGCAGCAAGGCGCAATTCGACGTGTCGCGCGTCTGAGCGAACGCGACCTCGCGACATCACATCACGTCCGTACGCGGCCTCTCGCAATCGCACACGCACGCACACGCACGCGCACAAGGAACCGACATGTCCACGATCAACTCCACGATCAACTACAGCGACAAGATCCCCAACAACGTGAACCTCGCCGACGACCGCGCGCTGCAGCGCGCGCTCGAGCAATGGCAGCCGAACTTCCTGTCGTGGTGGGGCGACATGGGCCCTGACGGCTCGCACAACTTCGACGTGTATCTGCGCACGGCCACGAGCGTCGATCCCGGCGGCTGGGCGCATTTCGATTACGTGAAAATGCCGGACTATCGCTGGGGCATTTTTCTCGCGCCCGGCGACCACGAGCGCAAGATCCATTTCGGCGAGCACAAGGGCGAAGCCGCCTGGCAGGACGTGCCCGGCGAACATCGCGCGAACCTGCGCCGCATCATCGTCACGCAGGGCGATACCGAACCGGCTTCCGTCGAGCAGCAGTGTCATCTCGGGCTGACGGCGCCGTCGATGTACGACTTGCGCAACCTGTTCCAGGTGAACGTCGAGGAAGGGCGGCATCTGTGGGCGATGGTGTATCTGCTGCACCGCTACTTCGGCCGTGACGGACGCGAGGAAGCGGAGGCGCTGCTCGGCCGCCGTTCGGGCGACGACGACAACCCGCGCATTCTCGGCGCATTCAACGAGAAAACGCCCGACTGGCTCGCGTTCTACATGTTCACGTACTTCACCGACCGCGACGGCAAATTCCAGTTGAGCGCGCTCGCGGAATCCGGCTTCGATCCTCTCGCGCGCACCACGAAGTTCATGCTGACGGAAGAAGCGCATCACATGTTCGTCGGCGAGTCGGGTGTGTCGCGCGTCGTGCAGCGCACGGCGCAGGTGATGAACGAACTGAAGACGGACGACGCGAGCAGGATTCGCGCGGCGGGCGTGATCGATTTGCCGACCATCCAGCGCTACCTGAATTTCCACTACTCGGTGACGATCGATCTGTTCGGTGCGGATCAGTCGTCGAATGCGGCGACGTTCTATAGTTCGGGCCTGAAGGGCCGCTTCGAAGAAACGAAGCGCGACGACGATCATCAACTGATCGGCCAGAACTACAGGCTGCTCGATGTCGCGGACGGCAAGCTCGTCGAGCGCGAAGTGCCCATGCTCAACGCGATGAACGAAGTGCTGCGCGACGACTACATCAAGGATTCGGTGGCGGGTGTCGGGCGCTGGAACAAGGTGCTGGAAAAAGCCGGCATCGATTTCCGGCTGACGGTGCCGCACAAGGCGTTCAACCGGCAGATCGGCACGTTTGCCGGTACGCGCGTGTCGCCCGATGGCCGCGTGATTGCAGAGTCGGAATGGGCCGCCAACGAAGCGAAATGGCTGCCGACGGCCGAAGACCGCGCGTTCGTCGCATCGCTGATGCGGCGTGTTGCCGAGCCTGGCAAGTTTGCCAACTGGATTGCGCCGCCCGCGATGGGCATCAACCGTCAACCTGTCGATTTCGAATACGTGCGCTTCAACTGAACGCGGCACGGCGCCGGCAAGTTGCGAAAGCGGGAGAGAGAATCATCATGAACGCGCCTGTATCGATCGACATCCTGAAGCAACATCTGATCGATCCGGAGATCTGCATTCGCTGCAACACGTGCGAAGAGACCTGTCCCATCGATGCGATTACGCACGACGGCACGAACTATGTCGTCATGCCCGACGTGTGCAACGGTTGCATGGCCTGCGTGCCGCCGTGTCCGACGGGCGCAATCGACAACTGGCGCTCGGTGTTGAAGGCCGACGCGTACAGCATCGACGAGCAGTACACATGGGACGTGCTGCCCGAGCAGGGCACGATGGCGCTGCCGGCAGTTGCTGAAGCGCCCGCCAGTGATGCGTCCGCGCGCGTGGACAGCACGTCCGAAGCCGAGGGCATCGAAGTCGATACGGTGCGCGGCGCCGTGGTGCCGCCGTGGTCCGCGGCGCGTCCTTATGTGAATCTCTACTCCCACCGGAATCCGACCACGGCGACGGTCGTCGGTAACTATCGGCTCACCGACGAAGCGACCGAAAGCGACATACATCACCTCGTGCTCGATTTCGGCACGATGCCGTTCCCCGTGCTGGAAGGCCAATCGATCGGCATCCTGCCGCCGGGCAGCGCCGCCGATGGGCGCGTGCATCACGCACGTCAGTATTCGATTGCGAGTCCGCGCGACGGCGAGCGGCCCGGCTACAACAACGTATCGCTGACCGTGAAGCGCGTGAATCAGGACTATCACGGCAACGCGACGAGCGGCGTGTGCTCGAACTACCTGTGCGATCTGAAGAAGGGCGACGTAGTGAACGTGATCGGCCCGTTCGGCAGCACGTTCCTGATGCCGAATCATCCGAACTCGCATTTGCTGATGATCTGCACGGGCACAGGCTCCGCGCCGATGCGCGCGATGACCGAGTACCGGCGCAGGCGCAGGCTAAAGGGCGCCACGGGCAAGCTGATGCTGTTCTTCGGCGCGCGCACGAAGGAAGAACTGCCTTACTTCGGTCCGCTGACGAATCTGCCGAAGGATTTCATCGATACCAATCTCGCATTTTCGCGCACGCCCGGCGAGCCGAAGCGCTACGTGCAGGACGCGATGCGCGAGCGTGCCGTCGACGTCGCGCAACTGCTTCGCGACGACAACACGTTCATCTACGTGTGCGGACTCAAGGGCATGGAGGACGGCGTGCTGCAATCGCTGAAGGACATCGCGGAACAGCACGGTCTGGAGTGGGATGCGCTTTGGCAAAGGCTCAAGCGAGAAGGGCGCCTGCACCTCGAAACCTACTGAAGCACGCGCGGGAGCACACTTGCGGCGTCAGGCAGGAGACTTCGCGCCGCACGCGCGAATCACGAGTTGCACGACCTGCTCGGTCGCCGCATCGAAGGCCTTTTGCGACAATGCCCGCTTGCCGCCCAGCGCGCGTATCTGTGCGTCGAAATCCGCGTAGTGCTGCGTCGTTGCCCAGATCATGTACATCAATGTAGGCGCATCGACATGCGCGAGCAGTCCGCGCGCGATCCAGTCGTCGATGACGGTCACACGCGTATCGAGCCATGGCTTCACGCGTTGTTCGAGAATGTCGTGCATGTGCTCCGCGCCGTGGATGATCTCGTTTGCCCACACCTTCGAGCCAAGCGGCCGCCGCCGCGACAGTTCCATTTTCGCGCGCACATAGCCGCCGATGGCTTCGACGGGATCATCGCTGGCTTCGAACGTATTGGCCGCGCGATGCCAGTCTTCGAACAGGTCTTCGAGCACGCGCCGGTACAGCGCGAGCTTGGTCGGAAAGTAGTAATGGACGTTGGCTTTCGGTAAGCCCGCGCGCTCCGCGATCATCGCCGTGCTCGCACCTTCGAAGCCGCGCTCCGCAAAAACGGCTTCGGCGCAGGCCAGAAGATGCGCTTCGTTGCTCTCGCGGATGTGAGCCTTGCGCCGCCGCAAAGGCGCGGCCGTTTCGTCGTTATCGTTAGCACTCACTTCCGCTGCTTCCACTGGCTTGTCGTGTCTCATCATTGGCCTCGCGCGGCGTCGTTGCCGCGTCGCGCTTCATTCTAGCCGCTCGCATCGCATTCCACATCCACGCTTGTGCTGACCTGCGAGCGTCGGCCCATACGCATGGTGCGCTGCAATGGCACGTTTCTCGCTCTGCATCGTCGCGCACGCTGTTCGTTCGAAAGACGTTGATTTGATGATTTTAATCGGCTACAACCTGTCCAATCGGACAGGATTCGCGAAGCATCATACGCTTAGGGTTTACCGCGATATGGCGGCGCGCGAGTGTGCAAGACGTGCGTGCACGATATGCGTGCGCCAATGCCCCAAAGCGAATCCGGCATGACCGCCGATGCACCCGTTTCACTTCGTCGCGAGAGGGCGCAGCGCCGCTCGCGCCTGAACTGCAAACCGTGTTGATCCAGAGGAGCAAGACGAATGAATGCGGTATCCGAAGCGCTGAAACAAGGACTCGACACGTCGATCACCGTCAACGGAAAGCGGCTGTGGGACAGCCTGATGACGATGGCGAAAATCGGCGCGACGCAAAAGGGCGGCGTCTGCCGCCTCGCGCTCACCGATCTCGACAAAGAGGGGCGCGACCTCATCGTCAGCTGGGCGAAAGAGGCGGGCTGCACAGTGAGCGTCGATCAGATGGGCAACGTGTTCATGCGGCGCGCGGGCACGAATCCCGATGCGCTGCCCGTGATGACGGGCTCGCACGCGGACTCGCAACCGACGGGCGGGCGCTTCGACGGCATCTATGGCGTGCTCGGCGGCCTCGAAGTGATCCGCAGCCTGAACGATCGCAACATCGAAACCGAGCATCCCATCGAAGTCGTGATCTGGACCAATGAGGAAGGCTCGCGCTTTGCGCCAGCGATGGTCGCATCGGGTGTATTCGCGGGCGTCTTCACGCTCGACTATGGCCTCTCTCGCAAGGACGTCGACGGCAAGACGATCGGCGAGGAACTGCAGCGCATCGGCTACGCGGGCGAAGTCCCTTGCGGTGGACGCCCGTTGCACGCTGCGTTCGAATTGCACATCGAGCAGGGGCCGATACTCGAAGCAGAGCAGAAGACGATCGGTGTGGTCACCGACGCGCAAGGTCAGCGCTGGTACGAGATCACCCTGACGGGCCAGGAGGCGCATGCGGGCCCGACGCCGATGCCGCGCCGCAAGGACGCATTGCTGGGCGCGGCCCGCGTCGTCGATCTCGTCAACCGCATCGGGCTCGATCACGCGCCGCTCGCGTGCGCGACGGTGGGCATGATGCAGGTGCATCCGAACTCGCGCAACGTGATTCCGGGCCGCGTGTTCTTCACTGTCGATTTCCGTCATCCCGACGACGCCGTGCTGGCGAAGATGGACGCCGAACTGCGCGAAGGCGTCGCGAAGATCGCGGACGGCATTGGCCTCGAGACGCAGCTCGAACAGATCTTCTACTACGAGCCCGTGAAATTCGACGCGGCGTGCGTGAAGTCCGTGCGCGCCGCCGCCGAGCGTTTCGGCTATGCGCATCGCGACATGGTGTCGGGCGCGGGTCACGACGCGTGCTATCTGTCGCAGGTCGCGCCGACGTCGATGGTGTTCGTGCCGTGCGTCGACGGCATCAGTCACAACGAAATCGAAGACGCGACGCCCGAATGGATCGAGGCGGGCGCGAACGTGTTGCTGCACGCGATGCTGGAGCGCGCGTGCGAGCCTGCTTCATGACGGGCAGGTCGACGCTTTAACGCCTCACTGCTTTACCGATACAACACGCCGTCCCGGCTTCGTGCGAACGAAGCCGGCAGGCAGGGCTACGTCCTCACCTTGACGAAGGAACGCGTATGGCCATCAAGCAAACGGGCGACATCGCCACGCATCGCCTGTCGTCCGAACAGCTTTCGTGCGAGTTCGCCGACATTGCGCCGCTGCTCGATCCCACGGCGGCCGCCGCGGCGGCGAGCCGCTGCCACTACTGCTACGACGCGCCGTGTGTGCAGGCGTGTCCGACGCAGATCGACATTCCAAGCTTCATCCGCAAGATCGGCAACGGCAATCTGAAGGGCGCCGCCACTGACATTCTGTCCGCGAATCCCTTGGGCGGCATGTGCTCGCGCGTGTGTCCGACGGAGATTCTTTGCGAGGGCGCCTGCGTGCGCAATCATCAGGATGCGAAGCCCGTCACGATAGGCGCACTGCAACGTCATGCCACCGACTGGGCGATGGCGCGCAACGCCGTGCAGTTCACCCGCGCGGCGGATAGCGGGCGGCATGTGGCTGTCGTCGGTGCAGGTCCGGCGGGGCTCGCGTGCGCGCATCGCCTTGCCGTGGCGGGCCATCGCGTGACGATCTACGACGCGCGGGCAAAAGGCGGCGGTCTCAACGAATACGGCATCGCCGCCTACAAGACGGTCGACGACTTCGCGCAGCGCGAGGTGCAATGGCTGCTGTCGGTGGGCGGCATCGAATTGAAAACAGGTGTCGCGCTCGGCCGTGACATGATGCTCGATGCGCTGCGCGAGCAGCACGACGCAGTGTTCCTTGCGATCGGTCTCGCAGGCGTGCGCGCGCTCGATCTCGAAGGAGAAGAATTGAGCGGCGTGATGGATGCCGTCGATTTCATCGAGCAGGTGCGGCAGGCGCACGACCTCGCGACGGTGCCTGTGGGACGCCGCGTGGTCGTGATCGGTGGCGGCAATACGGCCATTGATGCCGCCGTGCAAAGCCGCAAGCTCGGCGCGTCGAGTGTGACGATGGTGTATCGGCGCGGCGTCGAATCAATGAGCGCGACGTGGGCCGAGAGGGAATTCGCGCTGACGCAGGGTGTGACGCTCGTCACGCATGCGAAGCCCGTGCGCCTGGTTGGCCGCGACGGCGCGGTGACGGGCGTCGAGTTCGAGCGCATCACGAACGACGGCGGCGTGGAGCGCCTCGCGCTCGATTCCGACATGGTGCTCAAGGCGATCGGGCAAACGCTCGTGCCCATCGGCCTCGCGCACGAACTGCTTACGCTCGATCAAAACCGCATTGCGGTTGACGCGGACATGCGCACGTCGCTCGACAAGGTGTGGGCAGGCGGCGATTGCGCGGCATCGGTCGGCGTCGATCTAACCGTGCAAGCCGTGCAGGACGGCAAGCTCGCGGCGGCATCGATCGATGCGGCATTTGCGCTCGCTGCTGTCAAAGCCGCGTGAAAGCGCAGTTTTCATAGAACGAACCGAATCCCCACGGAGCCGAACATGGCCGATCTACGCTGCACGATTGCCGGCATTACGTCGCCGAATCCTTTCTGGCTCGCGTCCGCGCCACCCACCGACAAAGCCTACAACGTGAACCGCGCATTCGAGGCGGGCTGGGGCGGTGTCGTATGGAAGACGCTCGGGCTCGATCCGCATGTGGTCAATGTCAGCTCGCGTTACGGCGCGGTGCAATGGAATGGCCAGCGCATCGCGGGACTGAACAATATCGAGCTGATTACCGACCGGCCGCTCGATGTCAATCTGAAGGAAATCAGAGAGGTCAAGCGCGACTGGCCCGACCGTGCGTTGATCGTCTCGCTGATGGTGCCGTGCAACGAGCGCGACTGGAAATGGATCTTGCCGCTCGTCGAGGACACGGGCGCCGATGCTGTCGAACTGAACTTCGGCTGTCCGCATGGGATGAGCGAGCGCGGCATGGGCTCGGCTGTCGGCCAGGTGCCCGAATATGTCGAGATGGTCACGCGCTGGGTGAAGGAAGGCACGAAGCTGCCGTGCCTCGTCAAGCTCACGCCGAACATCAGCGATATCCGCATGGGTTCGCGCGCGGCCTACAAGGGCGGCGCAGATGGCGTGTCGCTGATCAACACGATCAACTCGATCGTCGCCGTCGATCTCGACCAGATGGCGCCGATGCCGACCGTCGACGGCAAGGGCACGCACGGCGGCTATTGCGGGCCCGCTGTGAAGCCGATCGCGCTGAACATGGTCGCCGAAATTGCGCGTGACCCGGAAACGCCGAACCTGCCCATTTCCGGCATCGGCGGCATTTCCACCTGGCGCGATGCGGCCGAGTTCATGGTGCTCGGCGCGGGCAGCGTGCAGGTCTGCACGGCCGCGATGCACTACGGCTTTCGCATCGTCTCCGATCTCGCCGATGGCCTGTCGAACTGGATGGACGAAAAAGGCTACGCCACGCTCGAAGACATTCGCGGCCGCGCCGTGCCCAACGTCACCGACTGGAAGTATTTGAACCTCAAGTACGACATCAAGGCGCGCATCGATCAGGACAAGTGCATTCAATGCGGCCTCTGTCACATTGCGTGCGAGGACACGTCGCATCAGGCGATCACGCGCGAGAAAGACGGCAAGCGTCATTTCGAAGTGGTCGATGCGGAATGCGTCGGGTGCAATCTTTGCATGCATGTGTGCCCCGTCGAGCAATGCATCACGATGGAGCGTGTCGACAGCGGCGAGTATGCGAACTGGACCACGCATCCGAACAACCCGGCGCGCGTGGCGGCAGACACCTCTGGGACGGTGGATGCGCAGCAAGCGGCGAAAGCAGCGTGACGGGACGACTGCAACGCGCCGGACGCGTTTGAGGCAGCACGACAATAAAGCGCATGGCAACCAATAGTCAACGAGCGGTCAAGTGGAGATCCATTGATGAAGCAGACAGCGCAATCCGCCGATGCGTTCAACGCATCCGGCGCGCACGGCAGCAGTCTCTATAACGACGACCTCGCGCCGACGGGCACGGCGCAGCGCACGTGGAAGTGGTATCACTTCGCGGCGTTGTGGGTCGGCATGGTGATGAACATCGCGTCGTACATGCTCGCGGCCGGCTTGACGGAAGAGGGCATGTCGCCGTGGCAGGCGGTCGTGACCGTGCTGCTCGGCAATCTGATCGTGCTGGTGCCGATGCTGTTGATCGGCCACGCGGGCGCGAAGCACGGCATTCCGTACGCGGTGCTGGTGCGCTCGTCGTTCGGCACGCAGGGCGCGAAGCTGCCTGCGATGCTGCGCGCCGTCGTCGCGTGCGGCTGGTACGGCATCCAGACGTGGCTTGGCGGCAGCGCTATCTATACGCTGCTCAACATCCTGACGGGCAACGCGCTGCATGGCGCGGCGCTGCCGTTCCTCGACATTTCGATTGGGCAGCTCGCGTGCTTTCTCGCGTTCTGGGCCTTGCAGATCTACTTCATCGTGCACGGCACGGATTCGATCCGCTGGCTCGAAAGCTGGTCGGCGCCCATCAAGGTCGTGATGTGCATCGCGCTCGTCTGGTGGGCGACGTCGAAGGCGGGTGGCGTCGGCTCGATGCTGTCGGCGCCTTCGCAGTTCGTGCCGGGCGGCAAAAAAGAGGGGCTGTTCTGGCTCACGTTCTGGCCGGGCCTCACGGCGATGGTCGGCTTCTGGGCGACGCTCGCGCTGAACATCCCCGACTTCACGCGCTTTGCGAAGACTCAGCGCGATCAGATCGTCGGCCAGTCGATCGGTTTGCCCGTGCCGATGGCGTTGCTGTCGGTGATCTCGGTCGTGGTCACGTCAGCGACGGTCGTGATCTACGGCAAGGCGATCTGGGACCCGATCGATCTGACGAGCCGCATGACGGGCATCGGCGTTGGCGTGGCGCTCATCATCCTCACGCTCGATACGATGTGCTGCAATCTCGCGGCGAATCTCGTCGGCCCCGCGTATGACTTTTCGAGCCTGTGGCCGAAGGCGATTTCGTATCGAACGGGCGGCCTGATCACGGCGACGATCGCCATCGTGATGATGCCTTGGAAGATTCTCGCGACCACGCAAGGCTACATCTTCACGTGGCTCGTCGGCTATTCGGCGCTGCTCGGGCCTGTCGCGGGCATCCTGATGGTCGACTACTTCTTCATTCGCGGCACGCGCCTCGATCAGCGCGAACTGTTCGACGAGAACGGCGAATACAGTTACACAGGCGGCTGGAATATCGCGGCTGTCGTCGCGCTCGTGATCGGTGTGCTGCCGAATCTGCCAGGCTTTCTGCACACCGCGTTTCCTGCTTCGTTCCCGAACGTGCCCGCATTCTTCAACACGCTCTACACGTATGCGTGGTTCGTGGGGCTGGCGCTGGCGTCGATCGTGTACGGCACATGGATGAAGTCGCGCCGCAGCCCGGGCGCCAGCATGGCAAGCGCGTGATCCCCTGATTGCGTGATTCAACGGAGGAGGCAACCGATGACAACTCTGATTCGCGGCGGCACGGTGATCGATGCGGACCGCAGCTACAAGGCCGATGTGCTGATCGCGGACCCGCAGGACGGCGGCACGATCCTGCAGGTCGAGCGCACGATCGATCCGCCCGCGGGCGCGACGATCGTCGATGCGCACGACCAGTATGTGATGCCAGGCGGCATCGATCCGCACACGCACATGGAATTGCCGTTCATGGGCACGACGGCCAGCGACGACTTCTACACGGGCACGGCCGCGGGCCTGTCCGGCGGCACGACGAGCATCATCGACTTCGTCATTCCGAGCCCGAAGCAGCCGTTGATGGACGCGTTCAGGCAGTGGCGCGGCTGGGCCGAGAAAGCCTCGGCGGATTACGGCTTTCACGTGGCCGTGACGTGGTGGGACGATTCCGTCTATCGCGACATGGGCACGCTCGTGCATGAGCATGGCGTGTCGAGCTTCAAGCACTTCATGGCCTACAAGAACGCGATCATGGCCGACGACGAAGTGCTCGTGAACAGCTTCTCGCGCTCGCTCGAACTCGGCGCGCTGCCGACCGTTCATGCGGAAAACGGCGAACTGGTGTTTCAGTTGCAAAAGCAGCTTTTGGCCAAGGGTTTCAAGGGACCGGAAGCGCATCCGTTGTCGCGCCCGCCCGAAGTGGAAGGCGAGGCCGCGAATCGCGCGATCCGCATTGCACAGGTGCTCGGCGTGCCCGTGTACATCGTGCATGTGTCGTCAAGAGAAGCCGTCGAAGCGATTTCGCGCGCGCGCAACGAAGGGCAGCGCGTGTTCGGCGAAGTGTTGCCGGGCCATCTGGTGATCGACGAAGCCGTCTATCGTGATCCCGACTGGACGCGCGCCGCCGCGCACGTGATGAGCCCGCCGTTTCGCACGAGCGAGCATCGCGAGGCGTTGTGGCGCGGCCTGCAGTCGGGCCAGCTTCACACGACGGCCACCGATCACTGCGTGTTCTGCGCATCGCAGAAAGCGATGGGGCGTGAAGACTTCACGAAGATTCCGAACGGCTGCGGCGGCGTCGAAGACCGGATGTCGGTGCTATGGCACGAGGGCGTGAACAAAGGGCGCATCACGCCGAACGAGTTCGTGCGCATTACGTCGGCGAACGCCGCGCAGATCTTCAATCTGTATCCGCGCAAGGGCGCCGTGCAGGTCGGCGCGGATGCGGACCTGGTGATTTGGGACCCGTCCGCGACGAAGACGATCTCGGTGAAGACGCATCATCAGAAAGTCGACTTCAACGTGTTCGAAGGGATGACGGTGCAGGGCGTCGCGATGCACACGTTCACGCGCGGCGCACATGCGTGGGCCGACGGCGATCTGCGCGCGCAGCGCGGCGCCGGACAGTATCTGAAGCGCCCGCCCAACGCCGCGTACTACGATGCCGTGCGTGTCGCAAACAAACTGAAGGAGCCGCATCCCGTCGAGCGCTGAAAGTCGCGCCGCCAGGCTTGCCGCTGTCGTCGTATGTCTCGGCCGCTCCCGCATTGCGCGGAGCGGCCGTTTTCGTTTTCGGTTATCCTTGCGCGCTTTGCCGCAGCGGGCTGGCGCCCGCCATGACAGCGGGCGGCGAGTGCAGACCGCGAAAACGGCGCAGGCCGCACCCAGGCCCCATGCGCTGCAGGGGATTGGGCCGCCCCCGTATACTTGCGCATTGCCAACCCCATTTTTTCGGTCTAGCTTATTCCGCCTCGGCATATTGATAAGCCCTGAAATGCGTTGTGGAAATAAGGACCGTTTGCTACAGTCCGCCCACGCTGCCGGACGGGTGTTCCGGCAGTCGCACGCATAACCGGATAAAACGAACCTCGGAGCACAACCCTATGAAGTCGATTCGATCCCTTCTGCTGATCGGCCTGCTGCAAGTCGCGACGGCGACGGCCGCATTCGCCGCCGACGACCTCGCGAAAATCAAGTCCGCCGGCGAGTTCAAGATCGGCACGGAAGGCACGTACGCGCCGTTCACGTTCCATGATGCATCGAACCAGCTGACGGGCTTCGACGTCGAAATCGGCCGTGAGATCGCCAAGCGCCTCGGCGTGAAGCCGGTGTTCGTCGAAGGCAAGTGGGACGGGCTGATCGCCGGTCTCGACGCGAACCGCTACGACGCCGTGATCAACGAAGTGGCCGTTACCGACGCGCGCAAGCAGAAGTACGACTTCTCGGAGCCGTACATCGTGTCGCACGCCGCGCTGATCGTGCGTTCGGACAACAACACGATCAAGAGCTTCGACGACCTGAAGGGCAAGAAGTCGGCCAACACGCTGACCAGCAACTTCGGCAAGATCGCCGCCGCTCATGGCGCGGAAGTGGTGCCCGTGCAGGGCTTCAACGAATCGATCGATCTGCTGACGTCGGGCCGCGTCGATGCGACGGTCAACGACTCGCTGTCGTTCCTCGACTTCAAGAAGCACAAGCCGGACGCGAAGGTGAAGATCGCCGCCGTCGATACGGCGTCGGATAGCTCGGACCATTCGGCCGTCCTGATCCGCAAGGGCAATCCCGATCTGCAGGCTGCCATCAACAAGGCACTCGCCGACATGAAGGCCGACGGCACCTACGCGAAGATCTCCGAAAAGTACTTCGGCAAAGACGTTTCCAAGTAAGCACGAAAGGCGAGTCTGAAACATGCCTGCATGGTTGCACCTGATGGGTGAATCGCTGTGGCCGCTGCTGTACGCGGGCCTGGTGTTCACCGTGCCGTTGACGCTCGTGTCGTTTGCCATCGGCCTTGCGCTCGCGTTCATCGTCGCGCTCGCCCGCCTGTTCGGGCCGGGCTGGTCGGTGGCGATCGTGCGCTTCTACGTGTGGCTGTTTCGCGGCTCGCCGCTGCTCGTGCAGCTGTTCGTGATCTTTTACGGCTTGCCGAATGTCGGCATCGTGCTCGATCCGTTGACGGCCGCGATCATCGGCTTTTCGCTGAACGTCGGCGCGTACAACTCGGAAGTGATTCGCGGCGTGATCGAGTCGATTCCGAAGGGACAATGGGAAGCCGCGTACTCGATGGGCATGACGCGCGCGCAGGCGCTGCGCCGCGCGATCCTGCCGCAGGCGGCACGCGTCGCGTTGCCGCCGCTGTCGAACTCGTTCATCGCGCTCGTGAAGGACACGTCGCTCGCCGCCGTGCTGACCGTGCCGGAGATTTTCCAGGCCGCGCAGCGCATCGCGTCGGTGACGTACGAGCCGCTGATCCTCTACACGGAAGCCGCGCTGATCTACCTCGTGTTCAGCTCGGTGCTGTCGTCCGCCCAGGTGCGCCTCGAACGCCGCTTTGGCCGTCATGCCCTTTTCACGTCGGGTAACTGAACGATGATCCGCCTCGAAAAAATCGAAAAGTAT
>BBSL01000360.1 GCA_001319865.1 Burkholderia sp. E7m39 | reverse complement strand
CTCGCTCGAACTCGGCGATCAGCGCATCCAGTTCAGCCGCACCGAAAAGCCGTCGAAGGAATCGGTGCTGGCGATCCGCCGCCGCACGGGCATGGTGTTCCAGAACTTTCAGCTGTTTCCGCACCGGACCGTGATCGAGAACGTGATGGAAGGGCTCATCACCGTGCAGAAGTGGGACCGCGAACGCGCGCGCGTGCGCGCGCTTGAACTGCTGGAAAAGGTCGGCATCGCGCACAAGGCCGATGCGTGGCCCGTCACGCTATCGGGCGGCCAGCAGCAGCGCGTGGCGATCGCGCGGGCGCTCGCGCCTTCGCCCGAAGTGCTGTTGTGCGACGAGCCTACGTCCGCGCTCGATCCGGGCCTTGCTGCCGAAGTGGTCGAAGTGCTGCGCCAACTGGCGAAGGAAGGCATGACGATGCTGATGGCGACACACGATCTACGCCTTGCCGCATCGATCGCGCGCGATGTGGTGTTTCTCAGCAACGGTTCGATCGTCGAGCAGGGTCCGTCGCGCGACATCTTCATGCGGCCGAAGCAGGCAGAAACCGCCGAGTTCGTGTCGACGCTCACGCAGGCGCTGCCGGAAAGCTGGTCGGACTAAGCTTCGTCGAGTGCAGAAGCATGACTGAAAGGGCGCCTGCGGGCGCCCTTGTTGCTCGCGCAAGGCCTGCCGGCGATGCCCGCGAGGGGCAGCCAGGCTACAATGGCCGTCGCCCTGAACCACGGAAAACCGATGAAGACCCGCCTTCCTGTTATCGCATGCTGCATGGTTGCCGGCGCCTTGTCCGCGGGATGCGCGGCCGTGTACAAGAACACGAGCGCGTGCGAGCAGATGATGCGTCAGTCGGCCAGCGAGGTCACGGCCGCCGACACGCTGAGCATCAGCCACGCGGGCGCGGGCATCAACGGCAGCCGTGTCGTCGTCGAAGGCACGCTCGCGCATCCGCAGACGGCGTCGGAAGCCGCCGCTGCCAAGCCGCCCAACACCAACATCATCGAAGCCGGGCTGCTCGCGCCCGTCGCGGCCGCGATCCAGAAGTCCAAGCCGCCGAAGACCGTCGCGCCCGCCGCCGTCGAATGCACGTTCGACGCGAACGGCCTGAGCACGTTCCGCTGGCTCTCGCCGCCGCGCCTCGCCAAACCCGCGACGGCGTCGGGCGAAGAAGAACACTCCGACAACTGATTCCATCGCTGCGTCCTCTGCGCTTCCTTCTTCGGCACGCATGCTGCGACGCACGCGCCGTCCCGAAAGCGCCGTGCTAGCATTTCTGCGTGCAACGCACACGTCAGGAGGGCAGCATGGACGGCTTCGTCAGACATCAGATTGAAGGCGCATCCGTCGATATCGACGTGGTCCCCGCCACGCCGCGCGGCTACAGCGCGCGCTTTCGCATCTTTCGCGACGCCGCTGATGATCCCGAATGGCATCACGTCCACGTGTCGGGCTGCGTATTCGACACGCGCGAAGAGGCCGAAGAAGCCGCACGTTCGATGGCATACGAAAGCGTGCTCGGGCGCGGCGGCGCATAGCGCGCGACCGAGCGCGTTTTCGGCAGTGCGTTTCTCTTTTATTCCTTCCTTGCCGCTTTCCTGAAGCTTTCGCATGACGGCGTTGGCCGTCGTGCGAATTCCTTTCCTTGCCACCACGTCGCGCGCAGCCTGAGTTGCTGCGTGTGCGGTATCTGCTTGCGCTTCCACGAATGCCTGTTTTGGGAGTTTTCTTGTATTGACCGTTGAAATGTCTCCGTAGGATTTGCCTGTCGTGACCGACATCGAAGAAGTGGCGGTGCGTAGGAGGCATCCTCGCGGGACGTAGGCTCTGTCGTATAGCGAATATCGGCTTTTCAATAGTTCGATATCCGAATCAATAGAGTTTGAAACTCGGACGATGCTGCGTTTTCGGAAGAAGCGTTGTTATCCGTATCAAGGGTGGGAATGAGCAATCGGTATAGCGTAGGGGATGTTCAACGGGCGTCGGCTGGCCGTTTCGATGCACGCGCAGCGTGGCGCAAAACGGTGCGCAAGGGGCGTCGTGGGCGCACGGGCATGGTCGTTGCCGTGAGTGTCGGGACATTGGCATGGGTGACGCCCGCGCGCGCGGCCGTCACCGACTACATCGCGGTCAGCAATACGGTGATGACGGGCGCGCCGACCATGGCCACGAACGATCTGAACACAATGGCCATCGGGCCGTCCGCAGAGGCATCGGGCATTGATGCGCTGGCTGTCGGCGCGGGCGCGGCCGCGGACCGCAGCGGCTCGACGGCTGTCGGCGCGCTGACGGGCGCGCTCGCCATCAATTCGACCGCGATTGGTTATGGCGCGTCGACAGGCTTCACCGCGGACAGGGCGGTGTCGATCGGCTATATGTCGTCGGCGGACGGGTTGGATTCACTGGGACTCGGTTCATTCGCGATCGCGATGGGGCAGCGTAGCGTGGCCATCGGCGTGAATGCCTTCGCGGGTTCGGCACAGGACGGACTCGCGTTGGGATCGAACAGCCTCAACCTGGCGAGCGGCGCGGTGGCGTTGGGCGCGAACGCAAAGGCCGACCGGGCGAACACGGTGTCGGTCGGCAATTCGACGTTGCAGCGGCAGATCGTCAACGTTGCGGCGGGCACGATGGACACCGACGCCGTCAACGTGAGCCAGTTGCGCAACGCGGTCTCGGCGGGCGTCGCCGATGCCGTGACGTACGATTCATCCGCACATGACGTCGTCACGCTGGGTGGTGCGGGCGCCAGCGTTCCCGTACGACTTGCCAATGTGGCGAGTGGCTCAATTGACCCGGGCAGTCGGGAGGCAATCAATGGAAGCCAGCTGTATGGGTTCGGCGCGAGTGCGGCAGCAGCGTTGGGCGGGGACGCCGCTGTCGCGTCCAACGGCACGCTGATCGCGCCCACCTATCGCATCGGCGGGAGCGTGTTCCGCAACGTCGGCGACGCGCTTGGCAATCTCGACAGCCGCGTCGCCAGCAACACCACCGCAATCGACGATATCAACGTCGCGCTCAGCAACGTGGTGAACAACGGAATCGAATCGCGCTATTTCCACGCGAACTCGACACTCGCTGATTCGCTCGCGGTGGCGCCCGAATCCGTTGCGATTGGGGGTGGCGCCCAGGCCGCGTTTGCCGGTTCGGTTGCGATCGGCGCGAATGCCGTGACCGATCGCGCCAATTCGGTGTCGGTCGGCTCTGCCGGCAATGAGCGGCAGATCACGCATGTCGCCGCGGGCACAGCCGATACGGATGCCGTCAACGTTGCGCAGTTGAAGCAGGCAGGCCTCGTCGACGGCAACGGCCACGTGACGAGCGCGGTCGTCTACGACAACGCCGGCGGGCAGGTCGATTACGGCAGCGTGACCTTGGGACAGGGTGCCGCTGGCGGCACGGTGATTCACAATCTGGCCAACGGTGTCCTTTCCAGCGACGCGGTCAATCTCGGACAGTTAAACGAGGCGCTGAGCAGCGTCATGAATGTGCAGGCGCAAGGGGCGGGGACGCCGTTCCTGAGTGCAAACGGCGATGACGTCATGGAAGCAGCATCCGCAACGGGCACCCATGCAACTGCCCTCGGCGCTGCGGCAATCGCCAACGGCGATCAGGCAACGGCGCTCGGCAGCGGTGCGCAAGCAAACGGCGCGACGGCGACGGCGGTGGGCGCCCAGGCTACCGTCCACGCCGCCAATGCTTCAGCGTTCGGCGCCGGCAGCCAGGCATTGGCTGATGGTGCAGTCGCGCTTGGCGCAGGCTCGGTTGCGGATCGGGCGAACAGTGTTTCGGTCGGACAGGCAGGGAGTGAGCGGCAGATCGTCAACGTCGCGCCAGGCACGCGAGGCACCGATGCCGTCAACCTGAACCAACTGAATGCTGCCATCGACCAGACCTATCGGTCGCTGAACGACCTCGACAGAAGTACGCGCAAGGGCATCGCGTCAGCCTCGGCATTGCAGATCGTCACGCCCTATCTGCCGGGGCGAACCACGCTCAATGCAGGCGTTGCCGGCTATCGCGGGCAGGCCGCATTCGGGTTGGGCGTATCCCGCTGGAACGACAAGGGGACGGTCAACTTCAACGCGGGCGTGGCGTCCGCGGGTAGTAACAGCACCGTTGTGCGTGCGGGTATCGGCATCGTACTCGGCGACTGATCTCCGCATGGGAGGCTGGCGTGTGTGGCGTGTTCTTGTCACGCCAGCCTCATCCTGCGATACCGCTGGAACGGAGCACGTCGGATCAGATCAGACGTGCTCACGTCGGCTCAGAATGCGTAGAACGGTCCCGTTCCAGCGGAGGTCAGGCGCGATTCGATCGCCGTAAAGATGCGCCGTCCGTAGAAGAACGGCAGGCCCCAGTTGAACGCGCTCGATGGCCCGCCAAGGTTGTTGAACGCATTGTTGCGCGTGGCAAACAGTGTCTGCGCATTGGCGACAGAGAACGCGGGCGATACAGACGTGCCGTCTACGCCTGTCAACGTGGCCGTCATCGTCTGCAAGGATGTGGGGCACCACCAGACACCGCAACGTGCCATCGTCGTGCTTGGAAAGAAGAGCCCGTTCGAGCCGCTGTCGATAAAGCTTTGCGAGTAGGGCTGTCCGTTGAGCGAGGTTGTGACATAGCCGGTAATCGAGTTCGCTTTCAGCACGGTTGCGCCGCTGAGCGCATTGTTGGCCTGCGTGTCGATGCCGAAATAGATCGAGCCGTTGACGGTCGCCGCGCCGGCCGGACCGACCGCGGGCAGTTCGATCACGATGCCGTTGTTGTCGAGCGCAAACCGGCTGATCGGGTTTGTCACCTGCTGGTCGACCGGCTGCTTGCTGGACGTGCACGCGCCTGTCGAGTCGCATGCGTAGTACCAGCGAGGCAACGCAGAGGCGATACATCCGCCGCCGCAATCGACGGAGAACAGGCCGACACCCAGGATGCCGTTCACGCGCAATCCGCTGGGCGTCATCATCGGCAAGCCGGACGCGGCGCAGTCGGACGGTACAGTGGGGACGGAAGGATCGCCGATCACCTGGATCGGAATGCCGCTCGCGAGTTGGCTTGCCATCCGGACGTCGGCGGTGCGCACGGCGCCCCACGTGAAGCCGGTGCCGAACACGCTGCATTCGCCGCTGACGCCTGTCGCGGTTCCTGCAGGCAAAGCCGCGGCGACCGCGGGCAGCGCAAGGCTCGCCGGCAGTTGCGACGCGAGTAGACGCAAGCCCTGAGAGCCGGTGTCGACCTGAACGTTGTCGATGGTCACGCAGTTCGCGGTGCCCGGCGCGCATACCGTCACGCTGGTCGTGAGCATGTTGCGGGTTTGCGTTGGCGTAGACGTGACAACGACGGGCTGGACGTTGGGGATCGTCGATTGCGGCACGCTGGCGGAGGACGGGTTGTCCGGCGCCGGTGCGGACGCTGCGAGCGTGCCGCTGGCGCTTGTGCCCGACGAGGTTGTGGTCGTTTGGGACGAGTTGTTGGCGGTGCCCGTCGCGCCTGAGCCACCGCCGCCGCACCCTGCCAGCGCGACGACTGCGGCGAGCATGACCATGGCCATCTGCGCAAAGGCTGCCACGCGCGAAGATTGCGTATTCATCGCGGCCTCCGTTAGCGCAGATCGTTGGGTGAAACGCCGGGAGGAATCGCGGCGGGCAACCATGCGCGGCCAACGTAACTGCGCATTTGCCCGCCAGACTCCACGATCACGTCCGGCTGCTCGACTCGCGAAGCGTGTAACTGCCCCGACTCGTTGAATTGCTCGGTTGCTTTCGCGCGATATCGCTGTGCATACGGACCGAGCAATTGCGTGAGATCCGGCATCGTCGGACCTTGCCACGCGTAGGCGAACACGACGCCGTCGCGGCTCGCGTACTCGTTGATGGTGGTGCCGCCTGCGTCGACGCTCGAGCGCACGCGGACGGTGCCGTCTCCGAGGACGCGCAGCGCCGCGTTGTCTCTGGCCTGCATCGGTGGTGTCGTGCCGCCCAGCGCGGCGTGCGCGAGGTTCCCGGTCAACATGTTCGCGCCCAATGTAAACATGACTGACGCTGCGATCACGATCGCGGAATGGTGTTTGGTGAGTGTCATGACGCGGCCCCCAGGTTTTTGAGATCGTGATTTCAAGATATCACTGGGTTTTCGAGAGACCGGTCGTGCCGGCTGCCTGGTCGCGCTCGTATCTCAAAAGGAGGGACGCGGTTCGGAGGTGATTTATCTATAAAAATCAATCGTCTGGATCGGTAAAAAAGAACGCTTCCGTCGTGGCGAAAACCATGGCGAAACGTTAAATTTCGGCTCGAAACTCCGTCCGGAATGCCGGCAGCGCGACGCATTATGAGATGATGCGGGCGGCTTTCAGGCCACATCGGGCGCGCATCGCAGTTCGTAATCCGAACGCGACGTATCGCGCTGCACCGACGCTCATGAGCCGCGGCGCCAGGCGCGAAGTGATGACGGCGTTCCCCGCTTTTTGCACTTCGACTCGCTGGCCCGGTAAAATGATGGGTTAGTCCACGGAACTTGCCGTGGCGTAGCGGAAGGATTCCCTGAACATGACTGAACTTCGTCTCACCAAGCGGTTTGCAGCATTGCTGATGGCAGGCGGTCTGGTCGCCGGCTGCGGCACGTCGTCGCCGACCAAGATCGACTACAAGAGCGACTCGAAATCGAAGGAAGTGTCACTCGCAGTTCCGCCGAACATGACCGAGGAAACCGCGGACCAACGCTCGCTGCCGCCGCAAAGCGGCCAGACTTCGCTGTCCACGCTGCAGCAGGTGCAGAGCGAGGCGCCGTCCACCGCGTCCGTGGCGCCCGCCGTCACCGGCATGCATATCCAGCGCGACGGTTCGGAAAGCTGGCTGGTGCTCGACAACCAGACGCCCGAACAAGCCTGGCCGCAGATCCGCCGTTTCTGGCAAGAACAGGGCTTTCTGCTCGTCGTCGACCAGCGCGACAAAGGCGTGATGGAGACGGACTGGAACGAAACGCATCCGACCATCAACGACGGCCTGATTCGCAGCACGTTGTCGAAGGCGATGGGCAACTCGTACGTGACGGCGGAACGTAACAAGTACCGTACACGTCTCGAGGCGGCGCCCAGCGGCGGCACCTATGTGTTCATCAGCCAGAAGGGCCTGCGCGAGGCACTGAGCGGCGTGAACAACGACACGAGCAAATGGGAGCCGAAGCCGAATGATCCCGCGCTCGAAACCGAATATCTGAAGCGGCTGATGGCGTCGCTGGCCAAGAACGATGCGAGCGCGCGCACGGCCAACGCATCGGGCGGCACGGCGCTCACGCCGGCTGGCGCGCAAACCGCGCCCAATGCAGCGGCAGGCGGCGCGAAGTCGGCGGCGGCTGCAACCGCTGCACAGAACGTCGCGCTGGCCGGGCAGACACCCGTGCGCGACCCGTCGTCGACTGAGACATCGGCGCAGGCATCGTCCACCGAAGTCACGCTTGGCGAGCCGTATGACCGCGCATGGCTGCGCGTCGGCCTTGCGCTCGATCGCAGTAATTTCACCGTCGACGACCGCGACCGCACGCGCGGCCTGTACTTCGTTCGCTACGTCGATCCGAAGGACATGTCGTCGGCGGAGCAGGGCTTCTGGAGCCAGATTTTCCACGGTCGCAAGGAAAAGGTGGCCAAGCAGTATCGCGTGAACGTCCGCGCGGTCACGCCGAATCAGACGCGTGTCGCCGTTGTCGACGACAAGGGTGATGTCGATTCTTCCTCGCAAGCCAAGCAGATTATGTCGCTGATGGTCGATCAGTTGCAGTAAGCGTCGACGCCGCGCTGTGGGGCGCGGCCACATGCACAAAGCCCGCGTGACGTTTGCGTCACGCGGGCTTTTTTGTGTGGTCGCGCGGCCCCCTAGGACCGCGTCTACTCGTCGTCAAGTCCGCATGCATGCGTTTTGCTGGCAGGACATCGAGCAACGCAATGATGCGCGGAGACAAGCCATGTTCGACGTCATGCCGTACTGGATGTGGGTGGTGAGCTTGATCGCGCTCGCCTTGCTGTGTGGCGCGGTGCTGTCGTCGGACGCGCCGAAGCGTCGCGGGATGCCGCGTATGCAGCGGTTCGCCCATCGCCGGAAGATGCGCTGATACCGTCCGCGCCGGATCGCCAACCGCTCGCTCTGTCCGCACAGTCGGTGCGCAACGTGATGCTACGGTGTAGCTTCCGTTGCTGGTTTCTTCGCGGAAAGCCGCGTTCTGCCGCTTCGCATATGTTTGGCGCCCGAAATCGGGCGCTTGTACGAAGCGTCCCGCGAGGCGTGGCAATAGGCACGCTAGCTGCCCTAACCGGTCGGGAAAATCGACGAAGCCGGCGGTACCGCCTTGCGTCGGGTCCGTAAGCGGAGCCGAGGTGCGAGTGAACAGCGCGATGCAGACGCGAGTCGAACCTGGAGAAGACAGGGAAAACGAATGCGCAGAGAAGCGAATGCGCAGAGAAGCGAATGCGCAGAGAAGCGAATGGCTCCATATCTGGCGGGCGTCCGGGGAGGGCGCCCGTTCTGTTAGCCCCGTCGCGTACCCCTTGTACTGCGGCGGCTTTTCCCGCGCTTCGCGTGTGCAGCGCAGGCTATTTTCGTGCTACCGCCTCCGCCGACCCGACCCGCAAGCCGCGAAGGCAACGGTTCGCGCCACGGAACGGCCCGCAAACCTCAGCAGCGCTCGCTCACGCGCCGTCCGCCGACGCCCGGGATCCGCTTGATGACGCCCGTCGCGAGCGCCGTGCCGACCAGAATGACCGCGCAGCCCTCGATCATGCCCATCGACACGCGTTCGCCGAGAAACAGCGCGCCCCACAGGATGCCGAAGATCGGGATCACGAACGTCACGGTGATCGCGCGCGCCGGCCCCGCGACGGCGATCAGATGGAAGAACAGCATGTACGCGACGCCCGTGCACGCGATGCCGAGCGCGATCACCGCGCCCCACGCCTTGATGGACGGCGCAACGGCCGGCCACGACGCGATGGCGAGCGGCAGCAGGACGATGGTCGCGCCGATCATCGTGCCTGTCGCGACCGTGAGCGCGTCGACGCCCATCAGATGCTTTTTCGTGTAACTCGCCGCGATGCCGTACAGCAGCGTCGCGCCGAGCGCGGCCACCGCCGCGAGGGCCGTCGTCGCGGGCGAGATGTTGGTGCCGCTCGGCGCGGCAATCTGGTCCCACACCAGCATCAGCACGCCCGCGAAGCCGATCACGAGGCCGATGCTGCGCAGCGTGCTCAGCTTGTCCTTGAGCCACAGGTAGGCAACGAGGCCGCCCCACAGCGGCGTCGTCGCGTTGATCACGGAGGTGACGCCAGCCGACAGCGTGATTTCCGCGTATGCGAACAGGCAGAACGGCGCGGCCGAATTGAGAATGCCAACGATCAGGAGCGGCAGCGCGCGCGTGCGCAACGTCGCCGCCGACTCGCGCAGCGGCCGGCGCGCAACGAGCACCATCACCAGGAACAGCGCGCCGATGCCCACGCGCAGCGCCATCAGCGGCGCGACCCCGAAGTCGCTCACGCCGACGCGGATGAACAGGAACGACGCGCCCCATAGCGCGGCGAGAACGAGAAGCTGGAAGACGTTGACTGGATTCATCGTGAGGGTCTCGCGCGCAGTTGAGTCGCGATGCGTACGCATGCTAACACCCGACTTACGCGCGTCGTTTCACGATGGGATGAAACAGCAAGAATCGGCAAGTCGACGCCGCACGCGAAAAAATGGCGGGTGCAGGCCACCCGCCATCGCCGGCGCGCAGATCAAGGCGGGCCGGTACGCGTCAATGCGGAATCATCCACGTCAGCACGTTCTGCTGCAGCCACACGAGGATGCCGAGCAGCACGGTCAGCAGGATCGAATGCTTGAAGGTCTTGGCGAACACATAGCCTTCCTTGCCCTTGAGATCGGTGGTGGCGACGCCCGTCGAGATGTTCTGCGGCGAGATCATCTTGCCCATCACGCCGCCCGACGAATTCGTCGCGGCCATCAGCACGGGGTTCAGATTCAACTGATGCGCGGCGACCACCTGGAGATTGCCGAACAGCGCGTTGCCCGATGTATCGCTGCCCGACAGGAACACCGCCACCCAGCCGAGGAACGCCGACACCAGCGGAAAGAACGGTCCCACGGACGCCACGCCCAGACCGAGCGTGTAGTTCATCCCCGAGTAGTTCATCAGGTACGCGAGACCGACGATCGTCGCGACCGTCAGAATGGCGATGCGCGTCTGCACCCACGTATCGGCGATCGCGCGGCCGAAATCGGCCGGCTTCAGGCCGACAACGAACGCCGTGATGATCGACGCAACGAGGATCGCCGTGCCTGTCGCGAGCGGCTGGAAGTCCCAGATGGCGCCGTACGGCGTGTTGTAGAGCGTGATGTAGACGGCCTTATCGAGACCCGGCCACGGCACCTTGACGTCGCCGATCAGGAAGATTTTCGCGATCGTCCAGATGATCACGACAGCCGACACGATCAGCCACGGATACCAGCCCTGCGTGCCCGTGACCTTGCCGCGCGTCTCGTTCACGCGGTCGACGTTGATGGCGAACGCGGGATCGGCGGCGGGGCGCCACACGCGCAGAAAGGCGATTGTCAGGATGAGCGAAACCAGCGAAGACAGCACGTCCGTCAGGCTGTAGTTGATGAAGTTCGAGGTGACGTACTGCGTGAGCGCGAAACTGCCGCCCGACACCAGCAGCACGGGCCACACGCGCAGCATGTTGCGAAAGCCCGCGTACACGCCGATCACATAGAAGGGCAGCAGCAGCGCGAAAAACGGCAGCTGGCGGCCGACCATCTTGGCGAGCGCGTCGGTGGGCAGGTGCGTGACGGCGCCGAGCACGGTGATCGGCACGCCCAGCGCCCCGAACGCGACGGGCGCCGTGTTGAAGATCAGCGTGAAGGTCAGCGCTTCGAGCGCCGGAAAGCCGAGCAGGATCAGCAGCGAACTGGTGATCGCGATCGGTGTGCCGAAGCCCGAGATGCCCTCGAACAGTGCGCCGAACGAAAAGCCGATTACCACCAGCACGATGCGCCGGTCGTTCGGCAGGTTGTCGATCATCCACATGCGGAAGGCCGCGAAACGTCCCGAATACTGCGCGATGTTGTACAGCAGAATCGCCGTGACGACGATCCACATCACGGGCCAGCAGGCGAAGACCGCGCCCGCCGCGACGGAATTCAGCGCGAGTCCGACGGGAAACTGCCAGCCGAAGATGGCGATTAGCAGGCCGACCACGAGACCGGCCAGCGACGCCTGCCACGCCGGTCGCCGCGCCCAGCCGAGCAGCACGAGCACCACGATGATAGGCAGCGCGGCCACGATGAACGAGGGCAGCAGGCTGTTGCCGATGGGAGTCAATATCTGATGAAACATCACGTCTCCTTCGTTGTTGTTCGATTCGACGCGAAGACTGCGCCTACGCGGCGAAGCGGCAGGGCTGGACGGATGAAGGCGCGCAACGGATACACAAGCGTCGTGGGACGCGAGCGCGGGAGGCGCGGGATCACGCAATTAAACAGGTGTTGCACTGGCAACCGCCAGCATAGAGCGCTGGCGATTTCCGTCAAGCAGGGAAAACGAAGAAGGCTGTTGCGGGAATAGAGGCGGGGCGTTGTCCGTAGCGCACGCATTTGCGCTTGCTGTAAGTAGAATGTTGGACTTGCGTAAGCTTGCGCACGAACGTGGTAACCCGTTGCGCGCATTCATCGACGGGCGGCGCGCGCTGCCCATCGAGGCGCCGCCCGCCAGGCGACGCGCCGGCGATTCACCGGGAACTAGTGTGAACGGCCGCCGCCGTGTCCGCCGCCCGATGTCCAGGAGTGACCACCCCCGCCGCCGCCCCAGCCGCCGCCGCCCCATGCGCTGTGACCGCCGCCCGAGTAGCCATAGCCGCCATAGCTGCCGCCGTGACCGCCCCAGCCCGCGTGCGTGCTTCCGCCCCAGGCGCCGTGACCATTGCCCCAGTAGCCATGACCATTGCCCCAGTAGCCATGACCGCCCCAGCTGCCATGTCCGCCGCCCCAGTAGCCGTAATGACCCCAGTGGCCGTAGTAGCCGTAGTGTCCGTAGTGTCCGTAGTGCCCGTAGTAGCCGTGCCCGCAACAGCCGCCGAAGAACGCGAAGCTGAACGTCACCGACGGCCACCAGAAGCCGGGCCAGCCATATGCGTAGTAAGGATAGGGGTACGGGTACGCGTAGGGACTCCACGCGACGGGGTAGTACGCAGGCGCGCCGTAGGCGGGCGCCGGCTGCGCGGGCGCGAGGTCATAGGCGGGTGGCTGGCCATCGGGCGACGTCCCGTCGGGCATCGTAAACTGTTCCTGCACGGGAGCCTGCGTCGGGTCGCCCGATCCTATGGGCATCTCCTGCTGCGTGGCCGCCGTCGGCACGGCGGGATACCCGGCGTAGTAGCCGTAGTAGCCAGGATAGTAGCCGTAGGGCGAGTAGTAATAGCAACCAGACAGCGCTCCCGACAGCGCCAGCATTGCAACGGCGCTGGCGACGCGCAGCGTTGCATCGAGCGGTTTCATGACGTGCTCCTCGTATCGCGCGCCGCCGCATGCGCGTCGCGCATTCGCGTTATCTAAAGAGCTTACGTCAGCATTTCGCGGATCACCCCACAAAGTGGTAACCGCTTATTTCAGGACGACCTGCTGCAGGACATGTCCGGCGCGTACGTGCGCGCCGGACTCTGCCCATCTCCCTTCGGCTTCCGAAACGTCGGGTCTGCGTCGCCGCTCGCGCGATGTTCGGGTCCGTTTGCCGCATCGCCTCGATGGCGATTTGTCGTATATTTCTGCGTAATCGACTTGCCGGGCCGACTTGCCCGGCGCGAATGCTGAGGCCGGCTTTGCCAGGCGACCGGCGTGGTCGGGTCAGTGCCTGCGGTCCGAGGCGAAACCTCGCAGCGCGTGAATTTGCCAACTACTTGCCGACCTGGTTGCCGATCACGCCGCCGACGGCCGCGCCGCCCAGCGTGGACAGCGCGTTGCCCCCGATCGCCGCACCCGCCGCGCCGCCGACACCCGCGCCGATTGCCGTATCCCGTTGCCGTGTGGTCATGCCGTCGCAGGCGGCCAGACTTGCCACCACAGCCACCAGCGTCGTCAGCGCACCGATTCGATGGAATGTTTTCATGATTGCGACTCCCTGTTTTATCGGCGGGCGTCGCATGTTTGCGTTGCGCTCCCGCTCAAGGTGATTTCATGGTATCGCCGGGGTCCGTTTCTGTTTGTGTGGGCTTGTCAGTAAAGTGTCGGTTTCGTAATCAAATGTTTCGCGTTTTCGAACGATTGCGACGGCCGTAAAAACAACATGGCCGCACGCGCGATGCGGTAAAACCGCGCGCAAAAAAGCCCGCCTCCACGGGGGCGGGCTGCTCTGATCGCGACACGCACGAAGCGTCGTGCGCGTCGGACGTCGACAGTCACTGACGCTGATAAATCTCCGCGCCGCTCTTGATGAACTCGACGGCCTTCACTTCCATGCCTTTTTTCAGCGCGTCGGTGTCGCTCATGCCTTCCTTCGCAGCGAAGTCGCGCACGTCCTGCGTGATCTTCATCGAGCAGAAGTGCGGGCCGCACATCGAGCAGAAATGCGCGACCTTCGCCGAATCTTTCGGCAGCGTTTCGTCGTGGAATTCGCGCGCCTTGTCCGGGTCGAGGCCGATATTGAACTGGTCTTCCCAGCGGAACTCGAAGCGCGCCTTGCTCAACGCGTTGTCGCGCACCTGCGCGCCCGGATGGCCCTTCGCGAGATCGGCGGCGTGCGCGGCGAGCTTGTACGTGATGATGCCCGTCTTCACGTCGTCCTTGTTCGGCAGGCCGAGGTGCTCCTTCGGCGTGACGTAGCACAGCATCGCCGTGCCGAACCAGCCGATCATCGCCGCGCCGATGCCCGATGTGATGTGGTCGTAGCCCGGCGCGATGTCCGTGGTCAACGGTCCGAGCGTGTAGAACGGCGCCTCGTCGCACCATTCCAGTTGCAGGTCCATGTTCTCCTTGATGAGCTGCATCGGCACGTGGCCCGGACCTTCGATCATCACCTGAACGTCGTGCTTCCACGCGATCTGCGTGAGTTCGCCGAGCGTCTTCAGCTCGCCGAGCTGCGCTTCGTCGTTGGCGTCGTAGATCGAACCGGGGCGCAGGCCGTCACCGAGCGAGAAGCTCACGTCGTACGCCTTCATGATTTCGCAGATGTCTTCGAAGTGCTCGTACAGGAAGCTTTCCTTGTGATGCGCGAGACACCACTTCGCCATGATCGAGCCGCCGCGCGACACGATGCCCGTCATCCGGTTGGCCGTCAGCGGCACATATTGCAGGCGCACGCCCGCGTGGATCGTGAAGTAGTCGACGCCTTGTTCGGCCTGTTCGATCAGCGTGTCGCGGAAGATTTCCCACGTCAGGTCTTCGGCCTTGCCGTTGACCTTTTCGAGCGCCTGGTAGATCGGCACCGTGCCGATCGGGACGGGCGAATTCCGGATGATCCATTCACGCGTCTCATGAATGTGCTTGCCCGTGGACAGATCCATCACGGTGTCGCCGCCCCAGCGGATCGCCCACGTCATCTTGTCGACTTCCTCGCCGATCGACGACGTCACGGCCGAGTTGCCGATGTTCGCATTCACCTTCACGAGGAAGTTCCGGCCGATGATCATCGGCTCGCTTTCCGGGTGATTGATGT
>BBSL01000359.1 GCA_001319865.1 Burkholderia sp. E7m39 | reverse complement strand
ATCATCGCGGCGAGCTTCGCGCCCGTCGGGCCGCTCGTCTTCAGGCTTTCCAGATACTCGGCACGGCGCTGGTTCTCGCGAATCGCGATGTATTCCATTTCCGGCGTGATGATGCCGCGCTTGGCGTAGTGCATCTGCGAGACGTTCTTGCCGGGCTGCGCGCGGCGCGGCGTGCGATGCAGGCCGGGAAAGCGCAGCTGCGCGGTGGCAGGATCGGCGGCGCGCTCGCGGCCGTAGTCGCTGGAGAGCCCTTGCAGCGCTTGCGTGTCGCCGCGCGCTTCGATCCAGCCCTGGCGCAGCGCGGGCAGGCCCGCGCGGATGTCGATCTTGGCGTCGGGATCGGTGTACGGACCCGACGTGTCGTACACGTAGATGGGCGGATTCTTTTCGCCGCCGAAGCCCGTGGGCGTGTCGGACTGCGTGATTTCACGCATCGGCACGCGGATGTCGGGTTGCGAGCCGGTCACGTAGACCTTGCGCGAGTTCGGCAGCGGCGCGACGGCAGCTTCGTCGACGTGCGCGTCCGCGGAAATGAATTTCGGGTTGGCGTTCATGCGTCTCTCCATGCAATTGTGGGGCGTTACAGCTACGCAGGAGAACGAGACGGAGGGGAAGTGGACCGGGTTCGCGCGAGGAAGGTGATGCAGTACGGCAGGTGAAGCGGCGAGCCCGAACGCTTCCCTGCGCTGGCATTATCCAGATCAGGTTCAAAGGGTATTTCTCACCCACGC
Source organism: Burkholderia sp. E7m39 (assembly GCA_001319865.1). Classification (GTDB taxonomy): domain Bacteria; phylum Pseudomonadota; class Gammaproteobacteria; order Burkholderiales; family Burkholderiaceae; genus Paraburkholderia; species Paraburkholderia bengalensis. The sequence goes on along the minus strand of BBSL01000359.1, from coordinate 5,781 downwards.
CATGCGGTGCCGTATTCGTATCCGGCGACGCACAACGCAGGACCCCCGCGTTAGCAGCGCACACGATACCCTGGCTGGGCCGGGTTTGGCAACTTATCTCGAAACTGACGGAGAGCGCACGGGCGAGACGCGGCCGAGTCAGCGGAAAAGCCGTGTCGCATGAGGCTTTCAGCGTCATGACGGTTTTCGGGCACGTGCTGTTGCTGACGCAATCGGTTGTCTCATTAATGAGGGGAATGCCTTATTCTCGACGTAGCGGTGGCGGTGGCGGTGGCGGTGACGGCGGCGGTGACGGCGGCGGTGACGGCGGCGGCGGCGGTGGCGGTGGCGGTGGCGGTGGCGGTGGCGGCGGCGATGCCGACGTCGATGTAAGGCGGAATCAAGATCGCTCGCCGCGTGCCGTTACCGATAGCAAAGGCTGTCGGATTATCAGTGAGCCTAATCAAAACGATGCATGGGGAAAGAGACATGACGACATCGAAATGGGCGCGTGGCGCGGCAGCCGTGCTGGCCGCGACGGCGGGCACATGCATGCCGTGCGCGGCAGGCGCGCAAACGCTCGCGTCGGGCGGCACGATCACGTTCGCCGGTGCGATCGTCGCACCGTCGTTTGGATTCGCAGCGACGCCCGTCACGCGCCATTCGCAAGGATTCCGTACGGAGCGATCGATGGACCCGAATGCTTCGGCAATCGATGTGACGTTCACCCCGGCTCCGGACATACCGACGGCGGCGCAAGTGTCGGTGTTCGTGAACACCGACGGCGGCATCGCCGCGCCGCGCACGCTGACAACGCGCTTCTCCGATAACGCGCGCCATCTGGCGCAGACGGGCGCGGCATTCAGCATGGGACGCGCGGGCGGCACCCTGTCGATCGAAAGCGGCGCGGCGGCCGAGCGCGCGGTGACCGTGATGCTCAGTTACGACTGAGTTTCGACGGTCGCTTGACGGCTGGATGGCGACCGACGCGCGGTTTATCCACCTTTGTTCAGGCGTGCGGGGACGGGCATCGGTCCATCGCCCGTGTTCGGCTGCCTTGCCACGAAAGTTACGATTCTCTTGCCGAAGCGTTGCCCAGATACTGCATAATGCACGGCGGCGCGGTTTTCGCGTCCGTTGGCCGCCGTTGTTGCGTTCTGCATCACGATAGCCATCAACTCGCGCCACTGTCCCAGACGCTTCCCTTGTCGTCCGACGGCTGTTCAACTCCCGTTTTACCGTTCTACTGCCATGCCCGCCCGCTTGACCCCCGATGCCGCGTCGCCGATGCGGCGCCAGCCGTTCCGTTTGTCGGTGTTCAGCGGGGCTGCCGGCCCGTCGCCGGCATGGGCGGTCTGACGTGGCCTTCCATCTCCCCGGCCGTTTCCCGTTTCGCCTGCCGCAGTCCCACGGCGGACAGATCGCGCTCGCGCTCGGCGTCGTCTATATCGTATGGGGCTCGACCTATCTGGCCGTGCACGTCGCGCTGGGTTCGTTTCCGCCGCTGCTGATGTCGGGATTGCGCAATTTTTTCGCGGGCGTCGGGCTGTTTATCTTCGCGATGCGCCGCAAACCTGTGTGGCCGCCGCTCGTCGAGATCCGCAATGCGGGGCTGGTCGGCACAATGCTCGTCGGTCTGTCGAGCGGGATGCTCGCATACGGGATGCGCACCGTCGGCACGGGCACGGCGGCCGTGATGGTGGCGACGGTGCCGCTGTTCGCGACCGTCATCGCAGCGATCGCGGGGCGCAAGATCGCAAAGGGCGAATGGTTCGCCGTCGGGCTGGGGCTGGTCGGCATCGCGATCCTTAGTCACGGCGACCAGACAGCGGGCTCGGCGGGCGGCAGTCTTGCCATTCTGTGCGGCGCGTTGTTCTGGGCGGGCGGCGCGCATCTGGCGTCGCGCCTCAAGCTGCCTTCTGACCTGTTTCTGTCGACATCGCTGCAAATCGGCCTGGGCGGCGCGATCTCGACGATGGTCGCGTGGATTTCGGGCGAGCGCATGATGGACGTTCACTTCCTGCCCGTCCTCGCGTTTCTGTATCTGATGCTGGTCGGCACGATGGCCGCGTATGTCGCGTATGGCTTCCTGATCCGGCACACCAGCCCGATCATCGCGAGCAGCTGCATGTACGTGAACCCGGTCGTCGCGGTGGCCTTGGGCGCTGTGCTGCTCGGCGAACCGGTGACGCGCGCGACCGTGGTCGCGACCTGCGTGATTCTGGTGAGCGTCGGGCTGTCGTTCTGGTTTGATTACCGGCGGCGCGGCGAGGCCTGATTCGCTTGCGGGCGCGCATGGGGGCGGGGCGGTGATGCAGCGGCTTGTCACGTTGCGTGTCGGCCGCGCGAGGTAGCGAGCCGCGGCGGCAGGGTATCGGCAGCTTCCTTCAATCGTTCCGCGACGGCACGGGATCGGGTATATCTTCTTGCGGCGATCGTCCGCCATCACGCGCCTCGGTTGCGTCCCAACCGCACGTCCGGTCATCGCCATCGGGCGCATCTTCACGCGGCGGTCGTCCGCGATCACGCGCCTCAACTGGGCCTTAACCACACGTCGCTGATCCTCATCGGGCGCGCCATCGTCACGCCGCGCCGCCCAACAAGCACCGCCAGGCAGCCACTACAACCGCGCCGCCAGTTCCGCGCCCTCGCGTATCGCGCGCTTCGCATCGAGTTCCGTCGCCAGCGACGCCCCGCCGATCACATGAAAGCGCGGCCCGTCGGCGGCGGGCGCAGCGGGGTAGAGGTCGCGCAGCGACTCCTGCCCCGCGCATACGACGATCGCGTCGACATCGAGCCACTGCTCGCTGCCTTCACGTGCGATCAGCAGGCCGCGCTGCGCGATCTGCCGATACGTGAGCCCGTCGAGCATCGTCACGCCGTTGCGCGCGAGCGCCGCGCGATGCACCCAGCCCGAGGTCTTGCCGAGGCTCGCGCCGAGCTTGCCGGTCTTGCGCTGCAGCAGCCAGATCTCGCGCACGGGAACGCACGGGCGCGGCGTCTTCAGGCCGCCGCGCCGGCTGACGGACAGATCGACGCCCCATTCGTCCGCCCATGCGTCGCGCGACAGCGGCAGCGGCTCGTCCGCGCGATGCAGCAGGAACTCGCACACGTCGAACCCGATGCCGCCCGCGCCGATCACCGCAACGCGCCGCCCGACGGGCGCGCCGTGCAGCACGTCGACATACGACAGCACGTTGGGCCCGTCGATGCCCGCAATCGCGGGACGGCGCGGCACGATGCCCGTCGCGACGATCACGTCGTCGAAGCGCGAGGCGGCGATGAGCGCGGGAGCGACGCGCGTCGACAGGCGCACGTCGACGCCATGCCGCGCGAGCTGGCTACCGAAATAGCGGATCGTCTCGCTGAACTCTTCCTTGCCGGGAATGCGCATCGCCAGATTGAACTGACCGCCGATGGTTGCGGCCGCATCGAACAGCGTCACGCGATGCCCGCGCGCGGCCGCCACCGTCGCCGCCGACAGTCCCGCCGGCCCGGCGCCGATCACGGCCACGGCGCGCGGCTTCTGATGCGCGGCGAGCGGCCGGTAGACGAGTTCCGTCTCGCGGCCCGCGCGCGGATTGACGAGGCATGTGGCGCGCTGGTTCTGAAACGTGTGGTCGAGGCACGCCTGATTGCACGCGATGCACGTGTTGATCTCATGGGCGCGTCCTTCGGCTGCCTTCATGACAAAGTCGGGATCGGCGAGCAGCGGCCGCGCCATCGACACCAGATCGGCCACGCCGTCAGCCAGCAGCGCTTCGGCGACCTCGGGCGTGTTGATGCGGTTCGACACGATAACGGGCACGCCGACGGCCGCTTTCAGACGCGCGGTCAACGGCGCGAACGCGGCGCGCGGCACCGACGTGACGATGGTCGGCACGCGCGCCTCGTGCCAGCCGATGCCCGTGTTGAACATCGTCACGCCCGCCGCTTCGAGTGCTTTCGCGATCTGCTCGGTTTCATCCCACGTGTTGCCGCCTTCGACGAGATCGATCAGCGACATCCGGTACACGACGATGAACCGCTCGCCGCACGCGGCGCGCACGGCCCCGACGATCTCGCGCGCGAGCCGCATCCGGTTTGCGAGGCTGCCGCCGTACGCGTCGTCGCGCCGGTTGGTGCGCGGACACAGGAACTGGTTCAGCAGATAGCCTTCGCTGCCCATGATCTCGACGCCGTCATAACCGGCGCGTTGCGCAAGCCGCGCGCAGCGCGCGTACGCGCGCACGGTCTTCGCGATGCCGGCGAGCGTCAGCGCGCGCGGCTTGAACATCGAAATGGGGGACTTCAGCGCGGACGCCGACACGACGAGCGGCTGATAGCCATAGCGTCCCGCATGCAGGATCTGCAGCGCGATCTTGCCGCCTTCGTCGTGCACGGCCCGCGTGAGCTTGCGGTGATTGTGCAGATCGAGCGCGGAGTTCAGCGTGCCGCCGAACGGCAGCAGCCAGCCTTCGCGATTGGGGGAAATGCCGCCCGTGATGATGAGACCTGCGCCGCCTTTCGCGCGCTCGCGGAAGTACGCGGCGAGCTTCGGATAGTTCCAGAAGCGGTCTTCCATGCCCGTATGCATCGAGCCCATCACGACGCGATTGCGCAAGCGCGTATAGCCGAGATCGAGTTCGGACAAGAGCCGCGGGTAAGACATGCAAGCCACCATGTAAAGTTGGGACGCGCTCGAACGATACACGCGAGCACCCGCAAAACCGCCGAAGAAAAATTCTAATCGCCTTTCAATTCCTTCATGTCCGGCGCCGGATTGTTCGCGAATCGTCAGAAGTAAGCGCTTTGGCACGACGATTGCTGACCGCAGTCGTCCAATCGACGTGTGCAAGCCGCCGTTTAAGCGTGCTCGCCGACATCGCGGACAAAAAAGGCGCGTCGCCAGCGACGCCTCCGCGCGTCGATCCGGCGCACAACGACACCACTAACGTCAACGCCGGACAGACGCACGGATGCGGGCGGCGCGCCGCAGATCAACGGGCTCGAGCCCAATCAGGGAGAGGTGGCAAATGAAGGTTATCCGGACCATGGCGGCGCTGATAGGCGTCGCCGCGCTCGTGTCGGCATGCGGCGGAAGCTCCAACGACGTGGGCAAAGAACTCGGGTTGCAGAACCCGTTGATCCACTTCGTGCATGCGATTCCGAGCGGCCCGACCGTCGACTTTCTCGTCAACGGCGCGGCGCTGCAGAAGAACATCGCATACAAGAACGTGACGAACTTCGCGAACATCAACACGGGGCAGACGTCGGTCGGGTACGCGCCGGCGGGGACCACGGCGGCGCTCGCGAGCGGTGCGTTCTCCGACGTCGCAAAAGGCCACGAGTACACGGTGATCGCCGTGCCGGGCGCGTCGGGGCCGGACATCGGGCTGATCGACGATCCGTTCGACAAGGGGCTGTTGTCGGGCAGCGCGCGCGTGCGCGGGTTCAACGCATCGGTGAACGCCAGCAACCTCGACCTGTATCTGGTGCCCGCGAACAACACGAGCATCGCGAGCATCAGTCCGACGATGGCGGGCGTGTCGTTCAAGAACGCGGTGCCCGCGAGCGGTCAGGATTCGATCTATGTGTCGGGCGGCACGTACGTGCTGATCGCGACGGCGGCGGGAAGCAAGACGCCGATCTTCCAGTCGAACTCGTTCAATCTCGCGAATAACGCCGACTGGCTCGTGACGTCGGTGCCCATCGGCGGCGCCTTGAGCCAGCTGTTGCCGGGCCAGATTCACTTGCTGGTCGCACAGGGCGGCAACACCTCACAGCCGGCGCTCGAGCTGACCAACACGTTGAACGGCCAAT
>BBSL01000358.1 GCA_001319865.1 Burkholderia sp. E7m39 | reverse complement strand
GAAACACGACAAAACGACACGCGGCATCAGGGGGGACGGCACGGCGGCTCACTCACGTGAGCCGCCGTTCTGTTGTTTGCGCGCGAAGTATTGCGTGTTTGCGTTGGCGCGCCGCGCGAGCGCGAGCGGCGTGAAACGAAAAAAGACCGCCGCGTGAAACGCGGCGGCGACGTGTGGAGTTCGAATCAGCCTGTTGAGCGGTATGAAAGCAGCGTTATGAACGCGGCTGTACGAAGGCAAAATCAGTCCGAATGCTTCTCGGCCGAATTGGTGATCGCGTTGCCGCCCTTCGAAATGTCCTGGCCCGCACCCGCCATGGTGTTGCAGGCGGCCAGCAGCGTCGTGCCGGCGAGCAGCAAGAGTGCGATGAATCGTGTCATGAGTCTCTCCCTAGCAGGTTGTTCGATGAATGCATCCGATCGATGCGCGCGCAGGTGGTTCAGGTCGTGCATTGGCGCGTGTTTGCTGGCTACTCCGGCGCGCGCGCCTTTGTCGTCCGACCGTGGCATCGCGCCAGCCGATCCGGTCTGATTCCATGGTAAGAGAGGCATTGCCGCGACGCTGTCGGAGACGCGACGATTTTCTTGTCGGCGCAATCCTACGTGGCAAAGCGTGTCGCAAGCATCACGAAACATCGACTCAATATCGAGTCAGCCGCGCACGATGGGCGCGGGTCCTGCATGCGGGTCAGTGTCGAGGGCTTTATCGTGGGATTTTTCGGGGGCTTCATTGGGGGCGTCATTGGGCGCTTGATTAGGCGCTTCATTGGGCGCTTTAAGGCCGGGCTCATCGAGCGTCGCTTTGACGTGTGGAGACGCGTTCCACGCGTTCGACACATCCGGCGCATTCGCCACGGGCAGCACGACGCGGATATCGGTGCCGCGCAGGTCGCCGCGACGGATCTCGAAGCGGCCGCCGCGCGCGGCCACGCGCTGTCGCATGCCCATCAGCCCATGCGTATGCGTGCGCGTCAGGTCGGCGGGCATGATGCCGATGCCGTTGTCGGCGATATGCAGCGACACCTCGCCGTCGCCCGTGGCAAGGCCGATGGTGATCTGCGTTGCGCGCGCGTACTTTGCCGCGTTGGTGAGCGATTCCTGCGCGACGCGAAAGAGCGCGATTTCCGTCTGCTCGTCGAGCTGGATGTCGTCGGCGGGCAGTTGCAGGTCGAGCGTCCAGCCGTTGCGCTGCGCCGCTTCGTCGCCGAGCGTGCGCAGCGCGGTGACGAGACCGAAATTCGCGAGCACCGTTGGCCGCATGTCTTCGATGATGCGGCGCTTGAGGGCAATGCCCTGATCGAGCGTGGCGAGCGCGCGCGTGAGCTTGTCGGCGACGGCGGGGTCGGTGTCCTGCAGCTTGCGCCGCGCCCACGCGACATCCATCTTGCTCGCCGTGAGAATCGCGCCGAGTTCGTCGTGCAACTCGCGCGCGAGCTGCGTCTTTTCGTTTTCGCTGACGGCCTGAAGGTGCCAGCCGAGCGCTTCCAGTTGCCGCGTGCGCTCGTTGACGAGCTGATCGAGTTCTTCCTGTTGCGTGATCAACTGCTTCTGCGCGCGCGCCTGGCTGTCGAGCTGAATGCCGAGATTGCGGAACAGCAGAATGAACAGCACGATGTTGAGGGCCGACAGACCCGCTGCCACCAGCGTCGACACGCGCTGGTCGGCGCGGCTCGCGTCGAGCGCGCGCTGCGCGCGGCGCTCCTCGTTGTCGCGCAGCAGCGACAGCGTGCTCGCGACGAGCGACGCGTTGGCTGCGCTCGCATCGCTTGCGCTTGCGTCGCTTGCGCCGGGATGTTCCGCTGCGGCCGGTGCGCCGCACGCCGCGAGCGCCGCCGCATTGCCGGTTGGATCGGGCGATGCCTGCTGCAACGTCTGCACGCCGTTGCCGATGCGCGCATCGATCAGCGCGGCAATCTGCGTGAAGCTGGCCAGTTCCGCGCCGTCGGCGGCGCGCCCGAAATACGCATCGAGCGAACGCATGCCGCGGCGGATAGCGGCGGCGCTCGTGCAGAACTCGCGCGCATCGGCGCGATTCCTGGTCAGAAGAAAGCGGCTTTCGTGCGCTTGCAGTTGTGCGAGCTGCGCGCCGAGATCGCCCAGCTGCGCGCTCACGCCACGCGCTTCGAGGGCCGCTTCGTATTCCGACGCGATGCGTTGCCGCGCTGATTCCAGAATGACGAGACCGCCGCACGTGATGACGATCGCGACTGTCATCGCGATGGCCCAGCTGCGCTCGTGCATCCAGCCTGTCAGCCTTGTCGTGAGTCGTGTTGCGGCTGCGCCTGACACGGCAGTCTCCATGCGATGAACTCATCGACAGTGTAGCGTCGCGGGGCGCCTTTGCGTTCAGCCATCCCCGCCGGCGGGTCGCCGAAAGCCGCTGTCGGCGGATTCCCACAGAAAAAACAGCGCGCGCCGGAATGCGGGTACGCAAACTGCTCCGTACGATGGGTGTTCACGATCCATCAGGGAGGTTGCCATCATGCTCAAGTGGGCGTTGTTCTTCGCCGTGATTGCCGTCATTGCAGGGCTGCTCGGCTTCACGGGCATTGCAGCAGGCGCGGCGGCGATCGCGAAGTTCCTGTTCGTGGTGTTCCTGATCCTGTGCGTGGTGTTCCTCGTGCTCGGCTTCGTCGTGACGAAGAAGATCGTCGATTAGCGGAGCGCGAAGGCAATCCACCCATCACGGATCAACGGACCCGCGATGACACATCGCTCAAACAGGAAGGAGCGTCCGCATGCTGCATTACGCACTCGTATTCTTCGTGATCGCGATCATCGCCGCTGTGTTCGGCTTTACCGGCATCGCGGCCGGCGCGGCCGAAATCGCGAAGATTCTGTTCTACATCTTTCTGGTCGTGTTCGTCGTCACGCTGCTGTTGGGCGTGTTCCGAACCTAGCGAAAGCATTAACCCCAACGCGCGCGCGGCGGATCGCGCATCGGAGACGACGGCGCGCACGCGTTTTCCACCACACCGGATCAAGGAGTCAGTCAATGTCGAAGTCATCTCAAGGCGAGTTCGTGATGGACGTCGAACGGATTCGCGCGCAGGCGCGCAAGGATATGGATGACGGCCCCGTCACGCAGACCTACGGCGCGAATCGCGACACCGTGCTCAAACTGCTGAACGGGGCGCTCGCGACGGAACTGGTCTGCACGTTGCGCTACAAGCGTCATTACTTCATGGCCAAGGGCATCAATTCGGAAGCCGTTGCGCAGGAGTTTCTCGAGCACGCGAACGAGGAGCAGGAGCACGCCGACACGCTTGCCGCGCGCATCGTGCAACTCGGCGGCGAGCCGGATTTCGCGCCCGACAGCCTGACGGCGCGCTCGCACTCCGAGTACAGGGAGGGCGAAAACCTCACCGACATGATCCGCGAGAACCTCGTTGCCGAGCGCATCGCGATCGATACGTATCGCGAGATCATCCGTTATCTCGGCGATGGCGATGTCACGACGCGCCGCATCTTCGAAGAGATTCTCGCCGTCGAGGAGGAGCACGCGGACGATATGGCCGATCTGCTGGCGGGCCGGGAATAAGCCGTTCATAGCGGCTGCCTGCAGCCGTTGCGCCGGGCGGCACGCGCTTGCGCGCCGCTTGCCTGCTGCGGGCAGTCTGGATGGTCACACCATGTCGAACATTGCGATGATCCGGGTCTTGATAGCGGACGATCACGCCATCGTCAGAGGCGGATTCAGGCAGTTCGTCGCCGACGAGCCGGACATGTGCGTCGCGGCGGAAGCGTCGACGGGCGACGAAACGATCCGGCTCGTGCGCGAGCAGCCGGACGGCGAGCCGTTCGACGTCGTGCTGCTCGACATCGCGATGCCCGACAAGAACGGCATCGACACGTTGCGCGTGATCCGGCAAATGCGGCCCGAGCAAAACGTGCTGATCCTCTCCGGCTATCCGGAGAGCCAGTACGCCATTAATCTGCTGCGCGCCGGGGCGAACGGCTACCTGAACAAGGACTGCGAGCCCGACGAGATCGTTCGCGCGATCCGCTCCGTGGCGCGCGGCCATCGCTATCTGTCCGAGGCCGTCGCCGACACGCTCGCGAACAGCCTCGACAAACCGTCGGCCGCGCATCCGCACGAACAGTTGTCCGAGCGCGAATTCCAGATCTTCTGCAAGCTCGCGTCCGGGCAGATTCCCACCGACATCGCCGACGAACTGCATCTGTCCGTGAAGACGGTGAGTACGTATCGCGCGCGCGTGCTCGAAAAAATGCATATGACGAACAACGCGGACATGACGTACTACGCGATCAAGAATGGCCTGATCGATTGACGGCACGCGAGCATGGAACGCCACCGATGAACGCCGATTCCGCCACCGCACACCACACATCCGGCCACGCGCCGCTGCGTGTGCTGCTGATCGAGGATTCGCCGCTGATCCGGCGCAGCATCGTCGAGGCGATCGACGCGTCGGGCGCGATGCAGGTGGCCGCGCAGGCCGAATCCGCCGACGAGGCCATTGCGCTGCTGGACGGCGAGGCGTTCGACGCCGTGATCGTGGATCTGCAGCTCAAAGGCGGATCGAGCGTGCCAGTCCTCGCGTATATGCAAAAGGAAGGACTGATCGACTCGACGTTCGCCGCCGTGCTCACCAATCACGCGTTGCCCGCATATCGCGAGCGCTGCCTGCAGTACGGCGTGCGGCACTTCTACGACAAGTCGTTCGAGTTCGATCGCGTGATCGACGCACTGCACGAATACGCGCAGGCGCGTCTGGAAGAGCGTTGACGCGCGCCGTTCAGTCGGCGGCGGCCGCAAGCGGTTCGGGCTGGCCGCGCAGGTGATTGAGCCCCGCGAGCACGACGAACAGCAGACCGGCGATGCTCACGCCGACCCAGCCGAACAGCGGCCACACGAACGCACCGACGGCCGACCCCACCGCGCCGCCGATGAAATAGCACACCATGTACACCGTGTTGACGCGGCTGCGCGCCTCGGGCTTGAGCGCGTAGATGCGCGACTGGTTCGAGATCTGCGCGGCCTGCACGCCGACATCGAGCACGATCACGCCGATCACCAACCCGATGACGCTCGCTCCCGACACCGCGAAAATGACGAACGAGATAGCCGCGAGCACGATAGACAGCGAGACGATCGCGCGCGGCCCGCGCCGGTCGGCGAATTTGCCCGCGAGGGGCGCGGCCATCGCGCCGCCGGCGCCGACGATGCCGAACAGCCCCGCCGCCTGCGGCCCATAGTGGAACGGCGGGCCGGCGAGCAGCAGTGCGAGCGTCGACCAGAACAGGCTGAATGCCGCGAACAGCAAGGCGCCCGTCATCGATGCTTCGCGCAGCCCGCGCAGTTCGACGGCGAGATGCCACATCGACGCGATCAGCTTGCCGTAGGCGAGCGTCGAAGTCGGCTGGCTTTTGGGCAGCTTCGACAGGATGACGGCGGAGAGGCCGATCAGCGCGACGATCGACGCGCCGAACACGGCGCGCCAGCCGAAGTACTGGCCGACGAAACCCGCCGCCGTGCGCGCGAGCAGGATGCCGAGCAACAGGCCGCTCATCACGGTGCCGACCGCGTGCCCGCGCTGCGAAGGCGGCGCGAGCTCGGCGGAGAAGGGCACGGCTTGCTGCGCGATGGTCGACAGCACGCCGATCGCGAGGCTTGCGAACACGAGCACGATCAGGTTGGGCGCGGCGGCCGCGAACAGCAGGGCGACGCACAGACCGGCGATCTGCAGCAGGATCAGCCGGCGCCGGTCGAAGCGGTCGCCGAGCGGCGCGAGCAGCAGCATGCCCGCCGCGTAGCCGAGCTGCGTGGCCGAAGGCACTACGCCGATCCATGCGGCGCTGTGCGGAAACGACTGGCGGAAGTCGTCGAGCAGCGGCTGGTTGTAGTAGATGTTCGCGACGGATACGCCCGCGATGGTCGCGAGCAACAGCAGCAGGCCACGTAGCGAGCGGTCGGACGCGGCGGTATCGGCAGTGGGTGTGGACATGATGCGGCGGCCGGCGCGGCGCCAGCGGGAGAGGATCGAGCGTGCCGATCATACCGGAGCGGGGCGCTTTTTGCTGGCGTCCGCCGCGCCCGCGCATCCGCGTTCCGTCTGCGCTTCATTCGCGCGTCATTCGCGTTTTCGTCTGCGTGTTGTCCACGTGTTGTCCGGTTCGATGCGGCACGCCCGCCGCCGTGAGTCGATCAGTCGGTCGATCAGTCAGCCGATCAGTCAGTCGATCAATGTGCCTTCGGGCTCATAGAACGGATAGGGGCCGTCCGCCACATCGACATAGGCATGATGCGTGACGACGCCATTCGCGCTGTCATAACGATGTAGCGCGAACGCGGGCGGCTCCATCATGAAGGCCGACGGGGCGTCATCGCGCAGATCGAGCGCGACCTGATGCGCGGGCGCGGGCACGGCCGAAGCGATCGTGCCGCCGAAACGCACGAACATCGGGCGATGCACATGGCCGCACATTACGCGCTCGACGTTCGGATAGCGCGCGACGAGCGCTTTCAGCCTGTCGGCCGACGCGGGTTCGAGGCGCAGGGCGTCCATGTGTCCGATGCCGGAGGCGAACGGCGGATGATGCAGCGCGACGATGGCCGGCTTGCCGCCTGCCGCTTTGAGTTGCGTTTCGAGCCATGCGAGACGCGCATCGCAGAGCAGGCCGGCGCTTTGACCGGGCACCATCGAGTCGAGCGCGATCAGGCGCAGTTCACCGATGTCGCGCGCGTACTGCACGAACTCGCCGCCCGCATGCAGTTCTTCGCGATCATTGAATGCGGCGCGCAAGGCCGCGCGGTCGTCGTGATTGCCGACCAGCAGGTAGTAGGGCATGGCGAGCGGCGCGAGCAGCGCCTTCAGATGCGCGTATTGCTCGGGCTCGCCCTGATCGACGAGATCGCCCGTCACGATGACCGCGTCGGGGCGTGGATCGAGCGCGTTCAGACGCTCGACGCAGCGCGCGAGATACGCCGCCGTGTCGACGCGTTTGTAGGCCAGTGCGCCTGGCCGTTTGATGTGGAGATCGCTGATCTGGGCTATTAGCATGTCGTCATCCTGTTTCAATGTGTCCGCGTCGTCCGTTCAGGCCAGCGCAATCAACGCTTCCTTTGCGATGGAAATGCCGACGGGCGTCCCGCGCGCCAACTCGATGCGTCCCGCGACATCGACAATCAGATCGTCGGGTGCCGCCTCGCGAATCGTGAGCCGCGTGCGTTCGCCGAGGAACGCGGCAGCTTCCACGATACCGCGCAATTGCGCGCTCTGCGGATCGGCGAGCCAGGCGTCCTCGGGCCGGAAAAACACCTCGTCGTCGTGCGGCGAAAGACGCGTCGCGTGCGTCGGCGGCAGCGGGATCACGCCGCCCGTCGTCGCGAGCTTGCCGTCGCGCGCCTGTCCCGACACGCGGTTGATCGTGCCGACAAATTGCGCAACGGTGCGGTTCGCCGGACGATAGTAAATCTCGCGCGGCGTGCCGATCTGCTCGATACGCCCCGCGCTCATCACGACGATGCGGTCGCCCAGTTCCATCGCCTCCGCCTGATCGTGCGTCACATACACGGTCGTGATGCCCAGCTCGCGCAACAGCGCATTCATCTCGCTGCGCAGCGTATCGCGCAAGCGCGCATCGAGGGCGGTCAGCGGCTCGTCGAGCAGCAGCACGCGAGGCTGCGGCGCGAGCGCGCGCGCCAGCGCGACGCGCTGGCGCTGGCCGCCCGATAGTTGATCGACGGGTTTGTCCGCATGATCGGTCAGACGCATCATCGCGAGCAGTTCGTCGACCCGCTCGTTCGCCACGTCCGCCTGCACGCGCCTGATCTTCAGCCCGTAGTGGATGTTGCCCCGCACGGTCAGGTTCGGAAACAGCGCGTAGCTTTGGAACACCATGCCGACCTGGCGTTTCTCGATGGGCAACGCAGTGACGTCTTCGTCGCCGAATGCGACGCGGCCGCCCGTGTCCGGCTGTTCGAGGCCGGCGATCATGCGCAGCGTGGTCGTCTTGCCGCAGCCCGACGGGCCGAGCAGCACCAGCGTCTCGCCCGCGCCGATCGACAGGTCGAGCGGCTCGAGCACGCGCGTGCCGCGAAACGTCTTCGCGCAGCGCGTCAGCGTGATGGGAATGGAGGCGAGTTTCATGGCTGGTCGGGTGCGTTGGTTGGCGCGGCGCTCGCGCGCGGTTTCTTTCGGATGCTGCGCTGGCCCGTCGCATCGACGCCGAGCCATTGCATCGCGACGAGGAGCGGCATCGTCATGATGAAAAAGAGAATCGTATAGGCGCTGCCGATTTCGATGCGCAGCGACGCATAGGTGTCGGCGAGGCCGACGGGCAGCGTTTTCGTTTCGGGCGTGTGCAGCATCCACGTCAGGTTGAATTCGCCGATCGACAGCGTGACGACGGCGAGCGCGCCCGCGACGATGCCTGGCCGCACGTTCGGCAGCGCGATCGTCACGAAGCGCGTGAAGAATCCCGCGCCCAGGCTCGCCGCGCCCTCTTCGAGTGTGCGCAAACTGGAACTGGCACATACGGCGGCGACGGCGCGCACCATGAACGGCAGCGTGAACACCACATGGCCGACGATGATGAACATGACGCTCGTGCGGAACATCGTGAAGCCGCCGTACACCACGAGCAGCGCGAGCGCCGACGCGAGTCCCGGCAACGCGATGGGGAGCACGAGAAACTCTTCGACGATGCGCGACAGCCGTGTCTGGCTGCGCGCGAGCACATAGCCGGCGGGCACGCCCGTCACGAGCGTGATGGCGAGCGTCGCGAGCGCGACTTCGAGCGACAGAAAGACGGACGCGTGATACTGCGTCCACACTTGGCCGAGCCAGCGCAGCGTCAGGCCGCTTGCCACGCCCTGGAAGTAGTTGACGGTGAGGCCCGCGAGAATCGACATCACGACGGGCACGATCAGGAACGCACAGAGGAGCAGCGTGACGAGCCATTGGCCCGCTGCGAGCCACGCGCGCAGCGAGGGCAGCGCGAGCGCGCGCCTGCGTGGCAGGTTCGGCGCGCGGGCAGTTCGAACGACGGAATTCATGCGGGTGTCATCATTGGACATGGAAAGGAATCAGGCCGTCGCCGCCACGGCCGAGCCGCTGACGCTGCGCGCGACATACAGCACGACCCACGTGACGATGCCGAGCACGATCGACAGGCCCGCCGCCGTCACCATGTTCGCGTTCAGCGTGAACTCGGTGTAGATGGTCATCGGCAGCACGTCGATGTCGGTGGCGAGCGTGAACGCCGTGCCGAATGCGCCCATCGCCGTCGCGAAACAGACGGCGCCTGCCGCGATCAAACCCGGCGACAGCGCGGGCAGCACGATGTCGCACAGGATTCGCCACGGCGACGCGCCGAGCGAGCGCGCGGCTTCTTCGAGCGATGCATCGAGCTTCGTCGCCGATGCCATCACGGTGACGATCACGCGCGGGATCGAGAAATACAGGTAGCCGAGAAAGAGGCCGCTCATCGAGTACGCGAATACCCACTTGTCGCCCGTGAGCTTGAGCGACAGCGCGCCGATCAAGCCCTGACGGCCCGCCAGCATGATCACCATGAAGCCGACGACGACGCCCGGAAACGCGAGCGGAAACGTCAGCAGCGCGAGCAGCGCGCGCTTGCCGGGAAACTCGCGCCGCGCGAGCAGCAGACCCGAGATCACGGAGAGCGCGAGCGTCGTCGCCGTCACGGCCACCGACAGTACGACGGTGGCGAGCAGGCTCTTCATGTAGCGCGCGTTCGCGAGCATCGCGCCGTAGGTTTTCAGCAGATGGCCGTCGGCGCTGACCTGCACGAGGGCGGTCATCGGCAGCAGCCAGAACGCGATGAACACGGCGAGCGTGGGCGCGATCAACGCGATGCGCCAGCGCAGCGGGAACGTGATGTCGTTCAATGCATCACCTGCAAATACTGCTCGCCGAACGCCTGCTGCTTGTCGGCCATCTTCGCGAAGTCGACGGGATGGGCGCGTTGATATTCGGCGGCGGGCAGGAACTTCGATGCGGCGTCGGCCGTCATCGCGCTGGCGCGCACGGGGCGCAGATACGCGTTGGCCCACAGCTTCTGGCCTTCGTCGGACAGCACGAAATCGAGCACCTTCTTGCCGTTGGCGTCGTGCGGGGCGCCCTTCACGAGGCTCATCACGTACGGCACTTCGATCGTGCCCTCCTTCGGAATCACGAACTCGACGTTCGCGTGATCCTTGTACCTCGCGCGATACGCGTCGAAATCATAGTCGAGCAGAATCGGAATCTCGCCCGACAGCACGCGGGCGTAGGCCGTCTGCTTCGGCACGATCGGCTGGTTGGCCTTGAGCTTCGCGAACCAGTCGAGGCCCGGCTTGAAGTTGTCGAAGCTGCCGCCCAGCGCCTGGTTCACGGCGACGGCGCCTGCATAGCCGACGAACGCGCTCGACGGGTCCAGGTAGCCAATCATGCCCTTGTACTCGGGCTTGAGCAGATCGGCCCATGAGCGCGGCACGGGCTTGCCTTCGAGCGCGTCCTTGTTGACGAAGAAGCCGAGCGTGCCCGAATGAATCGCGAACCAGTAGCCTTGCGGGTCCTTCAGGTTCGCGGGAATGTCGTTCCAGTGCGCGGGCTTGTACGGCGCGATCAAGCCCTTGTCCTTCGCCTGGAACGCCGACGACGCGCCCAGATACACGACGTCCGCCACCGGGCTCTTCTGCTCGGCCATCAGCTGCGCGATGGATTGACCCGAATTTTTGTTGTCGAACGGCACGCGGATGCCCGTCTTTTGCTGAATGGCGGCGATCTGGCTTGCCCAGTCGGCCCATTCGGGCGGGCAGTTGTAGCAGATCGCGGTTTCGTCGGCATGCGCGAGTGGCGGCGCGGCGAGCGTCAGCACGAACGACGACGCAACCAGCGCCGCGCGTGCGACGCGCAAGGCTGCAGTACCGATGGAGGAACGGCGGTTCACGGCAGGTCTCCCGTAGGTGGAAAGGAAGGGTGTATCGAAGGCGTGGTGGCGCGTTAGCGCCGCGGTTGCCGCGCGCTCATGCGTGCGTGCGCACCGTGCGGTCTGGGATCGGGTCCGACGAATCCGAAATCGCGGCGATCGCGGCGACGGTCGCGCCCTCGCGCAGCGTGTGCGGCAAGGTCAGCGACAGCCACGGCGCGCGCAGGGCGTCGTCGAAGTCCGCCGGCTGATTGCCGCCGATGCGCGCGGTCAGCCGCTCCCACGCCGCGCAGCCAATCTCGCGATTCGGCGCGCAGATGCTGGCGAGAGGCGGCGACAGCAGTTCGCCCATCGCGAGGCCGTCGAAGCCGAGAATCGACATGTCGCCGGGCATGTCGAGGCGCGCGCGGCGCAGGCCGCGCATCACGACCATCGCCAGCAGATCGTTCGAGCAGAAGAGGGCGGTGGGGCGGTTCGGGCCCGTCGTCAGATGGTTGAGCACGGACGGCGCGAGTTCATCGGCGTTGAAATCGATTTCCAGCGCGGGCGCAGGCGTGAGGCCCGCCTGCTGCATGGCCTGCATGTAGCCGAGATGGCGCAGCCGCGCGCGGTCCGACGCGGCGAGCGTGCCCGCGAGCATCAGGATGCGTCGATGACCGTGCGCGATCAGCATGCGCACGCCGTCGTAAGCGGCCTGACGGTTGTCGACCGAGACGGACGGGCGGCGCACCGTGTCGTTGTGCATCAGCACGTAGAGCATGCCGTCGCGGTCGAGATCGTCGAGCAGCGGGTGCGTGTCCGCGTCGGCGACGGTCAGGATCAGCCCTTCGACGCGCTGTTCGCGCAATGTCTCGATGGCGCGGCGCTCGCGGTCGGCGTCGTATTGGGTGGTCATCAGCATCAGCCGATAGCCCTGCGCGGACGCGAGTTCGTCGATGCCTTGCAGGCATTCGGCGAACACGGGGTTGGCGAGCGTCGGCAAGATGACGCCGATCAGGCGGGAGCGCTCGCCGCGCAGCTGACGGCCGAGCGGACTTGGGCGGAAATTGAGCGCGTCGATCGACTGGCGCACTTTTTCGAGCGTGACCGGGTTGACCGTATGCGGCGCGTTGATCGCGCGCGAAACGGTCGCGATCGAAAAGCCCGCATGGGCGGCGACATCCTTGATCGTGGGCGTCATCGTTGGATTTCCCCATCAGCGTGTGCCGCGTTTCGCGTGATGTCCGCGCGCGACGTTGTAAACGTTTTCGTCGGCGAGATTATCGGGAAGGTTTATGACGGGTCGATGACCGTTTGCTGTCGCGGGAGTGAGTCTGCGTGTGCGCTCGCGGCGTGCGTCCCCGGTTTGGGTTCGTTTGGTCAGGCTGCGGCGCGATGGTAGAATCGCGTCCGCCCTGCCCGGGTGATGAAATTGGTAAACATAGCGGACTTAAAGCATTGAGTGCCCAGCCGGAAACGGCCGGTGCAGAACCCTTCAAATTCGGCGAAACCCCTGACTTGCGCGCGCTGCACCATGCGCGGCCGAGGCGACGCCGAGCCAAGCCCGCTTTCCTGCCCGTTCGCGCGGAGGGGAAGGTGTGGAAGGTGTAGAGACTAGACGGGGGGCGCCTAATGCGATGCGCTTGCAGCATGCGTATCGCGATGGTGAAGGCATAGTCCAGCGCACGAACGGCTGCTTTTTGAGCTTGTTTGCAGACGGCGTCGAAAGACGTAGTGTGACGAAAATCCGCCGCTTAACAGCTTGCCGGTTCGAGTCCGGTCCCGGGCACCAGAAGTTCTCCTGGCATTCTTCCTGCCGGATTCAGTGATTGCCGACATGAGCCCGCCAGATGGCGCGCGGTGGGCCTTTCGGTTGCTCCGTTATCTGATCGTTCTGCTATGTGGCGTCACGCGCGGATCGCCGCAAAGGCGACAGCAACTTCGGTAAGCCAATTACTAGCGCACTTCCGATTTCCTCACCGGCCCGGCCAAAATAAGTGGTGGCCCGTGCTCACAGCACTTCGGGTGTGGCTAGTGGCGCCCGCGCCCTCGTAGAAGCAGCCGGGATTCGGGCTCGCCATCACTCGATTCTGGCCGCACGGACACGTAACCAGGTTGCCCTCTATCACGCCCGCACGCCCACGATACATTCGCCGCGTCGCTGTACCGATAATCTTGAACGTGCCCTTGCAAGTGTCGATGTTTCCGCATGTCGCCTCATCTCCATACAGGGCAAATGGCTTGCCGCGGTCCATCATAAGAGTGGCGGAGCCACCGATGACAACCCCGCCCGTCGTAGTCGGACTCCCTTGCACAGTCAGCGCCTTACGCATGGATGTGCCCGTCGTCACCTCGGCCCAGCGACCGGTCCGGAATTGACTCAGGCGGATATTCAACCCCAAAGTCATCCTGTAACGTATCGACAATCCAGCCCCGATTGCCCAGAAGAAACTCAACCGGCGCGAACGGTTCGTTATTCAAAGCGGCGGCAAACCCTTCACCGTCAATGATGCTGGCTCCGCGCTCCCTACGCGAGCTGAGGGCGGCGAAAAGCCGGGTCGACGCTTCCCGATTGTTATTCATTGCTATCCCTTTCCTGTTGGCATGTGCGAATGGCACCGCGTCACGCTAACGCAAACCGGAAAAAGGAATCAATGAGACAAGTGATGTTTTTGTTAAGGAGTAAAAAATATAACTGGTATGTCGACGTTGCGACGTCTCTCACAGCGGAGGTCTCTGCTAGCCGCAGGCGCTTCTGCTCAGCCGTCGCCCGGCAAGGACTTCCGCGCTAACGTTGGCGCCCGATGCCACCGCGCACGGTCGCGGCGGGCGTCATCCCGCGGCGCTGGGCAATTTCACCGATCGGGCGCAGCTTTCCCACCTCGGTGCAATTTCATATGAAGCCCTCGACAGCCGAGAGCCGGCGAAATCGCAAACGGATTCACGGATTCGAAGATTTCACGCATCCGCCGCCATGCAGTGTAAGAGCGCGCCGGAACCGCCGCAGCACGACGGTGTCGCCAGCGCGCCTCCATTCGTCTACAGTAATACGCTGTCACTCACGCAATTCAACGCAAAAGGGAGCAGGCCAATGCAGCTGATCGGCATGATGGATTCACCGTACGTCCGGCGCGTCGCCATTTCGCTGTCGGTGCTCGGATTGCCGTTCGAGCACCAAAGCGTATCGGTTTTCCGCCATTTCGACGCGTTTGCGCGGATCAATCCCGTCGTGAAGGCGCCGACTCTCATCGCCGACGACGGCACGATGCTCATCGACTCGTCGCTGATTCTCGACTATCTGGATCATCTGAGCCCGCCGGAGAAGCGACTGATGCCTGCCGAAACAGACGCGCGCATGAAGGCGCTAGGCCTGATCGGCTTCGCGCTCGCGGCCTGCGAAAAGACGATGCAAAACGTCTACGAAGTGAATCTTCGGCCTGCCGAACGGCAACATCAGCCGTGGATCGAGCGCGTACAGGGGCAACTGTTCGCCGCCTATGAGCATCTGGAGCAGGCGATCGCGGGTCGCGAAGGCAATGGCTGGCTGTTCGGCGAGCGTCTGATGCAGCCGGACATAACCCTGGCCGTCGCATGGCGATTCCAGCAGTTCATGCTGCCCGACGTCGTGACGCCGGACCGTTTTCCCGCGCTCGCCGCCTTCTCGGCGCGCGCCGAAGCGCTGCCGCCATTTGTCGCAGCTCCGCTCGAATGACCGTTCGCCCGGCGTTCGACGAGGCTGCGCAAGGGGTTGCGCGATTGTTCCGTGGCGGCGACAACTATCTTCGCGTTTAGCTCATTTATCACTAACTATCGGCTCTCTACAATTCACCCCATCGAAACTTGTATGCGTATCGACGCCGCACCGGAATACGCGGCGTCATGTGATGGGGAATGGCCATGAGAGCGATTATCGAACGTCAGCTGTATCACCCGGCAGTGGTGCTGCCGATGGTTTCGCTCATCCAGATCATGGTCCAGGTGGACTTCAATCTGAGCCAGGCGGGCTTCGTGGTCGCGACGCACGGCGCGCGCGCCGCGCTGCAGCGCTCGCGCGAGCTGCTTTGCTCGCTGCATCACTGCGACGCATGAACGGCGCGGCGTAACGGACCGGATTGGCTTCAGGAGGATTCGCGACCCATCACTTCAGCCGATGGCATCGAGGCGTAAGATGACCGACTCGCACACGCGTTTCGGGAGGGTCTGCCATGCCACAGCACTTCGACGCCATTGTGATCGGCACGGGACAAGGCGGCTCGCCGCTCGCGGTGAGGCTCGCTGAAAACGGCCGTAAGACGGCCGTGATCGAGCGCGACAAGTTCGGCGGTACGTGTGTGAACGTCGGCTGCACGCCGACCAAGGCGTATGTCGCAAGCGCGCGCGCCGCGCATGTGGCACGCCGCGCCGCCGACTACGGCGTGCGCATCGGCGGCGAAGTCACCGTCGATCTCCCGCAGGTGAAGGCGCGCAAGGACGAAATCATCGGGCAATCGCGCACGGGCGTCGAAGGCTGGCTGCGCGGCACGGAGAACGTCACGGTATTCAAGGGGCATGCGCGCTTCACCCATCCGCACACGCTCGCTATCACCGATCCTGAAACAGGCAATCTGCTCGCCGAGCTGAGCGCGGACGACATCTTCATCAACACGGGGACGCGCTCCGTGATTCCGCCGCTCGACGGCATCGAGCGCATCCGCTATCACACCAACTCCACGTTGCTCGATCTGACCGAATTGCCCGAGCATCTGGCCATTGTCGGCGGCAGCTATATCGCACTCGAATTCGCGCAGGTGTTTCGCCGCTTCGGCAGCCGCGTGACGGTGATCGTGCGCGGATCGCGCGTGCTCGCGCGCGAGGACGAAGACTTCGCGTGCAATGTGCAGAAGGTGCTCGCGCGCGAAGGCATCGTGTTTCGTTTCGGCAGCGAGCCGTCGCGGGTCGAGCCGCTGCATGCCAATGGCGACGGCGTGCGCCTGTTCTTCGGCGCCGATGCCGAGCCCCTCGAAGCGTCGCATGTGCTGTTCGCCACGGGCCGCCGCCCGAATACCGACGATCTCGGTCTCGACGCCGCCGGCGTCCACGTCGACGCGCACGGCACGATTCCCGTCGATGGCCAGCTGCGCACCAATGTGCCCGGCATCTGGGCGATCGGCGACGCGAACGGTCGCGGCGCGTTCACGCATACCTCTTACGACGACTACCAGATCGTGTCGGCGAATCTGTTCGACGGCGGCAAGCGCAGCGTCGACGATCGCATCATGGCGTACGCGGTGTTCGTCGATCCGCCGCTCGCGCGCGTCGGTATGTCGGAGCACGAGGTGCGTCAAAGCGGCCGCGACGCGCTGATCGCGACGATGCCGATGACGCGCGTGGGCCGCGCGCGCGAGAAGGGCGAGACCGACGGTTTCATGAAAGTGCTGGTCGACCGCGCGTCGAAGCAGATACTCGGTGCGACGATCTACGGCGTCGACGGCGACGAGGCGATTCACACGTTCATCGACATCATGACGGCGCGCGCGCCCTACACGACGCTGCAGTTCGCCATGCACATCCATCCGACCATCAGCGAGCTCGTGCCGACACTGCTCGACCGGCTCGCGCCGATGAAGTGAGGCGCCCATATGCAACTGCAGACGGGGAATCTGTTTAGCGGCGAAGCGAAGCGCGACGGCGACGAACGCATCGACATGCTCGTCACCGGGCAGCGGCTGAACGTGGAGCGCATCGTATCGATGGGGCACGCGAGTCCGGAAGGCTTCTGGTACGACGACTCGCGCGCCGAATGGGTGGCGCTGCTGTCGGGCGCGGCCGTGCTCGAATTCGAGGAGGACGCCATGCTGCACGACATGCGTCCCGGCGACTACGTGCTGATCGAGCCGCATTGCCGGCATCGCGTGGCGTGGACGCACGAGCAGGAGCAGACCGTGTGGCTCGCGATCTACCACGAGCCGTGATCGCGAGCGGCGCACACAACGTCGAGCGCTGCATTTGACTATGATCGACAGGCAGCGGCGTGTTCGCGGATAATCGGCGGCGGCGCGCGCCCTTGCGCACCGGTCGACAACAACGCTATTCGCAACGGGAACTGCACAGATGGGCAAAGGACGAGTCGAAGCCTTCAGCGATGGCGTGATCGCCATCATCATCACGATCATGGTCCTCGAACTGAAGGTGCCGGACGGCTTCGAACTCGAAGCGCTGCGCCCCGTGATCCCCGTCTTTCTTGCCTACGTGCTGAGCTTTCTGTACGTCGGCATCTACTGGAACAATCATCACCACACGTTCCATGCGGTGCAGAAAGTGACGGGCGGCGTGCTGTGGGCGAACCTGCACCTGCTGTTCTGGCTGTCGCTGTTGCCCGCGATCACGCACTGGATCGGCGAGAGCCATCTGGCCGCATGGCCGACTGCGCTATACGGCATCGACCTGTTCATGTGCGCGATGGCGTACTTCATTCTCACGCACGTGCTGATCCGTCATCACGGACCGGACTCGACGATTGCACGCGCGCTCGGCCGCGACTTCAAGGGCAAGATTTCCGTCGTGATCTATCTGGCGGGCGTGGCGCTTGCATTCGTCGCGCCGTGGATCTCGGTTGTGCTCTACACGCTGTGTGCCGTGATGTGGCTCGTGCCCGACCGCCGCATCGAACTGCTCGTCGAGGAATAGCCGATGATGCTCGCGCTGAAGCTCGCGCTCGTGCCGGGCTTTCTCGCTGCGCTGACGATCGCGGGGCGCGTGTGGGGACCGTCGGTGGCGGGTTGGCTGGCGGGCTTGCCCGTCGTCGCGGGTCCGATCGTGCTGCTTCTTGCGCTCGAGCGCGGCCCGGTGTTTGCGTTGCAGGCATCGGCGGCATCGATTGCCGCGATTGCGGCGTCGGAAGCATTCAACTTTGCCTATGCGTGGACGTGCCGCTTCATGCGGTGGCCGTTCGCGCTGATCGCGGGACTTGCCGCGTGGGCGCTCGTCGCGGTGTTGCTGACGCATTTGCCCGCGTCGCTTGGCTGGTCGCTCGCTGCCGCGTGCGGCGCGGTGGCGCTCGCGCAAGCAGGCTTGCCGCGCGTCGACGGCGTGGCGCCGGCCGCGCGGCTCGGCTATCTGAATCTCGGGTTGCGCATGCTGGCAGGCGCGCTGCTGACGCTCGCCGTGACCTCGCTGTCGGCGTCGATGGGCGCCGCGTGGAGCGGCGTGCTGTCGGTGTTTCCGCTGCTCGCCATCGTGCTCGCGGTGTCGGCGCAGCGCGCGCACGGCGCGGACTTCGTCGCGCTGCTGATGCGCGGCATGGTGGTCGGGCGCGCATCGTTCGCGGCCTTCTTTGCAGTGGTCGCACTGGCGTTGCCGGCGCTCGGCGTGCTGCCCGCGTTCGCATGCGGCGCGCTCGCCTCCGTGCTGGTGCAGGGCGCGACGAAGGGGATGATCGCCATGTCCGGCAAGCCCCGCGCGCCTGCCGCGGCGCTTGATTGAGCGGGATCTCGCATCATGAACAGGCTCCGTGCGCAAGCCTCCCGCATCGGTCTGATCTCCGATACGCACAATCTCGTGCGTCCCGAGGCGCTGGCATGGCTTGCCGGATGCGACGCCATCGTCCACGCGGGCGATATCTGCAATCGGGCCGTGCTCGACGCGCTTGGGCGAATTGCGCCGTTGACGGTCGTGCGCGGCAACAACGACACGGGCGACTGGGCCGCGTCGATCCCGACGCACGCCACGCTCGACGTGCAGCAGGTGAAGATCCTGGTCGTCCACGATATCGCCGATGTGCCGCGCAACGTGCGCGACGAAGGCGTGCGCGTCGTCGTAACGGGGCACTCGCACAAGCCGCTCATCGTCGAGCGCGACAGTCTGCTGTTCGTCAATCCCGGCAGCGCGGGGCCGCGCCGCTTCAAGCTGCCGATTTCCGTGGGCATGCTGACGGTCGACGGCGCAAACGTCGAGGCCACGCTCCACACGCTGACGGCATAAAAAAAACGGGTCAGCCGAAGCTGACCCGTTTCAGTCGATACGCGGTGACCTCTGCCCGTGACGTCTGTGCCGCTCACGTCTGCGTTCAGGCGCGCACAGCACCCGCCGCCGCATACGCTTCTTCGAGTTCCGCCGCCTCGCGCTCGCCGCGCAGCACGGCGTGCGCTTCAGCTCGCGTCGCCACGCACGGACCGGAGCCGAGCAGCGGCTTGCGCGCCGTTTCGCGCAGCGCGAGCACCGACACGATGCCGATCAGCGACGCGCCCATCAGGTAGTACGCGGGCATCATCAGGTTGCCCGTGCGGTCGACGAGCCACGCCGTGACGAGCGGCGTCGTGCCGCCGAACAGCGACACCGAGATGTTGAAGCCGATCGCGAGCGCGCCGTAGCGGATCTTCGTCGGGAAGAGGGCGGGCAGCGACGAAGGCATGACGCCCGTGAACGTCGACAGCAGCGCGCCGAGAATCAGCAGGCCGCCGAACACGGGCAGCACCGCGCCCGTGCGGATCAGCAGCAGCGCCGGAATCGACAGCGCGAACAGGCCCACGCAGCCGAACAGCATCACCGGCTTGCGGCCGATCTTGTCCGACAGATGACCGGCGTAGAGCGTCATCGGCATCATCAGCACCATCACGAGCAGCACGATGAACAGGCCGTGCGATTCATTGAAGTGCAGCGTCGCCGACAGATAGCTCGGCAGATACGACAGCGCCATGTAGTCGGTGACGTTGAAGATCAGCACGAGGCCTACGCACAGCAACAGCGGCTTCCACTGCTGCGCGAGCAGTTCGGCGAAGGTCTGCTTCGGGCGCGACTTCTCGTCGGCTTCGCGCGCCTCGGCTTCCTTTTTGAACGCGGGCGTTTCTTCGAGCTTCATCCGGATGTACAGACCCACCAGCCCCAGCGGACCGGCGATGAAGAACGGCACGCGCCAGCCCCAGGACAACAGCGCCTCCTGCGACAGCGAAGCCGTCAGCACGGCCACCGTGCCCGCGCCGAGGATATAGCCGACCAGCGTGCCGAATTCGAGGAAGCTGCCCGCGAAGCCGCGGCGGCGATCCGTCGAGAACTCGGCGATGAAGGTGGCCGCGCCGCCATATTCGCCGCCCGTCGAAAAGCCTTGCACCAGGCGCGCGACCAGCAGCAGCGCGGGCGCGAGAATGCCGATCGAGCCGTAGCTCGGGATCAGGCCGATCGCAAACGTGCCGAGCGCCATCATGATCATCGTCATCGCGAGCACGCGCTGACGGCCGATCCTGTCGCCGAGCGGCCCGAACACCATGCCGCCGATCGGGCGCACGACGAACGCGGCCGCGAACGTGCCGAAGGTCGCGATCAGCTGCGCCGACGGGCTGCTCGACGGGAAGAACACCTTGCCGAGGGTCACGGCGATGTAGCTGTACACGCCGAAGTCGAACCATTCCATCGCGTTGCCGAGCGCCATCGCGCCGACGGCACGCTTGAGAAGGGAGTTGTCGACGACGGTGATGTCGTCGAGAGTCAGGCTGTTGTCTTTGTTGTTATGTCGCCAGAAGCCGTTGCTGGATGCCGTCAAGGTTAATGCTCCTATGACTGCGGCCGAACGCGCACAGGCGTTCCGCCACGGATTGCTGGAAGTGCAGTTTCGCGAGCGCTCGATGGCGCATAGGCGCGCAAAGGCATGAAGCCTGGCACGGACCACACAAAGGCGTGCTGCGCAGGCGTGCATAAGCACATCGCGCAGGAAAAAGTAACGCCCGTGCATTGCGGAGGTCGTCGCGGAAATGCACTCGTTGGTTGCTGCTAAACGTTGGTACCCGCGTGGCCTTGCAGGGGGGCAGATACCGGAGGACGCTTGCGCATGCAATGCGCTCACGCCGCTTGAAAAGGCTTGAAACGAAAAAGGCCGGTGAGGCGTCGCTCTGGACCGCGCGGATCAAGGCCGCACGACTTGCAACGGAACGACCGACAAGCCTTCTTGTATAAAAAACAATCCAATCCCACCCGGCAAAAACGCCACGTCTAAGGTTGAACTGAACGCGAATGAAGGATTAATGCTGTCAAAACGATGCACATGATAGCACGATAACCGAGGATCGCGCAAACGGCTGGCTCGGCGCGGGTCGCGCGGACGCGCGCAATCCGTTGTCCGGCGGGGGATTGCGCGATTTCGCCGGGTGCTGAAAAGACCGTTCGGGATTAACGGTTTCGTTCATTTTATCGGTCCGTCGGCGCGAATGCGCCCCGGCCGTCAGATGCGCTAATCCGTCCGGAATGCGCTAATCGGTCCGGAATACGTCCGCCCAGACCGAAAAAAGGACGAAAAAAATCCGCGCCCGGGCGCGGATTGTCGGTGTGCCGCGGCGGCTGAAATGGGCCGCTCAGCTTTGCGCAGGCGGCACGTAGCCGGAAGCCTGATCGGCGCCTTCGCCGAAGAAGAACTTTTCCGTCTGCTTCATCAGATACTGGCGCGCGCGCGGGTCGGCCATGTTCAGTCGGTTTTCGTTGATCAGCATGGTTTGCTGCTTGAGCCACTGCTGCCATGCTTCCTTCGAAATGCTCTCGTAGATCCGTTTGCCGAGTTCGCCCGGCAACGGCGGGAAATCGAGACCTTCGGCTTCCTTGCCGAGCTTCGTGCATTGAACCATGCGAGTCATGCTGTGCTTCTCCTGTAATCGGTGGGGTGCGGCGTCGCGTTATTGTGCGCGCTCAGAGCTGTTTCATCAGCACGAGCGACTTGCGCTGCCAGTTGTAGAGCCGGCGGCGGTCTTCGGGCAGGTCGTCGACCGTGACCTTGACGAAGCCGCGCTTGAGGAACCAGTGCTCGGTGCGCGTCGTCAGCACGAAGATGCGCGTGAGGCCGCGCGCCCGCGCGCGCTGCTCGATGCGCTTGAGCAGCCGCTCGCCGTCGCCCGTGCCTTGCGCTTCGGGTGCGACCGTCAGGCACGCCATTTCGCCGATGCGCTCCTGCGTGTACGGATAAAGCGCCGCGCAGCCGAACAGCACGCCATCGTGCTCGATCACCGAGAAATGGTCGATGTCGCGCTCGATCTGGTGACGGCCGCGCCGCACCAGCGTGCCGTCGGATTCGAGCGGCTCGATCAGCGCGAGAATGCCGCCGACGTCGTCGGGCGTCGCTTCGCGCAGGCTTTCGAGGTTCTCGTACGAGATCATCGTGCCGACGCCGTCGTGCAGGAACAGTTCCAGCAGCAGGCTGCCGTCGAGCGCGTACGGAATGATGTGCGCCCGCGCGACGCCGCCGCGGCATGCGCGAATAGAGTGCTTCAGATAGAAGCCCGCGTCGCCCGTCACGGCGCCGCTTTCCTGCAGACGATAGGCGTCGTCGAGCGACAGTTCGCGGATCAGCGCGCTTTCTTCATCGAGCAGGCCTTCCGTTTCGGTGAGGAACACGATCTTGTCGGCGCGCAGCGCGATCGCGGCCGCCGACGCGACATCTTCCATCGACAGATTGAACGCCTCGCCCGTCGGCGAGAAGCCGAGCGGCGACAGCAGCACCAGCTTGCGGCTCGCGAGCGAATGACGGATCGACTCGGCATCGATCTTGCGCACGACACCCGTGTGCTGGAAATCGACCCCGTCCAGAATGCCGACGGGCCGCGCCGTCACGAAGTTGCCCGACACCACGCTGATGTGCGCGTGCGCCATCGGCGTATTCGGCAAGCCCTGGCTGATCGCCGCCTCGATGTCGAGACGCACTTCGCCGGCCGCTTCCTTCGCGGATTCGAGCGCGCGCGCGTCGGTGATGCGCATGCCGTGCGAGAACTCGGACTCGACGCCGTGCAGGCTCATCTGCTCTTCGACCTGTGGGCGCGAGCCGTGCACGAGGACGATCTGGATGCCCATTGCCTGCAGCAGCGCGATATCGGACACGAGCGCGTTGAGCCGCCCCTCGTGTACGACCTCGCCGCCGAAACCGACGACGAACGTCTTGTTTCGGAACGCATGGATGTACGGCGCGACCGATCGCATCCAGTCGACGAATTGCGCGTGCTGCAGCAGGGCTTCCGCGTCGCCGGACGAGGCCGGGGAGCTGGCGGGCGTGGGGACGAGGTCGGTTTGGGAATTCATGCCCCGGATTATAATGCG
This sequence comes from Burkholderia sp. E7m39, assembly GCA_001319865.1. Taxonomy (GTDB): domain Bacteria; phylum Pseudomonadota; class Gammaproteobacteria; order Burkholderiales; family Burkholderiaceae; genus Paraburkholderia; species Paraburkholderia bengalensis. Next base: position 3,662 of record BBSL01000358.1, on the reverse strand, counting down.
CCCCCATGTCGAATGTACCCAAAAGCTCCACGGGAGCCGATACGAAAAACGCCGCCGATGACGCTGCGAAAGAGGCGCCGGACACGGCGTCACGCGATGGCCGCGACGCGGCGCGTCGTGACGTTTCCGTGAATCCTGCGCATGCGCCGCGCCAGGACGCGCGGGCGGGGGGCGTCGCGCAGAAAAATGCGGGCGGCGAGGCGTCGAAGGGCGCTCGTGCGGAGCGGGCGCGCAATCCGCAGCGAGACCAGCAGGGCCGCGCTGCCCGACCGCAACAAGGACAGCATCCAGGAAAGCAACAGCAGGCCCAGCAGGGCCAGCAAGGCGCCCCGCGCGCCCGCCACGAGGGCGACGGCGTGGCGCGCAATGTGCCGCGCGAGCCGCGCAGGCCTGCGCGCGTGGTCGAGCCGAATCCCGTTCCGCCCATCACGTTTCCGGAAGCGCTGCCCGTCTCGGGCCGGCGCGACGAAATCGCGCGTGCGATCGAGCGCAATCAGGTCGTGATCGTCAGCGGCGAAACGGGCTCGGGCAAGACCACGCAGTTGCCGAAGATCTGTCTCGCGCTCGGACGCGGGCTCGGCGCGGGCGGCAGCGGTCTGATCGGTCATACGCAGCCGCGCCGGATCGCGGCGTCGGCGACGGGCAGGCGCATCGCCGAAGAGCTCGGCACGCCGTTCGGCGAAGTGGTCGGCTACAAGGTGCGTTTCACCGACAATCTCGCGCCGGGCGCGTCGGTCAAGCTGATGACGGACGGCATCCTGCTCGCGGAAACGCAGACCGATCCGCTGCTGAAGGCCTACGACACGCTGATCATCGACGAAGCGCACGAGCGCAGCCTGAACATCGATTTTCTGCTCGGCTATCTGAAGGAGATCTTGCCGAAGCGGCCCGATCTGAAACTGATCGTGACGTCGGCGACCATCGACGCCGATCGTTTCGCGCGCCATTTCGGCAGCGACGAGAAACCCGCGCCCGTGATCGAAGTGAGCGGGCGTCTGTACCCCGTCGAAGTGCGCTACCGGCCCGTTGCCGAGGATTCACCTGCGGTGAAATCGGCGGAAGGCAATGCGCGCGAGCGGCCGAAAAGCCAGCGCGAAACCGACCGCGACCTGATGGACGCGATCGTCGAAGCCGTCGACGAACTGTGCCGCGAAGGCCCCGGCGACGTGCTCGTGTTCCTGCCCGGCGAGCGCGAAATCCGCGACGCGGCGGAAGCGTTGCGCAAGCATCATCCGCCGCACACGGAGATTTTGCCGCTGTTCGCGCGGCTGTCGGCGGCGGAGCAGGAGCGCGTGTTCCGTCCGTCGAACGCGCGGCGCATCGTGCTCGCGACCAACGTCGCGGAAACCTCGCTGACGGTGCCGGGCATCCGCTATGTGATCGACACGGGTCTTGCGCGCGTGAAGCGCTACTCGTATCGCAACAAGGTCGAGCAGCTGCAGGTCGAGTCGATCTCGCAGGCGGCGGCGAACCAGCGGGCAGGGCGCTGCGGCCGTGTCGCCGACGGCATCTGCATCCGTCTATATGACGAAGCGGATTTTCAGGGCCGTCCGCGTTTCACGGACCCGGAGATTTTGCGTTCGTCGCTCGCGGCCGTGATTTTGCGGATGAAGTCGCTGCACTTGACGGCGATCGAAACGTTCCCGTTCATCGAGCCGCCGCCGGGCCGCGCGATCGCGGACGGCTACCAGCTGCTCAACGAACTCGGCGCTGTCGACGACGACAACGCGCTCACGCCGCTTGGCCGCGAACTCGCGCGGCTGCCGCTCGACCCGCGCGTCGGCCGGATGATTCTCGCCGCGCGCGACCAGCAGTCGCTTGCCGAAGTGCTCGTGATCGCCAGCGCGCTGTCGGTGCAGGACCCGCGCGACCGCCCTATCGACGCGCAGGAGCAGGCCGACCAGGCGCATCGGAAGTTCGCCGACGAGCGCTCCGAGTTCCTGCAATGGCTGAAGATCTGGGCGTGGTTCGAAGAGGCCGTCGCGCACAAGAAGTCGAACAAACAGCTGACCGACGCCTGCCGGCAGAACTTTCTGTCGCATCTGCGTCTGCGCGAGTGGCGCGACGTGCACTCGCAGTTGCTGACGGTGGTGCGCGAGCACGGCTGGCGTCTGAACGAGAGTGAGGCGACGTTCGAGCAGATTCATCTTGCGCTGTTGACGGGCCTGCTCGGCAACATCGGCCTGAAAGCCGACGACGAGCCGTACTACCTCGGCGCGCGCGGCATCAAGTTCTATCTGTGGCCCGGCTCGGCGCTTGTGAAGAAAGCGGGCAAGTGGGTGATGGCGGCCGAACTCGTCGAGACGAGCCGCCTGTACGCGCGCTGCATTGCGAAGATCGAGCCGGACTGGGTCGAGCGCGTGGGCGCGCATCTGCTGAAGAAGTCGCTGTCCGAGCCGCATTGGGAAAAGCGCGCGGCGCAGGTGACGGCGTTCGAGCGCGCGATGCTGTACGGCTTGCCCGTCTATCACCGGCGGCGCGTGAGCTTCGGCAAGCAGGACCCGGCGCGTGCGCGCGAACTGTTCATTCGCGGCGCGCTGGTGGAGGGCGAATTCGACACGAAGCTCGCGTTCTTCGCGCACAACCGCAAGCTGCTCGCCGATATCGAGCAACTGGAGCACAAGTCGCGCCGCCAGGACGTGCTGGTGGACGACGAACTGATCTACGCGTTCTACGATCAGGCGATCCCGAATGGCATCTACACGGGAGCCGCGTTCGAGCGCTGGTATCGCGACGAAGTGAAGAAGAGCGGGCAGCAGGAAGACAAGCTGCGCCTGCTGTATCTGTCGCGCGACGATCTGATGCGCCACGAGGCGGCAGGCGTCACGACCGACCTGTTTCCGAAGCGCATGACGATGTCGGGCGTCGAGATGGCGCTGACGTATCACTTCGAACCGGGCTCGCCGCGCGACGGCGTGACGCTCGCCGTGCCGCTGTATGCGCTGAATCAGGTGGATGCGCGGCGCGTCGAATGGCTCGTGCCGGGCATGCTGAAGGAGAAGACGCAACAGTTGCTGAAGTCGTTGCCGCAGAAGCTGCGCCGTCATGTGGTGCCGTTGCCCGAGTTCGCGGCGGGTTTCGTCGACCGGCACGGCGGACCGAAATTCGGCGCGGGCGGTCTGCTCGACACGCTGATCGCCGACGTCCGCGAGCAGACGCAGGTCGCCATGAAGCAGTCGGACTTCAAGCTCGAAACGCTCGCGCCGCACCTGTTCATGAACTTCAAGGTGATCGACGAGCACGGGCGACAACTCGCGATGGGCCGCAATCTCGCGCAGCTTCGCGCCGAGCTGGGCAGCCAGGCGCAACAGCATTTCCAGAAGATCGCGGCGAGCGCGGCGCTGGCGAACGCGGCGTCCGGCGGCGGCGATGCGTCCGCGCGGGACGGCGCAGCTGGCACGCCAGCGCGCGGCGCCAGCGTTGGCAGCAGCGCGCGCGGCGCATCCAGCCGTCCGCACACGCCGGCGCCAGCCGAATCCGCGGCCGCGCCTGCGACAGCGCTCTACGAGAACCTCACGACCTGGAACTTCGGCAAGCTCCCCGAGCTGCTGGAAATCCGGCGCGGCGGGCAGACGCTCTTCGGCTATCCGGCGCTCGTCGATCGCGGCACGCATTGCGACGTCGAAGTTGTTCGATTCGCCCGACGAAGCCGCGCGTATCCA
>BBSL01000357.1 GCA_001319865.1 Burkholderia sp. E7m39 | reverse complement strand
CTGCGGCGGCTGTTCGCGCTGCAGTTGCGCGAACCGATCAAGTATCTGGAGAAGAATCTGCCGGGGCTGCGCGAAATGGCCATGCAGTTCATGCCGCGCGGCACGCAGGAAGAGCTGCGCGATCAGCTGATCGATACGGCGCTCGACCGCGCGTGTCTGCAGGACCCGCTGCCCGACGACGACGCGAGCTTCCACGCGCGCAAGGACGAAGGCCGCAGCCGGCTGACACTGCTCGCGCAGGAGATTGCCCGTCTCGTCGGACAGATTCTCGGCGAGTATTCGGCCGTCGTGAAAAAAATGGCGCAGGCGAAGCCGTTCGCGGCGGCCTACGCGGACATGCAGGGCCAGTTGGACGCGCTGATCGGCAAACGCTTTATCGTCGATACGCCGTACCCGCAGCTGACGCACTTTCCCCGCTATCTGAAGGGGATCGCGCTGCGCATCGACAAGCTGAAAGCGGACCCGGCGCGCGACGCGCGTCAGTTCGCGGAATTCGCGCCGCTCGCGCAGCACTATCAACGCGCGCTCGCGCAGCGCGGCGGCGTGCCGGATGCGCGGCTCGCGGAATTCCGCTGGCTGCTCGAGGAACTGCGCGTGTCGCTGTTCGCGCAGGAACTGCGCACGCCGATGCCCGTGTCCGTCAAGCGTCTGTACAAGGTGTGGGAGTCGATGCAGCGTTGACGGACGAGGAGGCCTGCTATGCGCCTTGCCAATGCGCCCGCCCCGCGATGACGACGACCAGTTACGCCTGTGAGCAGGCGGCGCACGCTGTGTGTCGCTGCGCGGACGCGGATGATTCGCGCTGCCCGGTTTGTTCCGGATTTTCCTGCTCGGGGCACGCGATCGAGCCCGCGCGGCGGGCTGCCGCAGCGCGCTGATTTTCCTCGACCGAGGTCAACCGTTGAGCATCGCAAACGTTCTACAATGGCGGCTATCCCCTGATGTGAGTCTTCATGCGCAAATTTTTCCTGTCCGGCTTGACCAGCGCGTTCGCAGCCGGCGCGACGCTCGTCGCTTCAGCAGCGTTTTTCTCCCCCTCTGTGTTCGCCAACAACGTGATCGTGCTCAATTCGGGCGAGGCCACGCTGAGCCTGATCGACGAGGCCACGCGTCAGGTCATCGACACGGTGCCGACGGGCAAGGAGCCGCATCACCTGATGCCGACGCCCGACAATTCGTCGCTGATCGTCGCGAATTCGGTGTCGAACAACCTGATGTTCGTCGATCCGAAAACGGGCAAGCCGCAACGCTGGGTGGAGAACATCGAAGATCCGTATCAGATCGGTTTCTCGCCTGACCGCAAGTGGCTCGTGACGACGGGGCTGCGCCTCGACCGTCTCGACATCTATCACTACGACGGTCACAACATGACGCTCGCGAGCCGGCTGCCGCTCGCCGTGATGCCGAGCCACATGGCGTTCACGAACGACAGCAAGACGGTGTTCGTCACGCTGCAGGTGTCGGGCGAACTGGCCGCCGTCGATCTGGCCACGCAGACGGTGAAGTGGAAGATGAAAGTCGGCAAGGTGCCGGCCGGCCTGTGGATGACGCCGGGCGACAAGTACCTGCTGATCGGCATGACGGGCGCGGATTACGTCGCCGTGGTCGACTGGCGCACCCAGAAGATCGTCAAGACCATCATGACGGGCAAGGGCGCGCACAACTTCCGTTCGCTCGCGGACGGCAAGCATGTGGCCGTGTCGAACCGCGTGGCGAGCACGATCAGCATCATCGACGAGGACACGCTCACCAACGTCGGCGACATCACGGGCCTGATGCCGGGACCGGACGACATGGAACTTTCCGCCGACAAGCGCTATCTGTGGGTAACGTTCCGCTTTGCGAAGCACGTCGGCGTGATCGACCTGACGACGCACAAGCTGATCCAGACGATTGCCGTCGGCCGTTCGCCGCACGGCATCTATTTCTTCAACCGCGCGCCCGTCACCGCGCCGAACGGCGCCTGACACCCGGTGGCGCGCATGGGCCGCGCGCCGCGCGACGTACATAGAGCACCATGTTCCACCTGATCGCCTCCAGTCTCGACAGCTTCATCTCGTCGATCCAGACCGCGCTGTACGTGGACGTCGTGCAGCCGTTGCTGTTTCACTTCAATCTGATGGACTACGACGAGGACACCTACGACAGCCTTTACTGGGTGATCGTCGGTGTGCTCGAGGTGCTGGCGATGTACGCGCTGCTGCGTCCGCTCGAGGCGCTGCGGCCCGTCGAGCGGTGGAAAGACCGCAAGGCGGTGCGCGTCGACGTGCTGTACACGTGGATCGCGAAGCTCGGCATTCTCAACCTGTTTTTCTTCTTTGCGCTGCAACCGTTTTTCGACGCCGTGCAAGGCTGGTTCCGGCTGCACGGCATCGCCAACATCGAGCTCGACAACTTGTGGCCGGGCGTGACGACGCAGCCTGTCGTCACGTTCATCATGTATCTGCTCGTGCTCGACTTCGCGGGCTACTGGTATCACCGCGGGCAGCACAAGATCGGCGTCTGGTGGGAACTGCACGCCGTGCATCACAGCCAGCAGCAGATGTCGCTGTGGGCCGACGATCGCAACCATCTGCTCGACGATCTGCTACAAGCGTGTTTCTTCGCCGTCATCGCGCTGTTCATCGGCGTGCCGCCGTCGCAGTTCGTCGTGCTCGTCGCGATCACGAACCTCGCGCAGAGCGTGCAGCACGCGAACATCCGTCTGTATTTCGGCTGGCTCGGCGAGCGGCTGCTCGTCAGCCCGACGTTCCATCGTCGTCATCATGCAATCGGCTACGGCCACGAAGGGCTCAAGTACGGGTGCAACTTCGGCGTGCTGTTTCCGTGGTGGGACATGCTGTTTCGCAGCGCATCGTGGAGCCGCGAAATGGAGCCGACGGGCATCCGCGATCAATTGAGCGGCCGCCACTACGGCGAAGGCTTCTGGGCGCAGCACTGGCTCGCGTTCGTGCGCATCGCGCAGCGTCTGGGCGGCAAGAAGCAGCGGCGTACGGTCTGACGGCACGCCGCGTCGGCGCTTCTTTGTGGTTGAATCCGCGCAGTATTTACGCGGACTGCGACGCAGACTGCGACGCGGACTGCGCGCCACCGCGCGCAATGGCAGAACGGTGGGCGCAGTGATGGCGCACGCGGGCGGCACGGCAATCGTCCATCGGCTTCGATCTGCCGGACCGTTCCGGGCGGTCCAGGCCGCTCGCAGACCGTTCGCGGTCTGTTCAATCGGCGCATTCAGCGGTTGTACGCCAACGTGGTTTATCCTGTCCACGTTTCCCATCGTTCCTCGCATTCCGATCACCTCATCGACTACGCATGAATGACCTCTTGCGCTCGTTCGGGCGCGCGCTTTCTTCCGTATTTCATCCACGCATGCTGTGGCTGACTTTCATGCCGTTCGCGGCGGCTGCCATCGTCTGGGGCGTTGCGTTGTGGTTTTCCTGGCAGGCGCTGATCGGCACGACGCGTAGCTGGCTCGAAAACTGGCCGCTCACGACGACGCTCTACGGCCTGTTCGACTGGCTCGGCTTCTCGTCGCTGCACGCGGCTGTGGCGCCGTTCATCGTGATTGCCGTCGCGATTCCGCTGATCGTCGTGACCGTGCTGCTGCTGATCGCGATGCTGTCCATGCCCGCCGTGATCCGCCATCTGTCCGCGCGTCAGTTTGCGGGTCTGGAGATGCGGCGCGGCGGCACCTGGTACGGCAGCGTCGTGCATTCCATCTGGACGACGCTCGTGTGCCTCGTCGTGCTCGTGATCACGCTGCCGCTGTGGCTGATTCCGCCGTTCTTCGCGCTGATCCCGCCGCTGCTGTGGGGCTGGCTCACCTATCGCGTGATGACGTACGACGCGCTGTCGCTGCACGCGAGCATCGAAGAACGGCGCGCGCTGGTGCGCCGGCATCGGCTGCCGCTGCTGCTGATCGGCGTGGCGAGTGGTCTGCTCGGCTCGCTGCCGACGCTGATCTGGGCGTCCTCCGTGTGGCTGATCGTGCTGTTCCCTGTGATGACCGCCGTGACCATCTGGATCTATGCTTTCATCCTCGTGTTTACGGCGCTGTGGTTCGGCTACTACTGCCTGCGCGCGCTGCAGCGGATGCGGGCCGAAGAGCACGGCTCGAACGGCCATCATGGCCCGCCCGGTTCCCTGGGCGCGCGCGGCACGGCACCCGTTTCCTACTGATACAACCGCGATACAAGGGGCAGCCATGGCATTTGGCGTCATCATCATCGGCGATGAAATTCTGTCGGGCAGACGCGTCGACAAGCATCTGCCGAAAGTCATCCAGCTTCTGAGCGCGCGCGGCCTGGCGCTGTCGTGGGCCGAATATATCGGCGACGACCCCGACCGCATCACGGCCACCTTGCGCCGCACGTTTGCGACGGGTGACATCGTGTTCTCGACGGGCGGCATCGGCGCGACGCCCGACGATCACACGCGCCAGTGCGCGGCCGCCGCGCTCGCCGTGCCGCTCGAACTGCATCCCGAAGCGAAAGAGCTGATCCAGGAGCGCATCCGCGAGATGCATCCCGCGAACTCGCCGGCGCCCGTGGACCTCAACTCGCCGGAAAATCTGCATCGGCTGAACATGGGCACGTATCCGCGCGGTGCCTCGATCATTCCGAACGGGTACAACAAGATTCCTGGTTTCTCCGTTGGCAATCACCATTTCGTGCCGGGCTTTCCCGTGATGGCGTGGCCGATGATCGAATGGGTGCTGGATACGAAGTATGAGCACCTGCATCACTCGACGCCCCATGCGGAAAAGTCCTTACTCGTCTTCGAGTTGCCTGAATCGACGCTGACGCCGCTGATGGAAAAGATCGAGCACGACTTTCCGGGCGTGCGCGTGTTCAGCCTGCCGAGCGTCGGCGATGCCGAGCGCGGTGGCATCTATGCGCGCCGCCATATCGATCTCGGCGTCAAGGGCGAGCCCGAGGCCGTCGCCGCGGCGTTCGTGAAGCTGCGCGAAGGCGTGCATCTGCTGGGCGGCGATATCGTCGAGCCGGAAGCGCCGCAGGCTCAGCCGCGCCGCTAACCGGTCCGATCCAACGGGCGATTTGCGTTGCCGGATCGGCATCATCCGGATATCACATCGCACGCGGACGATTCCAAACAAAAGCGGCGCACGTGTTCACCGTGCGCCGCATGTCTTGAGATAAGGCAGGGTGATTTCTTACGCTTGTCTCGCTTGCGTGAGATCGCCTACGCGCCGATCCACGGCAACCCGCGAAAACACCATCCCGATACGGTCTTCCGATGCCCTTGGCCATCCTTGTCGCCTTCGAAGCCTTCGAGCAGATCCAGCGCCTTCGTGAAGCCGGCCTGCGTCGCAGCGATGGCGGCGAGCTTCGAGCGTGCGGCGCTGCGGCACAGCAGCAGCACGGGCGTGTCGGGCGTTGCGACCTGGCGCAGCTGATCGATGAATTCCGCGTTCGGCACGCCGCCCGGATAGCGCGTCCACTCGACGTGCGCGTATTGCCCGTCACCGACGACGGGGCGGCCGACCCAGTCCAGCTCGGCGCGCGTGCGCACGTCGACGAGACGGGTGCGCGGGTCGAGTTGGAGCAGCTCGAATGCCTCGGCAGGCGTGACGGCGCCCGCGTACGGAAGCTGGTTGTCGACGCGGCGCTTTTCAGCCTGGCTGTACAACTGTTCGAGCGTACTCATGACAGCAAATCTCCTTAGGGCCAAAAAAACATTCTAGCAAGGTGTCGGGCGCGCGCATCGGGCGCGTATCGAATCGCATGAAACCGGGCCACGAACGCGTTCGCCTCAAAATGGTGCGAATATGAGTTGTTGCACCAGAATGAAGTGTTAAGCGGGCGATGATTTGATGCATGCACAATCGCGGTGCGTTGCGGCGGCGGCGACCCGCCACATTCCCGCAAACGGCGCGCGGCAATTCCCTGCAAACGCGCGTCGCCATTGGGGCTGCAACGAAGTGGCGCAGCCGTAGCGATAACATGGCACGGAAGCTGCTTTATTGGTGCCGATCAAAACTGGCCCGATGCGAGAAACGGCCAACCCTATCTGAAATCGTGCGAGGGGTGGACGCGTCGAGGCTGGTCAGCTAGATTGGGCGGCGGCTGAACCCGCCGAATTCGTTAATCAGGAGATAGGTTATGAGTAAATCCGTGGCCGACGTCATGCAGCTCGTCAAGGACGAGGACGTCAAGTTTGTCGACTTCCGTTTCACCGACACGCGCGGCAAGGAGCAACACGTTTCGGTGCCGGTGTCGGCGTTCGACGAAGACAAGTTTGAAAGCGGCCATGCGTTTGACGGTTCTTCGATTGCCGGCTGGAAGGGCATCGAAGCGTCGGACATGCTGCTCGTGCCGGATTCGAACACCGCGTTCATCGACCCGTTCTACGAAGAATCGACGCTCGTGCTGACCTGCGACGTCGTCGAACCGGCTGACGGCAAGGGCTATGAGCGCGACCCGCGCTCGCTCGCCAAGCGCGCCGAAGCGTACCTGAAGAGCACGGGCCTCGGCGACACGGCCTTCTTCGGTCCGGAACCGGAATTCTTCATTTTCGACTCGGTCCAGTGGAACACGGATCAGTCGGGCTGCTTCGTCAAGATCGGCTCGGAAGAAGCGCCGTGGTCGTCGGGCAAGGAATTCGAAGGCGGCAACACGGGTCACCGTCCGGGCACGAAGGGCGGCTACTTCCCGGTCGCGCCCGTCGACACGTTCCAGGACATCCGCTCGGAAATGTGTCTGCTGCTCGAACAGATCGGCATTCCCGTCGAAGTGCACCACCACGAAGTCGCTGGCCAGGGCCAGAACGAGATCGGCACGAAGTTCTCGACGCTGGTTCAGCGCGCTGACTGGACGCAGCAGCTGAAGTACATCGTCCACAACGTTGCGCACACGTACGGCAAGACGGCGACGTTCATGCCGAAGCCGGTCGTCGGCGACAACGGCTCGGGCATGCACGTTCACCAGTCGATCTGGAAGGACGGCCAGAACATGTTCGCGGGCAACGGCTACGCTGGCCTGTCGGAATTCGCGCTGTTCTACATCGGCGGCATCATCAAGCACGCGCGCGCGCTGAACGCGATCACGAACCCGGGTACGAACTCGTACAAGCGTCTCGTGCCGCACTTCGAAGCGCCCGTGAAGCTGGCTTACTCGGCACGCAACCGTTCGGCATCGATCCGTATTCCGCACGTCGCGAACCCGAAGGGCCGCCGTATCGAAACGCGTTTCCCGGACCCGCTCGCAAATCCGTACCTGTGCTTCTCGGCACTGATGATGGCGGGTCTCGACGGTGTGCAGAACAAGATCCATCCGGGCGAAGCTGCCGACAAGAACCTGTACGACCTGCCGCCGGAAGAGGATGCAAAGATCCCGACCGTGTGTGCCGGCCTCGACCAGGCGCTGGAAGCACTCGACGCAGATCGCGAGTTCCTGACGCGCGGCGGTGTGTTTACCGACGGCATGATCGACGCGTACCTCGAACTGAAGGAAAGCGAGCTGCAGCGCGTGCGTATGACCACGCACCCGGTTGAGTTCGAACTGTACTACTCGCTGTAATCGCTCCAGGTGGCGCTGCGCTTCGCTCGCGAAGAGCGGCGAAGCGTACGCCCCGACGCTGCGATCGGTCATGAAGGGACGGCGGCGCCGTCCCTTTTTCGTTGGATCGAAAACAGTGACGTTTTGTGGCAAAGCCAGTCGTAGCTGTACTGAACCGCGTGCGTACCGACCCGACATCAAGATGGTATTGAAGAACCTCATCAAGGCCAGAAAAGGGCATGCCGACGCACTGTCGGATGATGCGCAACTCGTCGAGTCCGGTCTGCTGCCGGGCTTCGAGGCGCTGCCCACCGTCGTGCTCGTGCTCGACAAGCGAACGCTGCGCGTTGCGTTCGCGAATCCGTCGGCTGAGTCGATGCTCGAAATGTCGCGCCGCCAGTTGACGCAAATGGCGTGGCCCGACATCTTCACGAACGGCGAAGAACTGACGGCGACCATCGCCGCCATCGCCGCCCACCGTTTTCACGCGACGCATCTCGATGCCGTGCTCGAACGCCCGGGCCACGAGCCGCTGCATGTGCATGCCGTCGTCGGCTTTCTCGAGAGCGCGCAAGACTATGTGCTGCTCGAACTGTTCGAGAACGAGCGGCATCTGCGCTCCGATCGCGAAGAGCGCATTCACGATCTGACGGCCGTCAACAAGCAGCTGATCCGCAACCTCGCGCATGAGATCAAGAACCCGCTCGGCGGCATTCGCGGCGCGGCGCAACTGCTCGAATTCGAACTCGGCGCGCGCGAACGCGACGAGTTGCGCGAGTACACGCAGGTCGTCATCAAGGAATCGGACCGGCTGCAAACGCTCGTCGACCGGCTGCTCGAGCCGCATCGTCATCCGCATATCGTCGGCGACGTGAATATTCACGAAGTGTGCGAGCGCGTGCGCGCCGTGATCCTCGCGGAGTTTCCGCGCGGCCTCACGATCGAGCGCGATTACGACGTGAGCGTCCCCGACTTGCGCGGTGACAAGGAACAACTGATCCAGGCGCTGCTGAACATCGTGCGCAATGCGGCCGAAGCGCTGCGCGAACGCATCTCGCAGGGCGATGCGCGCATCGAGTTGCGCACGCGCGTCGCCCGGAAGGTGACGATCGCGAAACGTCTTTGCAAGCTGGCACTGGACTTGCATATCGTCGACAACGGACCCGGCATTCCCGAGGACATACGCGATCGCATCTTTTATCCCCTCGTATCAGGGCGTGAGGATGGCAGCGGTCTTGGCCTGACGCTCGCGCAGACCTTCGTGCAGCAGCACGACGGGATGATCGAAGTGGAGAGCCGTCCGGGTCATACCGAGTTTCAGATTCTGCTGCCGCTCGACTGCTGACACCACACGATATACAAGACTTCTGACGGACCTATATGAAGCCGATCTGGATAGTAGACGACGACCAATCGATCCGCTGGGTGCTCGAAAAAGCACTGGCACGCGAGAACTTCGCGACGCGCAGCTTCGCGAACGTGCGCGAAGCTGCAGGCGCGCTGGAACATGACAGCCCGCAGGTGCTCGTCTCCGACATCAGGATGCCAGGCGGCTCCGGACTCGAACTGCTGCAGACGGTGCGTGACCGCGTGCCGGGCTTGCCCGTCATCATCATGACGGCGTTTTCGGATCTCGATAGCGCCGTGGCCGCGTTCCAGGGCGGAGCGTTCGAGTACCTCGCGAAGCCGTTCGACGTCGACAAGGCCGTCGAGCTGATTCGCCGCGCCGTTGACGAAAGCATGCGCGGCGAGCAGACGTGGGACGACCGCGTCGCTGAAGCGCCGGAGATGCTGGGCCAGGCGCCCGCGATGCAGGACATGTTCCGCGCGATCGGCCGGCTGTCGCATTCGGCCGCTACCGTGCTCATTACGGGCGAATCAGGCACCGGTAAGGAACTTGTCGCGCGTGCCTTGCACCGACATAGCCCACGCGCGAACGGTCCATTCATCGCGCTGAACACAGCAGCGATTCCGAAGGATCTGCTGGAATCCGAACTGTTCGGTCATGAGCGCGGCGCGTTCACGGGCGCACAGGCGATGCGTCAGGGCCGCTTCGAACAAGCTGAGAACGGTACGCTGTTTCTCGATGAAATCGGCGATATGCCGTTCGATTTGCAGACGCGTCTGTTGCGTGTCTTGTCGGATGGGCAGTTTTATCGAGTCGGCGGACACAATCCGCTGCGCGCAAACGTGCGCGTGATCGCCGCGACGCATCAGAATCTCGAATCGCGTGTGCGCCAAGGGCTGTTCCGCGAGGACTTGTATCATCGGCTCAACGTGATCCGCTTGCGTCTGCCGCCATTGCGCGAGCGAAGCGAGGACATTCCGCTGCTCACGCGCCATTTCCTGCAAAAGAGCGCGCGTGATCTGGGCGTAGAGCCCAAGCGCGTGTCGGATGAGGCGCTCGCTTATCTGACGTCGCTGCCGTTTCCCGGCAACGTGCGTCAGCTCGAGAATCTCGCGAACTGGCTGACGGTGATGGCGCCCGCGCAGACCATCGAGATCAAGGACTTGCCGCCCGATCTCGTTTCGACGCAGCAGGGCGGGTCGGAATTCGTCCCCGCTGCAGGTGTCGTTTCGAGCGAGGCCGCAGTGGGCAATGGCGGCGCGGCCAATGGCGTTGCGCCGATAACGGGCGTGTCCGCGCCGGGCGGCGGTGCCGGGATTCCGCTGCCTGTCGCCGTCTGGGAGAGCGGGCTGCGCACGGAAGTCGCGAAGCTGTTGCGCGAAAACGCGCCCGATGTGATGGACGAACTGTCGCGCCGTTTCGAAGCAGCCGTGATCCGCGAAGCGCTCGACTTCACGCGCGGGCGCAAAGTGGAAGCAGCGGAGCGCCTCGGGATCGGACGCAATACGATCACGCGCAAGATTCAGGAGTTGAATCTCGAACCGTAAGCGCCTGATGGCGTGAGGCTCGCGTTGCCGTTGCTTGCTTTGCACGTCCGACGCTATCGCAGAGCTTCCGCCAGCAATCGACCGCAAAGCGGGTCCGGTATCGCCGGACCCGCTTTTTTCTTATCCGCGATGCAGCTTAAAGTCCACTTCCGTGGGACGGCCGTCCAGCGATAGCGTCGCGCGGGCGGCGGGCGCGCGGCTGACCACTTTCCCGCGGCTCACGACGGCAAGCCGCGCGGCTCGCAAGCGGATTGCTTCGACGGCATCGCGGGCATCGAGCACGACGAGGTTCGCATCGCAGCCCGGCGCAATGCCATAACTATCGAGCCCCAGAATGCGCGCCGCGTTCACCGTGACGGCATCGAAGCACGCATGCATCGCATCGATGCCTGTCATTTGCGCGACGTGCAGACCCATATGCGCGACTTCGAGCATGTCGCCGGAACCGAGGCTGTACCACGGGTCCATCACGCAGTCGTGACCGAACGCGACATTGATGCCTGCCGCGAGCATTTCCGGCACGCGCGTCATGCCGCGCCGCTTCGGGTAGGTATCCGAGCGCCCTTGCAGCGTGATGTTGATCAATGGATTGGCGATGGCGGCCACGCCCGCTTCGCGCATCAACGGCAGCAGCTTGCTGACGTAGTAGTTGTCCATCGAATGCATCGACGTCAGGTGCGAGCCCGTCACGCGACCCTGCATACCGAGCCGGTGTGTTTGTGCCGCCAGCGTTTCGATATGGCGCGAGAGTGGATCGTCCGATTCGTCGCAATGCATATCGACACGCAAACCCTTTTGCGCCGCGAACTCGCACAAGAGCCGCACGGATTCCGCGCCGTCCGCCATTGTCCGTTCGAAGTGCGGAATGCCGCCGACCACATCGACGCCCATTTCGATGGCGCGCTTGAGGTTGTCGAACGCGCCCGCGCTGCGCAGCAGGCCGTCTTGCGGAAACGCGACGAGCTGCAGGTCCATATACGGCGCGACGCGGCGTTTTACTTCGAGCAGCGCTTGCACGGCGAGGAGCCGCTCGTCGCACACGTCGACGTGCGTGCGAATGGCCAGCAAGCCGCGCGCGACAGCCCAGTCGCAATACTGCAGCGCGCGCTCCACAAGCGCCTCTTGTGTCAGATGCGGCTTGAGCTCGCCCCATAGCGCGATGCCTTCGAGCAAGGTGCCCGATGCGTTCACGCGCGGCAGGCCATAGGAGAGCGTCGCGTCCATATGAAAGTGGGCGTCGACGAACGGCGGCGTGACGAGCGCGCCGTTCGCGTCGATCTCTTCTCGCGCGGCGGCGGCGAGATGCGGCGCGACATCCACGATTCGCCCCGACGCGATGCCGATATCGACAGGGCCATTCTGTTGCGCAGCGCTACGCGGCAATACGGCACGACGGATGATCAGATCCATGAGCGGCTCCTTGATATGACATCGATTCTATCGGCGGAAGACATGCGTGTGCAGTCGATCGAATGGCATAGGAAGAGTGACCGTTCAGCGTACGTCGTGAGCGCGTAGCAGAAGAGCATGAAAAAAATTCGGCCAAATGTTTGACGGGTGCCAAATGTGTCCGTACAATTCGCTTCCTCTGACGCGGGGTGGAGCAGTCTGGCAGCTCGTCGGGCTCATAACCCGAAGGTCACAGGTTCAAATCCTGTCCCCGCAACCAGTTTCAAGGGATCGTGTCCTGCTCCACACGGCCTCAAGCACTACGCTTCAAACAGCCCGCATCGCCACAAGCGTTGCGGGCTTTTTGTTTTTTGTCCTATGCATGGCGGCGTACTGAGCACACGGGCGCGATCGCGGTAAGATTCCATCCAGCACCCGCTACAACGAGAACGAGCGATGAAATTAGCCACGTGGAACGTGAACTCCCTGAAGGTTCGTCAGCAGCATGTGATCGACTGGCTCGAACTGAGTCAGACCGACGTGCTGTGTCTTCAGGAGCTGAAGCTGCCCGACGAAAAATTTCCGCGCGCCGAACTCGAAGCAAAGGGTTATCGCAGCTGGTTCACGGGACAGAAGACGTACAACGGCGTCGGCATTCTGGTGCGCGACGGCATGAGCGTCGACGAGAGCAGCATCGTGCGCAACATTCCTGGCTTCGACGATCCGCAACAGCGTGTGGTTGCCGCCACAATTGAAGGCGTGCGCGTAATCTCCGCATATTTTCCGAACGGCCAGGCGCCCGGCACCGACAAGTTCGCCTACAAGCTGCGCTGGCTGGACGCGCTGCACGACTGGGTCGCGAGCGAGCTCGCGCAATATCCCAAGCTCGCTTTGCTCGGCGATTACAACATCGCGCCGGAAGACCGCGATGTGCACGACCCGAAGGCGTGGGAAGGGCAGAACCTGGTGTCGCCGGAAGAGCGCGCGCAGTTCACGCGTCTGATCGAACTCGGGCTCGCCGATTCGTTCCGGCTGTTCGAGCAGCCCGAAAAGACCTTCACATGGTGGGACTACCGTATGCTGGCATTCCGCCGCAACGCCGGGCTGCGCATCGACCATATCCTGCTGTCGAAGCCGCTCGCCGCCAGCTGCACACATTGCGACGTCGACAAGACGCCGCGCAAGTGGGACCAGCCGTCGGATCACGCGCCCGTTGTTGCCTTGACGGAATGACCACGGCGCGCGTCGCATAAAAAAACGGCCCAATCGCGCGTTACGCTATCGGGCCGTTGTCGTTTCAGCGGTCGCTGACCAGACATCAGGCAGACCGCTCGTCCTGTCTCAGATCACTGCGTCAGATCCATGCGGCACATCAATGCGCGGCGCCCGGCACTGCGTCCGGCGCCATGCCGTTGTGACGCAGCAGCGCGTCGATGTTCGGCTCGCGGCCACGGAATGCCTTGAACGATTCCATCGCGGGACGGCTCCCGCCCACTTCGAGAATCTCCTTGCGATAACGCGTGCCCGTTGCGACGTCGAGCACACTGCCTTTGCCCGACTGCGCGGCTTCTTCGAACGCTGCATATGCATCTGCGGACAGCACTTCGGCCCACTTGTAGCTGTAATAGCCCGCGGCATAACCACCCGCGAAGATGTGGCTGAACGTATTTGGCCAGCGTGAGAACGCCGCTTGCGGAATCACATGGAAACGCTCGTTGATCTCGCGCGCGAGATCGTTCGCGCTCTCTTTGCCCGAGGGGTCGAAGTCGACGTGCAGCTTCATGTCGAACATCGAGAACACGATCTGGCGCAACGTGCCCAGACCGCTCTGGAAGTTCTTCGCCGCGAGCATCTTGTCGAACAGCTCGCGCGGCAGCGGCTTCGCGGTATCGACGTGCTGGGTCATGTCGCTGAGCACATCCCACTCCCAGCAGAAGTTCTCCATGAACTGCGACGGCAGTTCGACGGCATCCCATTCGACACCGTTTATGCCCGACACGCCCAGTTCATCGACGCGCGTCAGCATGTGATGCAGGCCGTGGCCGAACTCGTGGAAGAGCGTGATCACTTCGTCGTGCGTGAAGCACGCGGGCTTGCCGCCGACGGGCGCCGAGAAGTTGCACGTCAGATACGCGACGGGCGTCTGCACGGCGCCGTTCACGGGCTTGCGGCGCGAGCGCGCGTCGTCCATCCAGGCGCCGCCGCGCTTGCCTTCGCGCGCGTACAGATCCAGATAGAACTGCGCGACGAGTCCGCCGTCCTGGTTCTCGACGCGGAAGAAGCGCACGTCGTCGTGCCAGGTGGCCGCTTGTCGGGGCGGATCTTCACGTCGAACAACGTCTCCGTGACCTTGAACAGGCCCTTGAGGACGATGTCTTCGGGGAAGTACTGCTTCACTTCGTTCTCGGAGAACGAATAGCGCTTCTCGCGCAGGCGCTCGGCGGCAAACGCGACATCCCACGGCTGCAGTTCGGCGAGCCCGAGCTCGCTCGCGGCGAACTCGCGCAACTCCTTCCAGTCGTGCTCGGCGTGCGGGCGCGCGCGCGTCGCGAGATCTTCGAGGAACGCCATGACCTGTTCCGGCGACTCGGCCATCTTCGGCGCCAGCGACACTTCCGCGAAGTTCCGGTAGCCGAGCATGTGAGCTTCTTCCTGGCGAAGCTTCAGGCTCTCGGCGACGTTCTCCGTGTTGTCCCACTCGGCCTTGCCGTTGCCGTACTGCGGACCGAGCTCGGAGGCGCGCGTGACATACGCGCGGTACATCGTTTCGCGCATCGCGCGGTTTTCCGAGTACTGCATCACGGGGAAGTACGACGGGAAATGCAGCGTGAATTTCCAGCCGCTCTTGAGCTCGCGCTCGGCTGCTTCGCGCGCGGCGGCGATCACGTCTTCGGGCAGGCCCGCGAGGTCGTCCTTGTTCTCGACGACGTACGCATAAGCGTTGGTCGCGTCGAGCACGTGATCCGAGAATGCCTTCGACAGCGCGGCCTGGCGCTCCTGCAACTCGGCGAAGCGCGGCTTCTTGTCTTCCGGCAGTTCGGCACCCGACAATCTGAAATCACGCAGCGAGTTGTTCAGAATTTTCTTGCGTTCGCCCGTCAGGGACTCGAAATCATCGCTGGCGGCAAGCGTCTTGTACTTCTCGTAGAGCGCCAGATTCTGTCCGACGCTCGACCAGAATTCGGTCACGCGCGGCAGATTGTCGGCGTGCGCGGCGCGCAGTTCAGGCGTATCGGCGACGGCATTCAGGTGGCCGATCACGCCCCACGCGCGCGACAGCGGCTCGGTCGCGCGCTCGACGGGCTCGACGACGTCGTCCCACGACGCTGGCGTCGACGGCTGGCTCGCGCGGTCGACGGCGGCGCTTGCATTGGCGAGCAGCACATCGAGAGCGGGGGTCACATGTTCGGGGCGGATCTCGCCAAAGCGCGGCAGATCGGAGAAATCGAGGAGCGGATTGTCTGATGTCGATTGAGAAGTGGACATGATGCTTCCTGTCTGACGCGGTAAATGAAGCGGTAAATGAAGGCCCGGACGATGCGCATCCGGGTCTGAATATGGGGCGCGGCGCATGAAACGCACGTCGCGCAAACCGCGCGCGTCGATCATGCGATGCGCTGCACGACATAGCTTGGGGCGCCGTTCGCCATTTCCAACTGTTCAAGCTTTATACGAGGCAGCCCGTGGACGGCCGCCAAGGTACAGCCGTTTGGGAGACAAAGTTATCAGAACTGCCGCTAGCGCGCAGATACAGCGGGCGCAGGCATATTTGTACCAGAACGCAAGCGTGGGCAACCGCACGGTCGGGGCGGGTGTCGTCGGGCATCGTTGAAGCGTCGTCGCGCGCCGCAACATGGCGCGCATCCCGCATCGTTCCGTTGCCGCCGCGCCTGCACGGCGGCCGCCCTGCATCAGGTAGCCTTCGCGATGACTCCGCTTCCACCGACCCTGTCGCGCGCGCTCGCTCGCGACGCGAACAATTTCGACCTCGTCCGACTGATGGCCGCGTGCGCCGTCGTCTACTGCCATGCGTACACGATCCAGCGCCCGCATGCCGCCGACGGTGTCACCGCGGCACTGGGTTTCGACGGCGCGGGCAGTCTTGCCGTGTATGCGTTCTTTCTGTTGAGCGGCATGCTGGTGAGCGCGAGCTTCGAGCATCAGCGCTCGGTGCCGCGTTTCGTCGCGCTGCGGCTGGCGCGATTGCTGCCGGCGCTCGTCGGGGCTTCGCTGGTGGCGATTTGCATCGTCGGGCCGATCTTCACGACGCTTTCATTGCACGAGTACTTCGCGTCAGTGAGCATCTGGCGAAACGTCGACTATTTTTCGACGCTCGCGCTCAAGCGCGCCTGCACGCTGCCGGGCGTGTTCGACCACGACCGCTTCGGCCACGATATCTGCGCGCCGCTGTCGACGCTGCCGCTCGAAGTGCGCTGCTATCTGCTCGTGCTGGTGACGGGCATGCTAGGCCTGCTGTCGAGGCCGCGACGCTGCGTGATCGCCGTGCTGCTTTGCGCGATCGCGTTTGCGTTGCGTGTGGACGTGGCCGATTTTCACGTTGGCTTGCGCGATTTCCCGGATAAGGCGGGCGGCTATTCGTTTTTCCCCGAGCCGTTCTTTTTTCTCGGCGTTCTGCTGTACGGATGGCGGGAGCACGTGCGCATCGACGGATTTGCCGCGCTGGGACTGTTGCTGGTCTTTCTGGTGTTTCGCGACACGGCGGGCGCGCAGGTGCTGTTTTATATCGCGTTCGTCTATGGCGTGCTGTGGATCGGCACGACGCCGTTATTGCGCAACTGGGTGCCGCGCCGCGATTACTCGTACGCGATCTACCTGTATGGCTTCATGGTTCAGCAATGCGTGGCGGCGGTCGCACCGGCCATGCCGCCGATGCTCTCGGTCGTCGTCAGCGCGCCGTTCGTTCTCGCGGCGGCGGCGTTTTCTTCGCGCTGGATCGAGCGTCCCGCGATGGCCTGGTGCCGCGCGCGCATTGCGCGCAGCACGGCGAGGCAACTGGAACGCCGCAAGCGCGAGGCACGCGACGGTTCGACGCAGACGGCCCATTTGAGCGTTCGTTGGCCGCCGCTTTGAAGTTGCTGCGCCTCTGACTGCGCGTCTTCAGGCGTTGCCGGCCGCGCGTTCGGCTGCTTCAATCGTGTTGACGAGCAGCATCGTGATCGTCATCGGGCCGACGCCGCCGGGCACGGGCGTGATGTGGCCGGCCACTTCCTTGACGTTCGCGAAGTCGACGTCGCCGCACAGCTTGCCGTTCTCGTCGCGGTTCATGCCGACGTCGATGACGGTCGCGCCGGGTTTCACCATGTCGGCCGTCAGCGTATTGCGCAGGCCCGTCGCGACCACGACGACATCTGCTTCGCGCGTGAACGCGCCGATGTCGCGCGTCCTGCTGTGGCACATCGTGACCGTTGCGTTGGCTTGCAGCAGCAGCATGGCCATCGGCTTGCCGACGATGTTCGAGCGCCCGATCACGACGGCGTTCGCGCCGTTCAGGTCGATGCCGTAAGCTTCGAACATCTTCATCACGCCATACGGCGTGCACGGGCGGAACAGCGGCTTGCCCGTCATCAGCGCGCCGGCATTCGCGACGTGAAAGCCGTCGACGTCCTTCTCCGGTGCGATCGCTTCGATCACCTTGTGGCTGTCGATGTGCGCGGGCAGCGGCAGTTGCACGAGAATGCCGTGAATCTTCGGATCGCGGTTGAGTTCGTCGATGCGCGCGAGCAGACCGGCTTCCGTCAGCGTCGCGGGATAGCGGTCATACGACGAGAAGAGACCGTTGTCCTCGCAAGCCTTCACCTTGTTGCGGACGTAGACCTCGCTCGCCGGATTGTCGCCGACGAGCACGACGGCGAGCCCCGGTTGATGTCCGCGGGCGGCGAGGGCGGCGGCGCGCGTGGCGACGTCGGCGCGCAAGGTCTTGGAAAGGGCGGTGCCGTCGATCAGTTTGGCTGTCATGGTCGGTCGAGAATGGGCGTGTCGGAATGCGGGCGGGGCGGACAGGCGCAGGGCATGGAGACAAGTTGCCGCGCATGCCGCGCGTTGTGCGTGCTGCTTGCGCGTTTGCGGCCTTCGCCGTGGCGGATGCTGCGCATCGCGCGATTGACGCTGGCGGGCAGGAACCCGTCGCGTGCCGCAAAGCGCCCGGCGCGAAAACCGCGCCGCAGCGAAGTTCGACATTATACCGTCGGGGATGGGATCGGTTTGGCGTGCGCGGCGGGAATGTGAATCTACCTGGCCGCGAGCCGAAACGCTCGCAACGGCGGGCGAGCCAGTTGCGCTTTCATACCAAGGCCCGACGCCGGCCGCCCATGCGGCGTCGGGGGGGCTCGACGCAGATTCAGCGGGCGGTCACGGCTGCGCTGCCTGCCACGACGAATCGGGATTGAACGACGTGATCGCGCCCGCGACGCGCGCCGTCTGCGGCCCGAGATTCTTCTGAAAGACCTTGCCATTCTGGTTGACGATGAAACTCATCACGCCCGTCTTGCCGTATTCCGCTGGCCACGCGACGAGGCCGAAGCCTTTCGACAGCACGCCGTCCTGCAGATAGTTCTGCGCGCCGCCATCGGCTGCCGCGCCCTGCGACGTGAGGATGCGGTAGTGATAGCCGTAGTAGGCTTCGCCGGGCGCGATCTGATGAGGCATCGTCGCGGCGAGCGGGCCCAGGGGGCTGTCGGGCTCGCCGGGTGCGGTCGGCCAGTACAGGCCGTCGCGCTTGCCGGGTGAGCTGATGAATTTCTGCGCGTAGTGCTGCATCTGGCCGCGATAGTCGTTCTGCGCGTCGACATAAGCCTGCGACGTGAGAATCGCCGCGCGCTCGTTGCGGCCGATGCGGCGCGTGAGCATCTCGTCGGTGGCGGCGGGCGTATCGAATTGCCAGCCGCGCGCCGTTTGCACGATGGGAATGGGCAGCGTCCAGCCGCCATCCCCGACGGCCAGATGCACGCTCTTGCGGCCGTGGTGGGGCGTGGGATCGTCGACGAGGTGATGGCCTTTCGCCCATTGCCCGAGGAATGCGTAGATGTCGTCTTCGCCGATATTGGTGGTCGGAATGTAACGGCCGAAGTTTTTGCCGAGCACCTTTTCCATCGCCGGCTGGTCGTTTGTCGAGAGCGCATTGGCGAACGCTTCGGCGGCCGCATCAGGCGACGGATAGACCGCCTGCGCGGCGGCCGGGTGCGCGACGGCGAAGAGCGCCGCGACTGCAGCGACCGTGAGCGCGTGTGAAACGCGCTCGGTAGTCGCGTGTGCCGCGCATGGTTGTGCGGAATGCGGGGCGCGCAGTGCGCCGCGAGTCGAGTTGCGGATCATGTGTGCCTCCTGTGTCGTCGTTTAGCGGCGATGGAAATGTCCGCCGCCACCGCCGCCGCCGAAACCGCCGGCGCGGCCGCCGCCGCCGAGATTGCCGCCTCCAGCTCCGCCTCCGCCATGGAAGCCGCCACCCTGGCCGCCAGCCGCGCCTCCAGCGCGCGCGCCTTCGGCCCGTCCGCCGCCGAACTGCTGTCCGCCGCCGCCGGCGCCCGGCCGATCGTTCGCGCCGTTGCTCGCGAGCGATTGACGGCTCGATTGTCCTCGCTGGAGATCCTGCCGCGAGCCGGCTGCGTCACCCGAACCGCGCAACGCGTTGTCACGGTTAAGGTTCTGCGCGCTGTTGCGGACCCCTTCAGCGCCAGCGCCGCCCTGATGAATGTTCTGCACGCGCTGACTCGCGTTGCCGCTCAGGTTCTGGCCGGTTCGGTTCTGCAGCGTCTGCTGCGCCTGAGCACGCGAGGCGTCGCGTCCGCGATACTGGTCGCGCTGCGCAGCGAGATTGGCATTGTTCAAATTGGCGTTGTTGCGATTGAGATTCGCGTTGTTGCGGTTGATGTTCGCGTTACGGTTCCAGTTCGCCGTGGTGTTATTCGAGGTGATCCGGTTGTTGACGTTGATGTTGTTGTAGCGATTGACGTTGATGTTCACGTCATGATTGTTCCAGTTGAAGCCGCCCCACAGCGAGTTGGCGACGGCGATGCCCGCGCCGAATGCGAGCCCCGTCATGAAGCCCGATGCGATGGCGTAGCCGGGCGGCGGCGGCACATAGACGGGCGGGTAGGCGGGATACGGCCACGTACCGTAGACGACGGTCGGGTTGTAGGTGGGCACGTAGACCACTTGCGGATTGGCGGGCTCGATCTGGATCGTGTTCTGCTCGACGATCACCTTCTGCTGCTCGCTCGACTTCAGATTGCCCGCCGACTGCGCCTGTTTGCGCAAGCGCTGCACCGAGTCCATCACGTCGTTGGGCTGCACGAGAAACGCGTTGCCGAGTTGCGTAACCCAGTCGGGCTTCGACGCCATCGTCGCGAGCACCTGCGGAAACGCGACGAGCGACTGCACGCTCGGGTCCCACGGCTCCGATGCGACGGCTTTCACCGCGTCGTCGCCCTTGTACTGCGTGTTCGCTTTCGACCACGCGGCGGCCGCATCGACGTCCTGCGGAAATGTCGCGGCCATTAGCACCTGCGCAAGCAGCGCGTCAGGATAGAGCGCAATGGGCGCCGTCAATGAATCGAGCTGCTGGTTCGACACCTTGGCGGGCGTCTGGGCGACGGCGTCAGTCGGCGGGACGACACCCACGGCGAGCGGCAAGCCCGCAAGCGCCGCGCAGATGAGCCACGCGCGCGACCTGTACGGTCCGTAACGTTTCACGATGAAAACCTCCTTGCTGCGTTATGTACTCGATGGCGGCCGGGTAACGCCGGATCGCCAGGGTATGGTGTTGTCGCAATGGAGCGATGAGCGGACGACGGTGTGTGTCGACTGATAATGGAAGTGGATTGCCCGCGCAAGCGCGGCGACGGTGTTGCATGCGACGTGCATCATGGCTGGCGATACTCGCGGCGCGACCGCGCTACGCATGTCAAGTGTCCGTCAGGCTGCCGGAAGATTTGTATGTAAATTAGGAAGCAAGGTCGCCGCTGTCAATGCGGCATCTCAAGACGCGGGACGAGAAGCGACGCGGCGGTCTCTGGCTGCCAACGACGGCAAACGAGGCGCGAGGGCCCGACCGGAAACGGGAGTAAAACGCGGAAGTGAAAGTCCGTTGGGACGGCTAATGAATCGGGCGCGGAACGCGACGGGCGGAATCGTTTGCGGCCGGCTCATGACCGGGGAGGAGGTGGCGTCGCGCGACGTTGGCACCTGCATGCGCCCGCGCAAGTCAATCGCGCGGGCGTGGATCGCGGCCATCCGACAATGGCCGGCGCAATACGACGTACTGCGGCTTACTGCGCCTGTTGAGGCTTGTTTGACAACGCGAGACGCAGCAGATCGGCGACCGTGTTCACGTTGAGCTTTTCCATGATGTTCGCGCGGTGCGCTTCGACTGTCTTGATGCTGATGCCGAGGTCGTCGGCGATCTGCTTGTTCAGACGGCCCGCGATGATGCGCTCGAGCACCTGATGCTCGCGCGCCGTCAGCTTGCCCAGACGCTCGGCCGCGGCGCGCTGCTGCTGGACGCTGCTGCTTTCGCTGCGCGCTTTGTCCAGCATGCGCTCGACGAGTTTGCGCAGTTCGGCTTCGTCGAACGGCTTTTCGATGAAATCCATCGCGCCTTTTTTCATCGTCGACACGGCCATGGGGACGTCGCCGTGACCCGTCACGAAGATGATCGGGAGCAGCGTGTTGTCGGCGATCAGGCGCTCCTGCAGTTCGAGTCCGCTCATGCCCGACATGCGCACGTCGAGAATCAGGCACGCGATCTGGCCGGGATGCTGATGCGGCTGCCAGGCGTCGATGAACTGCTCGGCGCTCGAGAAGCACTGCACGCGATAGCCGTTCGCTTCCAGCAGCCAGCGCAGCGAATCTCGCACCGCCTCGTCGTCGTCGACGACAAACACGGTTTCCTGTGTGGTAACTGGGGTGTTCATAGCTCTCCCGTAACGGTTTGTGGTGTCGGCGCCTCGGACCCGCCGTTGCTCGGGCCGTCAGGCTCTCCAATAGGCAGACTGCAATGGAAAGTGGCACCCGTGATATGGCCGTCGGACTCGACGTTGTTCACCACCCACAGGCGTCCGCGATGCGATTCGATGATCGAACGGCAAATGTTCAGCCCCATGCCCATGCCGTCGGACTTGGTGCTGTAGAACGGTTCGAAGAGGCGCTCGGCCGTGGCTTCGTCGACACCCGGACCCTGATCGACGACGCTGATGCAGACGAAGCCCGAATCGAGCCTCACGACCACGCGAATGACGGGATCGACGGCGTCGGGCCGTGCGTCGTGCATGGCTTCCGCGGCGTTCTTCAGCAGGTTCACGAGCACCTGCTCGATCAGCACCGGGTCGACGTAGATCACGGGCAGACGCGAGCGCATGTCCGTCACGATGCGAATGCGGCGCTTGCGGGCCTCGATTTCGGCAAGACCGACGGCGTCGGCGACGATGTCGGCGACGCGGGCGGCCTGGCGTTTCGGTTCGCTGCGTTTCACGAATTCGCGGATGCGCTTGATGATCATGCCGGCCCGAACCGCCTGCTGCGCCGTCTTTTCGAGGACTGGTAACAGGTTGTCGGGAGTTGTCCGACCAGATTTAACCAGCGCGACGGTTCCAGAGCAATAGTTATTGATGGCCGCGAGAGGCTGGTTTAGCTCGTGCGCAAGCGACGACGCCATTTCGCCCATCGTCATCAGGCGGCTTGTGAACTGCAGCTTCTCGTCCTGCTGGCGTGCGAGTTCCTGCGCCTGCTTGCGCGTGGTGATGTCGGTGGCGATCTGCATTTGCGCAAGATGGCCGTCCACCCACTGGATGTACTGCCGGCGCACTTCGAACCACTTCTGGATGCCTTGCACGTAGACTTCCTGCGCGTCGGCCGTGCTTTCGGTGAGCGCGGTGGCGGGCAGGCCGGCGAACGCGTCGACCATGTCGATCGAATCGGACGATGCCGCTGAACTGTCGAAACCGCCGCCGCCCGCCAACTCCAGATGACCGTCCGGGCGGATGCCGAACAGGTGCCGGTAGTAGCGGTTGGCGAACAGCAGTTCGGCTTCGTCGGCGGCGAGCACGGATACGGCGGCGTCGAGGCTTTCGAGCACCGTCGTGAAGCGCTCGTGCGCGGCGGCGAGTTCTTCGCGCGCGCGTTTGGGCTCGGTGATGTCCGTCATCGACGACATCCACCCCGTCTGCCGGCCCGAACTGTCAATCAGCGGCGACACGTAAAGCCGCGCGTGGAACAGCGAGCCGTCCTTGCGGCGCACGCGCAGCTCGAAACCGGACGAGGGCGCCTTGCCGCGCAACGTCATGTCGAGCTGACGCTGCATTTCCGGGTACGAATCGCGCGGCCAGTATGGAAACGGCGCGTTCTTGCCGACGAGATCGCTCTCGTCCCAGCCCGTCATCCGGCAGAACGCCGGATTCACGTGCGTGATGCGGCCGTGCATGTCGAGCACGCGCATGCCGATCAGCACGGAGTTTTCCATCGCGCGGCGGAAGAACGCTTCGGCGTACAGCGCCTGCTGCGCCTCGAAGCGCTGGCGCGTGTGCTTCCACAGACTCCACAAGCTCCACAGCACGAAGCACGACAGACCCGCGACCAGCCACACGAGCGTGTTGTTCGTGAAGTTGGTCATCTGCGGATACGCGTACACGCGTACCGACACGCCTTGTCCCGGCGGATCGAGCGGCAGGTCGTAGTAGGCGTCGCGCGGCAGGCGCGGGCGCGTCGACGTGGTGGCGAGTTCGCGGTTGTTGATGTCGATGATCGAAATCTTGTACTTCGCGGACAACTCAGGCGGGATGTCGCGCTTCAGTATCCCTTCGATCGAAAATACGGCCGCGACTGTGCCGAGAAAGTCGCGGTCGCGATAAACGGGCGTCTGCAGCGTGATGTAGCCGTTGCCGACGTCGTCATATATCAGCGGCGAGTAGACCTGGCGGCGCGTGTTCTTCGCTTCGGCGAAGGCGGCCTTGACGGCCTCGTCCATCTGCTGGTCGTTGGGTTTGGCGAGGCGCTGCCCGAGCACGGGCAGCTCGTTGTTCGGCCAGCGCGGCTGCTGCGCGCCCGTGTACCAGTTCATGTAGAGGATCTCGGGATGCCCCTGCATGATGTCGGCCGTCGACGTCTGGAAGTAATGCGAGTCGGTATGGCCCGTGGCCAGATCGCGCGCGAGCGCCTGAAGCTGTTCCTGCGCGCCCGTCATCGACAGGCGGATCTGTTGCTGCGCCCACGCGACGTTGCGGTAGAGCGTGTCTTCCTGCTGCTGCTGCTCGCGCCGGTTCAGGCTCCACAGGATCAGGCTCATCACCACGAGGAAGACGAGGATCGACAGCAGCGGCGTCAGCAAATAGGAATTCGACCACCACGGTCCGTGGTGCCAGCGGGACGGCGACGAATCCGCCGACGGTCCGGCAGAGCGCGCCGAGCGTGCGAAAAGCCGATCGGTCAACATGGCTGGCATTGTAGCGCAGCGGCTGACACGCAAATGACGCAAAAAAGAGGTGAAAGTCACGCAATTCGGCGCAAACTAGCCGACGTACTTGCTGATGGGCAGTCAAACCAGGGTGCGCCGCAGCAATTTTCCGCATTATGAGAAACACTCTCGTAATCCGAAAATTTCCTTGCGCAGGCGTTGTGGGCCTTATTACAATCGGCCGGAAGCTGCCGCGGTCGTCGTTCGTCCGCGTCGCCTGTTCACAGAGCGTTCCCATATCCAGGAGACGAGCATGTCCGCTGTACCTGACGAAGTCCTGAAGTACGTCGCCAACGCCAAAGACGATAGCGACCCGCAAGAAACGGCCGAATGGCTCGAAGCCCTAGATGGCGTGATTTCTGCTGTTGGACCCGACCGCGCTCACTACCTGATCGAGAAGCAGATCGAATTTGCCCGCGTGCACGGCGAACATCTGCCTTTCTCCGCCAATACCCCGTACATCAACACGATCCCCGTCGCCAACCAGGCCAAGATTCCCGGCGACCAGGACATCGAACACCGCATTCGCTCGTACACGCGCTGGAACGCGATGGCGATGGTGCTGCGCGCCGGCAAGGAAACCAACGTCGGCGGCCACATTGCATCGTTCGCGTCGGCGGCGACGCTGTATGACGTCGGCTTCAACCATTTCTGGCACGCACCGTCGAAAGATCACGGCGGCGATCTCGTGTTCGTGCAGGGCCACTCGTCGCCGGGCGTCTACTCGCGCGCGTTCCTGCTCGGCCGCCTGACGCAGAACCAGCTCGACAACTTCCGCCAGGAAGTCGGCGGCGAGGGCATCTCGTCGTACCCGCACCCGTGGCTGATGCCGGACTTCTGGCAATTCCCGACGGTGTCGATGGGCCTCGGTCCCATCATGGCCATCTATCAGGCGCGCTTCATGAAGTACCTGCAGGCGCGCGGCATCGCCAAGACGGACGGCCGCAAGGTGTGGGCATTCCTCGGCGACGGCGAGACGGACGAGCCGGAATCGCTCGGCGCGATCGGCATGGCCGGCCGCGAGCGTCTGGACAACCTCGTGTTCGTCATCAACTGCAACCTGCAGCGCCTGGACGGCCCGGTGCGCGGCAACGGCAAGATCATCCAGGAACTCGAGAGCGAATTCCGCGGCGCCGGCTGGAACGTCATCAAGGTGATCTGGGGCAGCCGCTGGGACGCGCTCTTCGCACGCGACAAGTCGGGCGCGCTGATGCGCCGGATGATGGAAGTTGTGGACGGCGAATATCAGACGTACAAGTCGGAGTCGGGCGCTTACGTTCGCGAGCACTTCTTCAACACGCCGGAACTGAAGGCGCTGGTGTCCGACTGGTCGGACGAGGACGTGTGGAACCTGAACCGCGGCGGCCATGACCCGCACAAGATCTACGCGGCGTTCAAGGAAGCGACGCAGGCCAAGGGCCAGCCGACCGTGATCCTCGCGAAGACGATCAAGGGCTACGGCATGGGCGAAGCCGGCCAGGCGATGAACATCACCCACCAGCAGAAGAAGATGCAGGTGGAGGCGCTCAAGCACTTCCGCGACCAGTTCCGTCTGCCGATTTCGGACGACGAGATCGTGCACGTGCCGTATCTGACCTTCGAAGAAGGCTCGAAGGAACTCGAATACATGCGCGCCCGCCGTCAGGAACTCGGCGGCTATCTGCCGGCTCGCCGTCAGAAAGCCGAATCGCTGCCCGTCCCGGCGCTCGACGCATTCGAGCCGCTGCTCAAGGGCACGGGCGAAGGCCGTGAAATTTCGACGACGATGGCGTTCGTCCGTATCCTCAACATCCTGTTGAAGGACAAGGCGATCGGCAAGCGCGTCGTGCCCATCGTGCCGGACGAATCGCGTACCTTCGGCATGGAGGGTCTGTTCCGTCAGATCGGCATCTGGAACCAGGACGGCCAGAAGTACGTGCCGGAAGATTCCGACCAGCTGATGTTCTACCGTGAGTCGGAAACCGGCCAGATCTTGCAGGAAGGCATCAACGAAGCAGGCGGCATGTCGGACTGGATCGCAGCGGCGACGTCGTATTCGACGCACGGCGAGATCATGATCCCGTTCTACATCTTCTACTCGATGTTCGGCTTCCAGCGCATCGGCGATCTGGCATGGGCGGCGGGCGACATGCGCTCGCGCGGCTTCCTGCTGGGCGGCACGGCAGGCCGCACGACGCTCAACGGCGAAGGTCTGCAGCACGAAGACGGCCACT
Organism: Burkholderia sp. E7m39; assembly: GCA_001319865.1. Lineage (GTDB taxonomy): Bacteria > Pseudomonadota > Gammaproteobacteria > Burkholderiales > Burkholderiaceae > Paraburkholderia > Paraburkholderia bengalensis. The sequence continues at coordinate 1,038 of BBSL01000357.1, read as the reverse complement.
CGCTGCTGTGGGCGGCGTCCGTGCCGAACTGCATCAGCTATGACCCGACGTTCGGCTACGAACTCGCCGTCATCATGCAGGACGGCTTGCGCCGCATGGTGCAGGAGCAGGAAGACGTGTTCTATTACATCACGGTGATGAACGAGAACTACGAGCACCCGGCGATTCCGCAGGGCGAGCATGTGGCGAACGACATCATCAAGGGCATGTACGCGTTCCGCAAGGGCGCCGACAACGCGAAGGCGCCGCGCGTGCAGCTGATGGGCGCGGGCACGATCTTCAACGAAGTGATCGCCGCCGCAGACCTGCTGAAGAACGACTGGGGCGTCGAAGCCGACCTGTGGAGCGTGCCGAGCTTCACGGAACTGGCCCGCGAAGGTCACGAAGTCCAGCGTCAGAACCTGCTGAACCCGCTCGGCGAGAAGAAGCTCTCGCACGTCGAGACGCTGCTGAAGGACGCGAAGGGCCCCGTGATCGCGTCGACGGACTACGTCCGCGCGCTGGTCGACCAGATCCGCGCGTTTGTGCCGCAACGCTTCGTCGTGCTGGGCACGGACGGCTTCGGCCGCTCGGATACGCGCGAAAAGCTGCGTCACTTCTTCGAAGTCGACCGCTACTGGACCACGGTCGCTGCGCTGAACGCGCTCGCCGACGAGGGTACGATTGAGCGCAAGGTCGTGGCCGACGCGCTGAAGAAGTACAACCTCGATCCGTCCAAACCCAACCCGATGACCGTCTAAGGCATCGCCCGCGAGCCCCAAATGCGCACCTCGCCGCCCGAAGCGGGCGGCTGAGGTGCGCGCGGCCCTGGAGACAGAAAACAATGAGCCAAGCGATCGAAGTCAAGGTACCGGATATCGGCGATTACAAGGACATTCCTGTAATCGAGGTGCTGGTGAAGGCGGGTGACACCGTCGAGAAAGAGCAGTCGCTCGTCACGCTGGAATCGGACAAGGCGACGATGGATGTGCCGAGCCCGGCGTCGGGCACGGTCAAGGAAGTGAAAGTCAAGCTTGGCGACACGGTGTCGGAAGGCAC
>BBSL01000356.1 GCA_001319865.1 Burkholderia sp. E7m39 | reverse complement strand
CGCCGACATCGAATGCGACATGCTCGTGCTCGGCGCCGGTCCCGGCGGCTACTCGGCTGCGTTCCGTTCGGCCGACCTCGGCATGAAGACGGTGCTGGTCGAGCGCTATTTGACGCTCGGCGGCGTGTGTCTGAACGTGGGCTGCATCCCGTCGAAGGCGCTGCTGCACACCGCGCTCGTCATCGACGAGGCAGAGGCACTCGGCTCGCACGGCATCACGTTCGGCAAGCCGCAGATCGATCTGGACAAGCTGCGCGACTTCAAGTCCGGCGTCGTCAAGAAGCTGACGGGCGGTCTCGCAGGCATGGCAAAGGCGCGCAAGGTCGAAGTGGCGACGGGTGTCGGCACGTTTGTCGATCCCTATCACATGGAAGTGCAGGGCGAGAACGGCAAGAAGGTCGTGAAGTTCAAGCAGGCGATCATCGCGGCCGGTTCGCAGGCCGTGAAGCTGCCGTTCCTGCCGGAAGATCCGCGTATCGTCGATTCGACGGGCGCGCTCGAACTGCGTCAGATTCCGAAGCGCATGCTGGTGATCGGCGGCGGCATCATCGGGCTGGAAATGGCAACGGTGTATGCGACGCTCGGCGCGCAGATCGACGTGGTCGAAATGCTCGACGGCCTGATGCTGGGCGCGGACCGCGATCTCGTGAAGGTTTGGGAGAAGTTCAACAGCAAGCGTTTCGGCAACGTGATGCTGAAGACCAAGACGACGGGCGCAGAAGCGAAGCCGGACGGCATCTATGTAACGTTCGAAGGCGAGAAGGCGCCCGCCGAGCCGCAACGCTACGATCTCGTGCTGGTTGCCGTGGGCCGCAGCCCGAACGGCAAGAAGATCGGCGCGGACAAGGCGGGCGTGGCCGTCACGGACCGCGGCTTCATCGACGTCGACAAGCAGATGCGCACGAATGTGCCGCACATCTTCGCGATCGGCGATGTGGTCGGCCAGCCGATGCTCGCGCACAAGGCCGTGCATGAAGGCCACGTTGCGGCGGAGGCGGCGCACGGCGAGAAGGCGTACTTCGACGCGCTGCAGATTCCGTCGGTGGCCTACACCGATCCGGAAGTGGCGTGGGCGGGCAAGACGGAAGACCAGTGCAAGGCCGAAGGCATCAAGTACGGCAAGGCTGTGTTCCCGTGGGCCGCGTCGGGTCGCGCCATCGCCAATGGCCGCGACGAAGGCTTCACGAAGCTGATCTTCGACGAAGAGACGCATCGCGTGATCGGCGGCGGCATCGTCGGTCTGAATGCGGGCGATCTGATCAGCGAAGTGTGCCTCGCAATTGAGATGGGCGCGGACGCGACGGATATCGGCAAGACCATCCATCCGCACCCGACGCTTGGCGAATCGATCGGCATGGCCGCCGAACTGTACGAAGGCGTCTGCACGGATTTGCCGCCGCAGAAGAAGAAGTAAGCCGCGAGCGGCACGCGCCGCTTCCCGTCTGCGCATGTGAGAACGGCGCGCCCCTCGCGAGAAGGGCGCGCCGTTTTGCATGGTGCATCGATGCCAGCGTGCGGCAGCGGTGCGAGGCGAGCGGACAAAAAAATCCCGGCGTGCGCCGGGGAAACGATACGCTGTTTAACGTATCGGAGCGTCTGGCCGCCTGGTCATCGAAGTGTCGACCGTGCGGCGCTGTTCCGTTCCGCCAGTCACTTCGATAGTGTGTCTCGCGGCTGCGCGCCGGCGGATGATGGGGCATCCGTCAACGCACAGGTGAAGCCCGATCCGTTGAATCCGTTGCGTCGATTCTTAGACAGCAGCCTTCTTGGCCGAAGCTGCCGTGCGCGAAGCTTGCGCAGCAGCTTGCGAAGCGGCCTTCGACGCAGCCGTAGCAGCCGCGTTGAAGTTGCTTTCAGCGATTTCGACGGCTTGCTTGGTTGCCTTGTGAACCGTTTCGTACGTCGTGTTCGCGGCCGTGATGGCCGACTTGATCACGGCGACAGCCGTTTCCGAACCAGCCGGCGCGTTCTTCGCGACATTCTCGACGAGCGCTTGCACCTTCTTGTTCTGCTCTTCGTATTGCGCTTCAGCAACACGGGCGAATTCAGCTTGCGTAGCCGATGCGATTTCGTACAGATGACGGCCATACGACAGAACCTTTTCTGCCACCGGCTGCGTCAGGCTCGCTTGCAGCGCGAGCAGTTCCTGCGCGTCCTTCACGGACAGCGCGCGTTGCGCGTTTTCCTGGCTTTCGGCGATCGTCGACTTGACGACTTGCAGATTCAGTTCAACCAGCTTTTCGACGCCTTCGAATGCCTTCGAGGTCAGGCCGAACAGCGTTTCGAGATTGGCCTTCTGTGCTGCGGCGAATTGCTCAGGGGTCAGCAGAGTCATGTTTACGCTCCTGGAGTACCGGCCCGTCTTTCGCGGTCCGAGTTGGGTTAACAGCAAAATGTGCGTGGTTCGCTTGTCCGCGATGCATTGTGCGTCGCAGCAACGGTTCCCATTTTAGGATGGCAACGATGGATGTCAAGTACTTTTTTGTGCAACGCACAACGCAGGGAAATTACTAATAAAACAATACGTTATGAAGCGTTTATGACATCGCGATGAAGCGCCTGCACACCAGGGTTTGCACCGATGTGGTGCTGCAAAAATCGTGGTCTCTCAAGCTGGGCAAGGGTGTCGGCAGTCTGACGGCGAATTCCTGAGCAAAAAGGTAAAATTCTCAGGTAAACCGAAAACCTTGGCGGAACGTTAAAAGCCCATCCCGGTCGAACGCGCGGCGTGCTGCTTCACAGTAGGCGCTTAATTGTTGACCGGCCTGGGGCGCCATTTGCAGAGGTCTTGCCCAGTCGGGCCGATGGATCGCTTCTCTATCGTGCGCGACCGTACTTCTCCCAATCAAGTTTGTGACGAATATGCCGATATGCTGAACGAGTGCGAGCCTTTCAGCAGCAGGTGAAGCCAGCTTGTCGGTTTGTCATTGGTTTTTTCGATGACGCAGGCGAGACTTATTGGCTTTTATCAATCGAGCCTGACAACTCGGTTTAAGGACTGTCGATAAGTGCTTAATATTGCTAATTTTTAACTGTTTTACTACACTGGCGAAAACTCTCTCGCCGCTCCAACCCCAGAACACCAATGAAAACCGACATGTTTTCGTCACTGAAAGTGATGCACGGCGCGGCGCTCAGCACCGCTCTGTCGGTGGCTGCCTCGGTGGTCATCGCAGCCGCGTTCGCCGCGCCCGTGGACGCGTTTGCCGCAACGGCCACGGCGCCCGCCAAGTCCGCGAAAGCAGGCAAAAAACCGGCCAAGAAGGCGGCTGCCGAGAAGGTCTCCAGCAAGTCGTCGAAGGCGGTCAGTGCCGCCGCGGCGGACGACGATCAACCGCGCGCCGTTTCGAAGAAGCGCCGCGTCGCCTACACGATGAACGGCCGCCATCACACGGCCGTGCGCCGCGTCGCGTTCGAGCCGCGCCAGCCGTCCGTCGGCACGGCGTTCGGCCTGCACGAAACGCCTGACGCGCTGGCGCTGCGCTCGAGCGTCGCGTACGTGGTCGACCAGAACACGTCGGAGTCGCTGTTCGACAAGAACTCGCGTGCCGTCGTGCCCATCGCGTCGATCACGAAGCTGATGACGGCGATGGTGGTGCTGGATTCGAAGGCGCCGATGACGGAGCAGATCGAAGTCACCGACGAAGACCGCGACTACGAAAAGAACACGGGTTCGCGCCTGTCCGTCGGCTCGGTGCTGTCGCGCGAGGACATGCTGCATATCGCGCTGATGGCGTCGGAAAACCGCGCGGCGGCGGCACTGTCGCGCTACTTCCCGGGCGGTCGTCCAGCGTTCATGGCGGCAATGAACGCGAAGGCGAAGGCGCTCGGCATGTCCGATACCCACTTTGAAAACCCGACGGGCCTGACGAGTCAGAACGTGTCGAGCGCGCGCGACCTCGTCAAGATGGTCAACGCGGCTTATCAGTATCCGATGATCCGCAGGTTCTCGACGGATCGCAGCTACGAGGTGTACACCGGCAAGCGCACGATCGCGTACAACAGCACGAACGCGCTGGTGCGCAATTCGTCGTGGGACATCGGCCTGCAGAAGACGGGCTTCATCAATGAGGCCGGCGAGTGCCTCGTGATGCAGGCGACGATCCACGATCGTCCGATGATCATGGTGCTGCTCGACTCGTCGGGCAAGTATTCGCGTTTCGCCGATGCGCAACGTCTGCGCACGTGGATCGACAACGGCGGCGAGCAGCGCATCACGAGCGCCGACGCAAATGGCGCCGGAACCTGAGCTCAAACGACAACGCCGTCTGTTCGACAAAAAGCCCCGCACTGCGGGGCTTTTTTGTGCGCGCTGACTGATTGGCGTCGCGAAGAGCGTAGCTTCGCGACGCGTCCGGTCACATCGCCTGGGCCGTCGGCGCAGCGTGCTGCGTCTGCGGGTGGTAACCGAGCGACTCCGAGATAACGAGCGCCGTCTTGCTCAACTGACCAAGCCACGAGTCCTGTAGACGGTCGGCGGGCGCCGACAGCGAGAGTCCCGCGACAAGCTTGCCCGTGTCGTCGTAAATGCCCGCAGCGATGCAGCGCACGCCAAGCTCCAGTTCTTCGTTGTCGCGCGCGCACGCCTGCTGCCGCACGTGCGACAACTCGCGTTCGAGTTTCGTCAGATCAGTGATGCTGTTCTGCGTGTGGCCCGAAAGCCCCGTGCGCGTTGCATAAGCGCGTACGCGGGTGGATTCGTCGGCGGCAAGGAACAGCTTGCCGACAGATGTCAGATGCAGCGGCGCCCGGCCGCCGATCGCGCGCACCACCTGCATGCCCGAGCGCTCGGAATAGGCGCGCTCGATATAGACGATCTCGTCGCCCTGGCGCACGGACAGGTTCACCGTCTGCCCCGTCAGACGGTGCAGTTCGCGCATCGGCATCAATGCCGCGTCGCGCACTGACAAACGCGCCTTCACGAGATTGCCAAGTTCCAGCAGACGCATGCCGAGGCGGTACGTGCCAGGGTCCGAGCGATCCACGAGACGGCACGTCACCATGTCGTTCAGGATGCGATGGGCGGTGGAAGGGTGAAGATCGGTGCGCTGTGCGAGCTCCTTCAGACTGACAGGGTCGCTGTGCGCGGCGAGGGCGTCCAGGAGGCGCATCATGCGCTCGATTACCTGGATCGACGTTTTTGGGTCCGGGTTCGTATCGCTCATAAAGGCTAGACAGTTGACGCGTCAAACAGCGGAAAACTGATTGTATCTCGTATTGTGAAAAAAGCGAACGCCATTGGAGGCGCGGCTCGAATCGCAACGATCGCGAGCGCCATTGCGCGCGCATGCCGTTACGCGTTGGTATTGCGCGCCAAACAGCGGATAATCGGGGACGTTTCCCCGGAGGAGCATCCATGCGAGTCGGTTTTTTCGTCACCTGCCTGATCGATCTGATGCGTCCCGAAATCGGCTTTTCCGCCATCAAGCTGATTGAGCGCGCGGGCTTCGACGTGTTCGTGCCGCCGGCGCAAACGTGCTGCGGACAGCCCGCGTACAACTCCGGCGACCGGCGCATCGCGCGCGATCTCGCCGAAAAGACGCTGCGCGAGTTCGAGCAATACGATTACGTGGTCGTGCCGTCCGGTTCGTGTGGCGGGATGATCCGCGTGCACTACGGCGACCTGTTCGCCGACGACCCTGAGCTGATGGGCCGCTTCGGACGCCTGCGCCCGAAGGTCTACGAGCTGACCGATTTTCTCGCGAACGTCGCAAAGGTCGAGCTGACGCCGGGCGACTTCCCAGGCCCCGTCACGTATCACGATTCGTGCTCCGGATTGCGCGAGCTGGGCGTCAAGCGGCAGCCGCGCGACCTGCTGGCGCAGGCGGGCGTCGCCGTGACCGAGATGAAGGACTGCGAGCACTGCTGCGGCTTCGGCGGTACGTTCGCGCTGAAGTTCGGCGATATTTCTACTGCGATTGTCGACGAGAAGTGCGCGAACATTCAGGCAAGCGGCGCGCACGCCGTGGTGCTGGGCGATCTCGGCTGCATGCTGAATATCGAAGGGCGGCTGCGTCGCACGGGCGATACGACCACGCGCGTGCTGCATATCGCGCAGGTGCTGGCGGGCGACGCCTGAGTGCGCCGTTTCGCCGCGCCGCGCTTCGGCGCCACGCAGTTTCGCGCTTGAGTCCATACCGGTAACCCGTCCCCAGGGCCATCATGCAAGTCCAAACGATGCAGTTCAAGGCGCGCGCAGGCCAGAAGCTCGCCGACCAGCGCCTGCAGCAGAACCTCACGAAACTGTCGACGAAGTTCGTGTCGGCGCGCGCATCGGCGATGACCGCGATCGACTTTCCCGCTACGCGCGCCGCGCTCAAGGAGCGGCGCAACCGCGCACTGGAGAATCTCGACGTCTGGCTCGAAACCTTCGAGCGCGAGGCGACGCGGCGCGGCGTCACGGTGCTGTTCGCGGAGTCGACGCAGGATGCGGCGAAGCTCGTCGCCGACATTGCGCGCAAGCACGACGTGAAGAAGGTGATCAAGACGAAGTCGATGGTGTCCGAGGAAATGCGCCTGAACGAGGTGCTCGGACAGATGGGCGTGCAGTCGGTCGAAACCGATCTCGGCGAATACATCCTGCAGATCAACGACAACGAGCCGCCGAGTCACATCATCGCGCCCGTCGTCCACAAAGATAAGGAAGAGATCGCCGATCTGTTCGCGAAGACCCACCAGCGGCCGCGTCTGACCGAAATTCCCGAGATGACGCGTGAAGCGCGCGAAATGCTGCGCCCGCATTTCATGACGGCCGACATGGGCGTGACGGGCGGCAACTTCGTGATCGCGGAAACGGGCTCCGTAGCGCTCGTGACCAACGAGGGCAACGAGGGCATGTGCACGGTGATGCCGCGCGTGCACGTTGCCGTGACGGGGATCGAGAAGGTGCTGCCGACGCTCGAGGATCTCGCGACGGCCATGCGCCTATTGCCGCGTTCGGCGACGGGGCAGGACGTGTCGAACTATTTCTCGGTGCTGACGGGCCCGCGCGGCGCGGACGATCAGGACGGGCCGGAGCATATGTATGTCGTGCTCGTCGATGGCGGGCGCACGGGGCTGATCGGCGGCGACTTTCAGGACATGCTGCGTTGCATTCGCTGCGGCGCGTGCATGAATCATTGCCCCGTTTATCAGAAGGTCGGCGGCCACGCGTATGGCTGGGTGTATCCGGGGCCGATGGGTTCCGTGTTGACGCCGAGCTACGTCGGCATAGAGAAGGCGCTCGACCTGCCGCAGGCCGCCACGCTGTGCGGCGAGTGCAATAGCGTGTGCCCCGTCGGCATTCCGCTGTCGGACCTCTTGCGCAAGCTGCGCGAGCGCCAGATGGAACGGCATCTGCGCCCATGGCAGGAGCGCTTTGGTCTTGCCGTCTGGGGTTATCTGGCGATGCATCCGGCGGCTTACGGCATCTTCACGAAGCTCGCCGTGCGGATACTCGAACGGATGGGCGGCAGCCGGAAGTCGATCGCGAAGCTGCCGCTCGGCGCAGGCTGGACGAATACGCGGGAGATGCCGGCGCCCGTCGGCCGCACGTTCCGCGAACTGTACGCGGCGAGCAAGACGCATCTCGGCTAAAGCGCCCGCTCGCGGTCGCATCAATAGAAAGAGGCTGCATCGTGTGATGCAGCCTCTTTTTTCTTTGGCATCGATACGGCAAACGGTCGATCAGTGCGGCCTGACGCCGTCGCTCCATGCCTGACTACCCGTGCCGCGCGGCGGGGGAGGCGGTGCTTGACCGCCGCCGCGGTTGCCGCCTCCTTGCGGTTGTCCGCCGCCTGCCTGCGGGGGCGGGTGGTTGCCATGCCAGCCGCCTTGACCGCCGCCATTCGGCGGCGGACCGCCCGCCTGGGGCGGTGGTCCGTGCGGGTTGCCATTGTTTCCACCGTGACCGTTCCAGTTGCCGCGATCCCCGTGATAGCCGTGGTCGTACCCTCGGCCCCAATACCGGCGATCGTAGTCAGGCCGGGAAGATCCGCCGAAGCCGAGGAACAAGCTCGACTGGACGGGCGGCTCGGCATAGCCATATACAGGCGCGCCGTAGCCGTCGTAGTAGCCGCCGTCGTAGCCATAAGCCGGCCCGCCGGACGGATACGCGACGCAGCCGCCGAGCGCCGCCACGGCGCACAGCGCAACGGCGGCAGAAGCGAGAGGAGGAATAAGACGTTTCATTTGAGTGTTATGAAAACAAGAGGCGCAACGATAGGCGCGCGGTCCGTATGTCATTTGTAGCGCCGCGAGCGTATTACCTGTGTGTGCTTTTGTAAGGAATTCTTTCGACGCTCGAGAGGCTGTCGTGGGTGTCTTGCAACGTCGCCTCGACGTCCGACTGTTCATCTGGGCGCAACGCTGTGTTCTCCCGGGGCGGGTTTTTCCGGATTGCGTACTCGTCTACCATTTTGACTGGGCAAAGTGCGCCTATGCACGATGGCCCGCTTACAGAGAAACAACATCATGAGAAACAAAATATCGGTGTACTGGCCTTTGGCAATCGTTATGCCGCTCGCTGCTGCCGCTTACCTGCATCTGTATCACGCTGCATCTGTTCGTTCATCGCAGACGCCGCTCGCCGCCGAGCGCGTGTCGGCGGAACTCGCGCGTACGGTTTCGTACGGATTGTCGGAAGCGAGGCGGCCATGCCCGCCGAAACGATGCCCGCGACGGCCCGTATGTCCGCGCAGCCGATGTAACGGGTCTGCCTGGCGCGCCGTGGGCGTGATTTTGCACGGC
>BBSL01000355.1 GCA_001319865.1 Burkholderia sp. E7m39 | reverse complement strand
TATCCCCTGTGTGCCTTGGGAACATCTGCCGTTCCCCGACTGCCGAAGGCGTCATGCGGTACATGCTGGCGCAGGCGCAGCTCACGGATCGCGTGATCGTCGATTCGGCGGGCACGGGCGACTGGCACATCGGCGAAGCGCCCGACGAGCGCGCGCAACGTGCCGCCAAAACCCGCGGTTACGATTTGTCGACATTTCGTGGCCGCCAGATTTCGGCAGCCGACTTTGAGCGCTTCGATCTGATCATCGCGATGGACGACAAGAACGTCGCCGCGCTGAAGCTAATCTGCGCGCCGGAACACCGCGACAAGATTCGTCTGTTGATGGAATTCGCGCTGGATGCGCAAGCGCCCGGCGTCCGGTGCGCGGAAAAAGACGCGCTTGGTTTCGATTCGCGCGAGGTCGTCGACCCGTATTTCGGCGGTGGCGAGGGCTTCGAAATCGTGCTGGACCAATGCGAAGCCGCCTGCCGCGGCCTGATTGCAGCGTTGCGGCCCCAATTGACCCCGTAACACAAGTTTTCGTTAAGTAAATGACCCAAATCGAGATAGGGATACTTGACTAAATCCGTCATGTATTTATACTTGACCAAACTTGTCGAGAATTGCGGTTCCCACCACATATGAGACTCACCACGAAAGGCCGTTTCGCCGTCACGGCGATGATTGACCTGGCGCTGCGCCAGGAGCAGGGCCCGGTGACGCTTGCGGGTATCAGCCAGCGCCAACACATTTCCCTGTCCTACCTCGAGCAGCTGTTCGGCAAGCTGCGCCGTCACGAGATCGTCGAATCCGTACGCGGGCCGGGCGGCGGCTACAACCTCGCGCGTCGCGCGGAGGATGTGACGGTTGCGGACATCATCATCGCCGTCGACGAACCGCTCGATGCCACGCAATGCGGCGGCAAGGGTTCGTGCGAAGGCACCAAGCATCACGACGGCCATTGCATGACGCATGAGCTGTGGTCGACGCTGAACCAGAAGATGGTCGAGTATCTCGACTCTGTTTCCCTGAAAGACCTGGTCGACCAGCAGCGCTCGCGCGAAGGTGCGACGGCCGTGCTGCGCGACCGGCGCACGGAAGCGCCCGCCGTCGAGCCGCGCGTGGTGCCGAAAGGACCCAATTCTGTTTTCAACATGGCCGGCTGATAGCGCGCTTGAGACGCGCATCGCCAGAAAAGCGAAGCCATTGGCACTGATGTCCCCGGAGCGATTGATGAATAACGACATTCCCCACCTGCCCATTTACATGGACTACAGTGCGACGACGCCCGTCGATCCGCGCGTGGTGGACAAGATGATTCCGTACCTGCGCGAGCAGTTCGGCAACCCGGCATCGCGCAGCCACGCGTATGGCTGGGACGCGGAGCGTGCCGTCGAGGAAGCGCGCGAAAACGTCGCGGCGCTCGTCAACGCCGATCCGCGCGAAATCATCTGGACGTCGGGCGCGACGGAATCCGACAACCTGGCCATCAAGGGCGCCGCGCACTTCTACAAGAGCAAGGGCAAGCACATCGTCACGGTGAAGACCGAGCACAAGGCCGTGCTCGATACCACGCGCGAGCTGGAGCGCGAAGGCTACGAAGTCACGTACCTCGACGTGAAGGACGACGGCCTGATCGACCTCGACGTCTTCAAGGCCGCGCTGCGTCCCGACACGATCCTCGTTTCCGTGATGCACGTGAACAACGAGATCGGCGTGATCCAGGACATCGCGACCATCGGTGAAATCTGTCGCGAGAAGGGCATCATTTTCCACGTCGACGCTGCACAGTCGACGGGCAAGGTCGAGATCGACCTGCAGAAGCTGAAGGTCGACCTGATGTCGTTCTCGGCGCACAAGACTTACGGCCCGAAGGGCATCGGCGCGCTGTACGTGCGACGCAAGCCACGCGTGCGCATCGAGGCGCAGATGCACGGCGGCGGCCACGAGCGCGGCATGCGCTCGGGCACGCTGGCTACGCACCAGATCGTCGGCATGGGCGAAGCGTTCCGCATCGCGCGCGAAGAAATGGCGACCGAGAACGAACGCATCCGCATGCTGCGCGATCGTCTGATGCGCGGCCTGCAGGAAATCGAAGAAACGTATGTGAACGGCGACATGGAGCAGCGTGTGCCGCACAACCTGAACATCAGCTTCAACTTCGTCGAAGGCGAATCGCTGATCATGGCTGTGAAGGACGTCGCCGTGTCCTCGGGTTCGGCTTGCACGTCGGCATCGCTCGAGCCGTCGTACGTGCTGCGCGCGCTCGGCCGCAACGACGAACTCGCGCACAGCTCGATCCGCTTCACGGTCGGCCGCTTCACGACGGAGCAGGACGTCGATTACGTCATCAACCTGCTGAAGAGCAAGATTGCGAAGCTGCGCGATCTGTCGCCGCTGTGGGAAATGCACAAGGACGGCATCGATCTGTCGACCATCCAGTGGGCCGCGCACTGAGCGCCCCGGTCAGTCGATAAACGCACGCAGGTTGAATCGAATCAAGGAGTGAGAAATGGCATATAGCGACAAGGTTCTGGACCACTACGAAAACCCGCGCAACGTCGGCTCGTTCGCGAAAGACGACGACGCTGTCGGCACGGGCATGGTCGGCGCGCCGGCTTGCGGCGACGTGATGAAGCTGCAGATCCGCGTGGGCGCGGACGGTGTGATCGAAGACGCGAAGTTCAAGACGTACGGCTGCGGTTCGGCCATCGCGTCGAGCTCGCTCGTCACGGAATGGGTGAAGGGCAAGACGCTCGATCAGGCACTGACGATCAAGAACACGCAGATCGCCGAAGAACTGGCGCTGCCGCCGGTGAAGATTCACTGCTCGATTCTCGCGGAAGACGCGATCAAGGCAGCCGTCGCCGACTACAAGCAGCGTCACGGCGAGACGGCCGACGCGGCGAAGACCGAGCAGTCGGCTTAAGACGAAACGCAGGCAAAACGCGGACGGAACGCGCAGTTGCGCGCGACGTCCGCCTGAACGATTCAGGAAGCAGGCAGGGTCGCAAGCAAGGTGGCGACATGCGTCGCGGGGCGTCGTAGTGAACGACAGCGTGCCGCACATTGAGAAACGCTATGGCAATTACGTTGACCGAAAAAGCAGCACAACATGTGCAGAAATATCTGAGCCGGCGTGGCAAGGGCGTCGGACTGCGGCTCGGTGTGCGCACGACGGGTTGCTCGGGGCTCGCATACAAGCTCGAGTACGTCGACGAACTCGCGCCCGAGGACCAGGTTTTCGAATGCAACGGCGTGAAGATCGTGGTGGATCCGAAGAGCCTCGCCTATATCGACGGCACGGAACTCGACTTCGCGCGCGAAGGGTTGAACGAAGGCTTCAGGTTCAACAACCCGAACGTCAAGGACGAGTGCGGCTGCGGCGAATCGTTCCGCGTGTAAGCGCGCGAGTCATGCTGAAAAGGCGGCCTGTGCCGCCTTTTTTCAATTTCGCCGCGTCGCTGCACTGCGTGTGCGTGCACTGAACGGACAAAGTAACTCTGATGGCCTCGCTGAACGACAGTCACTTCGAACTTTTCAACCTGCCCGAGCAGTTCGCGCTGGATGCGTCCGCGCTGGATCACGCGTACCGCACGGTGCAGGCGCAGGTACATCCGGACCGTTTCGCCGCCGCGGGCGACGCGCAAAAGCGCATCGCGATGCAATGGGCGACGCGCACGAACGAGGCTTATCAGACGCTGCGCGATCCCCTCAAGCGGGCGCGCTATCTGTTGTCGCTGCGCGGCGTGGATGTCGGTGCGGAGAACAACACGGCGATGGAGCCGGCATTCCTGATGCAGCAGATGGAATGGCGCGAGGCGATCGAAGATGCGTCGGCGGCGAAAAACGTCGACGCGCTCGACGCGCTGCTCGTCGAACTGCGCGACGAAGAGAAGGTGCGCTTCACCAAACTGGCCGCGCTGCTCGACAGCGGCTCGAATCAGGCGGCGGGCGAGGCGGTGCGGCAACTGATGTTCATCGAACGGGTGGCCGCCGAGATCGGCACGCAGATCGAGCGGCTCGACAACTAGCCGCCCGTCCGGCCGGACAGCCCGCTACCCAGTCAAACGCGAACTCATATGATCAGGACCGGGGCCCACGAGACCCCGAAGAAGATTCCAGATGGCTCTACTGCAAATCTCTGAACCCGGCATGGCCCCCGCGCCGCACCAGCGGCGCCTCGCGGTCGGCATCGACCTGGGAACCACCAACTCGCTCGTCGCGGCCGTGCGCAGCGGCGTGCCCGACGTGCTGCCCGACGACGAAGGTCATTATCTTCTACCGTCCGTCGTGCGCTACCTCGAGAAGGGTGGCCGGCGCATCGGACGCGTGGCGAAGGCGGAAGCCGCCACCGATCCGCGCAACACGATCGTCTCCGTCAAGCGCTTCATGGGGCGCGGCAAGAGCGAAGTGGAGCATGCGGAAAACGCGCCGTACGATTTCGTCGATGCGCCTGGCATGGTGCAGATCCGCACGGTCGACGGCGTGAAGAGCCCCGTCGAAGTGTCGGCCGAAATTCTCGCGACGCTGCGTCATCGCGCTGAGGACACGCTTGGCGACGAACTGGTGGGCGCCGTCATCACGGTTCCCGCCTATTTCGACGAGGCACAGCGCCAGGCAACCAAGGACGCCGCGCGTCTCGCGGGCCTCAATGTGCTGCGTCTGCTGAACGAGCCGACGGCAGCCGCGATCGCCTACGGCCTCGACAATGGCGCGGAAGGCTTGTACGCGGTGTATGACCTCGGCGGCGGCACCTTCGATCTGTCGATCCTGAAGCTCACGAAAGGCGTTTTCGAAGTGCTGGCAGCGGGCGGCGACTCGGCGCTGGGCGGCGACGATTTCGATCACGCGCTGTATCGGCACGTGCTCGAACAGGCGGACATCGCGGGACAATCGCTGAAACCGGAAGACGTGCGGCATCTGCTCGACACCGTGCGCGTTGCGAAAGAAGCGCTGTCGTCCGCGCCGAGCACGGCCGTTCAGGTCACGCTGTCGAGCGGCGCGAAGATCGACGTCACTGTCGACGAAGCGACCTTCGAAGCGATCACCCAGACGCTCGTGCAGCGCACGCTCGGTCCGACCAAAAAGGCGCTGCGCGACGCAAAAGTGACGCCCGCCGACATCAAGGGCGTCGTGCTCGTCGGCGGCGCGACGCGCATGCCCGTGATCCGCCGAGCCGTCGAAGGCTATTTCGGCCAGCCGCCGCTGACCAATCTCGATCCCGATCAGGTCGTCGCGCTCGGCGCGGCGATCCAGGCCGATCTGCTCGCGGGCAACCGCGGCGCGGACGGCGACGACTGGCTGCTGCTCGACGTGATTCCGCTGTCGCTCGGCGTCGAAACGATGGGCGGCCTTGCCGAGAAGATCATTCCGCGCAACTCGACCATTCCCGTCGCGCGCGCACAGGAGTTCACGACCTTCAAGGACGGCCAGACGGCGATGGCGATTCACGTCGTGCAGGGCGAACGCGAGCTCGTGTCCGATTGCCGTTCGCTCGCGCGGTTCGAGCTGCGCGGCATTCCGCCGATGGCGGCGGGCGCGGCGCGCATCCGCGTGACGTATCAGGTCGACGCCGATGGTCTGCTGTCCGTGTTCGCGCGCGAGCAGCACTCGGGCGTGGAGGCGTCGGTCGTCGTGAAGCCGTCTTACGGTCTCGCCGATGACGACGTCGCGCGAATGCTCGAAGACAGCTTCAATACCGCCGAGGTCGATATGCGCGCCCGCGCGCTGCGCGAGGCGCAGGTCGAGGCGCAGCGCCTGATCGAAGCGACGGAAGCGGCGCTTGCCGCCGACGGCGAACTGCTCGACGCCGACGAACGTATGGCGCTCGAAGATCTCGTCGCCGCGCTGCGCGCGATCGCGCCGTCGGACGATGTCGACGCGATCGAGGCCGCGACGAAGACACTCGCCGAAGGCACCGACGAATTCGCCGCGCGCCGGATGGACAAGAGCATTCGCCGCGCGCTCGCGGGCCGCAAACTCGACGAAATCTGAATCACGCGGCGCGTGCCAAAAACGGCCGCGCCACCAGTAAAATGGTACGGTGCCTGAAGGGCGGCGTCCGTGCCCCACAGACCAAACGGAATACGTATGCCTCAAATCGTTGTGCTGCCTCACGTCGAACTGTGTCCGGACGGTGCAGTCATCGACGCCGTGCCGGGTAAGAGCATCTGCGACAATCTGCTCGAGCATGGCATCGAGATCGAGCACGCGTGCGAGAAGTCTTGCGCGTGCACGACCTGTCATGTGATCGTGCGCGAAGGTTTCCAGGCGCTCGAGCCATCGGAGGAGACGGAAGACGATCTGCTCGACAAGGCATGGGGTCTCGAACCGGAGTCGCGGTTGTCGTGCCAGGCGCTGATGCCCGAGGGCGACGACCTTGTGGTCGAGATTCCGCGTTATTCGATCAACCACGCGAAGGAAAATCACTAAAAGGAGCAAGCAGCCATGAAGTGGACCGATACGCAAGACATCGCGATGGCCTTGACCGACAAGCATCCGGAGATCGATCCGCAGCAGGTGCGGTTCACCGATCTGCATCGCTGGGTGATGGAACTGGACGGTTTTGACGACGATCCGAACCGCTCGAACGAAAAGATTCTCGAAGCCATCCAGGCGGCCTGGATCGAGGACGCGGATTACTGACTGCAACGCGCTTTGCGCTGAATCGGGCGTGCAGCCGGCAGAAGGAAAAGGGGAAAAGGGGAAAAGGCGACTCGCATGCGAGTCGCCTTTTTTTATGGGCGGTGGACTGGAAGGCCGTTCAACCCGCGACAAGCGCGCCGTTCTGAATGCGCACGCGCTCGCCTTGCTGGAACGGCGGCGGTTCGTGATACGTGAAGTAGCGCATCTTGCCGTTCTCCATCCGCACCCGCACCGAATAGCTGGTGGTGGTGCGCAGATGCTTTTCGACCGAGTTGCCGGCGAGACCGCCGCCGAGTGCGCCAAGCAGCGTCATCGCGGTGCGTCCGCCGCCACTGCCGAACTGGTTGCCGACGACCCCGCCCGCCACCGCGCCGCCGACAGCGCCGATCCCCGTGCCGTGCCCTTCGGTACGAACGGCGGAAATGGCCTCGACGGTACCGCAGGTCGAGCAATAGGCGGGGCGCGCGGGCTGCTGGGGCTGAGCTTGCTGTGCGTATTGCGGCTGTTGCGCGTAGGGCTGGCTCGGCGTAGGTGCGAGCGGCGCCTGCTGCGCTGCCTGGGCCGCCGCCGCTTGCTGTTGCTGCGCCAGTTGTGCTTGTTGAGCCTGTTGCGCCTGTTGCTGCGCTGCCTGCTGTGCGGCGCGCTGTTGAGCCTGTTGCTCAGCCTGCTCTTGCGCGGCGGCCTGCTGTTGGGCAGTGGGATTGACGGGCTGCGTCGTATCGACGACAGGTTGCTGCGTCACCGCCGCAGCCTGCGTCTGATCGTTTTGTGCGCCGCTACTGGTTGCCCTCGGGAACAGTCCCGTCACGGCAGCCGTTGCCGCCAGACTGGCGATGATGACGGCACCCGCGGCCACGGCAATGAGCGGATGCAGGCGGCGTGGTGCATTGTTCGGATTGTTCATATAGGCCTCCGACTGGGCAGAATCGACCTTGAAGGGACTTCGCGAGCCACGGAAAGCGTTGATGAAAGCCGGCCGTATAAGTGTCGGACATGCGCTCGCGGGCAGGGTTTCATTTTGTAACCGAGGCGCCGAGCAACACTCAGTTGCATCTTATGCACAAACTGCACCAAGGGCCTGAAGCGGCGTCGTCGTTGCGTTTCGGCGGAACGGACACTGCGGCGAAAGGCGAATAGCCAGGCAGCTTTTACCGATAGTTACAACAATCGGTATATGCGGAAGGGAGGTAGGGGCGCAAGGCGCCGCGCGCGACGCGCAGTCGGTCGCGCGCGGGAAGGTGCAGAAAAATCAGCGCCAAAAAGTCGGCGCGGAAAAGCCAGCGCCGAGAGCCACAGAATCAGTCTTCGCGGCGCAGATGCGGGAACAGGATGACGTCGCGGATGCTCGGGCTATCGGTGAGCAGCATCACCAGACGGTCGATGCCGATGCCGCAGCCGCCCGCGGGCGGCATGCCGTATTCGAGCGCACGGATGTAGTCGGCGTCGTAGTACATCGCTTCTTCGTCGCCAGCGTCCTTCTGGTCGACCTGCTTCCTGAAGCGCGCGGCCTGATCTTCGGGATCATTCAGCTCCGAGAAGCCGTTGGCGATTTCGCGGCCCGTGATGAACAGTTCGAAACGCTCGGTGATGCCTGCGACGCTATCGGACGCGCGCGCGAGCGGCGACACTTCGATGGGGTAGTCGATAATGAAGGTCGGCTCCCACAACTGCGACTCGGCCGTTTCCTCGAACAGCGCCAGTTGCAGCGCGCCAAGCCCGGCGTTGAGGAACTGCGGCTGCGTCGTGTCGACGCCGAACTTCTTGAGTTCGGTGCGCAGGAACGCGCCGTCGGCAAGCTGTGCGTCCGAGTATTGCGGGGCGTACTTCTGGATCGCCTGCGTGATCGTCAGCCGATGGAAGGGCTTGGACAGATCCAGTTCGCGGCCCTGATACGTGATGGCCGCGTTGCCGAGCGCATCGACGGCTGCCTGGCGGATCAACTGCTCGGTGAAGTCCATCAGCCACTTGTAGTCCGTGTACGCGGCGTAGAACTCCATCATCGTGAATTCCGGATTGTGGCGCGGCGACACGCCCTCGTTACGGAAATTCCGGTTGATCTCGAACACCCGCTCGAAGCCGCCGACCACCAGCCGCTTCAGATACAGCTCGGGCGCGATACGCAGGAACATCTGCATGTCGAGCGCGTTGTGGTGCGTGACGAACGGCTTGGCCGCCGCGCCGCCCGGGATCGGGTGCAGCATCGGCGTTTCGACTTCCATGAAGTCTGCGTCGGCCATGAACTTGCGGATCGACGACACGGCCTTGGTGCGCGCCACAAACGTCTTGCGCGCTTCGTCCGTGACGATCAGATCGACGTAGCGCTGGCGATAGCGCATTTCCTGGTCGGCGAGGCCGTGGAACTTGTCGGGCAGCGGGCGCAGCGCCTTCGACAGCAGACGCAGTTCCGTGCAGCGCACGGACAGCTCGCCCTTGTTCGTGCGGAAAAGCAAGCCTTGGGCCGCGACGATGTCGCCGAGGTCCCACTTCTTGAAGGCTTCGTACGTCGCTTCGCCGACGTCGGCGGGCGTGATGAAGAACTGGATCTGGCCCGAGCCGTCGCGCACCGTCGCGAAGCTGGCCTTGCCCATCACGCGCTTGAGCATCATCCGGCCCGCCAGCGCGACCTGCAGCGCTTGCGCTTCGAGCGCGTCCTTGTCGGCGTCCGCGTATTGCGTTTGCAGATCGGCGGCATGGTGGGTCGGACGGAAGTCGTTCGGATAGGCGACGCCTTGCTCGCGCAGCGCGCGCAGCTTTTCGCGGCGCTCGGCGATGATCTGGTTGTCGTCCAACTCGGCGGCATTCGTTTGGGCCGCGTTAGGCTCGTTAGGCTGCGTCGGTTCGGTCATGGTGATGATGTTCGGTGTCGGGTGCCGCGCGCGCCGTCAAGGCGGGGCGCAGGCAGTGAAAAAAATGCGGCGCGGCAGAATCTGCCGCGCCGGTGCGCGCCTAGATGCCCTGTTTCAGGCTTGCGCTGATGAATGCGTCCAGGTCGCCATCGAGCACACTCTTCGTGTTGCTGATTTCGACGTTGGTGCGCAGATCCTTGATGCGGCTGTTGTCGAGCACGTACGAGCGGATCTGATGGCCCCAGCCCACATCCGACTTGCCCGCTTCGAGCTTGTCCTGCTCCGACTGGCGCTTGCGCATTTCGGCCTCGTACAGGCGCGACTTCAGCATGGCCATGGCTTCCGCGCGGTTGCGGTGCTGCGAGCGGTCGTTCTGGCACTGCACGACGATGCCCGACGGCAAGTGCGTGATACGCACGGCGGAATCGGTCTTGTTGATGTGCTGACCGCCCGCGCCCGAAGCGCGGTAGGTGTCGATGCGCAGATCGGCCGGGTTGATGTCGACTTCGAACGACTCGTCGATTTCCGGATACACGAACACCGACGAGAACGACGTGTGGCGGCCGCCCGACGAGTCGAACGGCGACTTGCGCACGAGGCGGTGAATGCCCGTTTCCGTGCGCAGGAAGCCGTATGCGTATTCGCCTTCGACCTTGATCGTCGCGCTCTTGATGCCGGCAACGTCGCCTTCCGATTCTTCGAGCACTTCGGCCTTGAAGCCTTTGCGCTCGCAGTAACGTAGATACTGGCGCAGCAGCATCGACGCCCAGTCGCACGCTTCCGTGCCGCCGGCGCCTGCCTGGATATCGATGAAGGCGTTGTTGGGGTCAGCCGGATTCGAGAACATCCGGCGGAACTCCATGTCTTCGACGCGGGCCGTCAGTTTGGCGACGTCTTCTTCGCACGCGACGAGGGTGTCCTCGTCATTTTCCTCGCGCGCCATGTCGAAGAGTTCCTGCGTGTCGCGCAGGTCGTTTTCGAGCGAGCCGAGCACCTCGACGACGCCTTCGAGCAGCTTCTTTTCCTTTCCGAGCGCCTGCGCGTGCTGCGAGTCGTTCCAGACGTTCGGGTCTTCGAGTTCCTTGTTGACTTCGATAAGCCTTACCGATTTGGCATCGTAGTCAAAGATACCCCCGGAGCTCGCCTGCGCGAGCGCGCAGGTCGGCCAGAGAGGATTCGATCGAGTTGAGGCGTTCCGCTTCCATTTTGGCTTTCTTTCTGAGGGGCTTTAAAAGGTGAAATTATAGGCGGTTTGGGTGTGGTTTCCGTCAGGCCTGCGTGGCGCGTGCGTTGCCGCCGTGCGCTTGCCATGTCGCTGGCATTCGCGTTTCGCCTGCGCGGCGCGCGCGTTGCCCCTGTGCGGGGC
>BBSL01000354.1 GCA_001319865.1 Burkholderia sp. E7m39 | reverse complement strand
GCTTCATCCACGCGCGCGAGCGCTCACCCGTGTGCGCTTCGTGCGGCAGCCAGATTTCGATGTTGCGGCCGCTCGCGCGCAACGGCGAGGCGCCCGCCAGCGTGCCGAAGGTTGCGCTCGACAGATACCAGCGCGCGGGATGCGGCGCCTCCATCCGCACGCCGAGTTCCTCGATCAACGGACGGGCGGTGTCGAGCAGCGCGCGCGCGTCGTCGTCGCAGAGTTCCAGCGAGGCGGGATCGATCAGCACCAGATGGTCGTGCGCGATGCGCACGTGCACGGGCTGAACGCACGCCCAGGTGGCGTCGCCGGGATGGCCGCCGTCGGCGAGCAGCATGTAGGGCGCGAGGGGTGCCTCGTCGGCGGCAGCCGTGCCCGCGGACACCGCGCCGAAGCTGCGCGCAACCCAGCGTTCGTGCGGCAGCGTGCGCTGGAAGTCTTCGCCGATCACGCGTTCGACGAGCGTCGCGCGCGCGACCAGCTTGTCGAGCGCGGGCGTGTCGAGGGAATGCAGTGCGGTGGAGGCGTCGGCCGCGGCGGGCAGCGCGAACGGCAGAAGCAGATGCAGTCGGTTGGCGTTCATGATGCTGCGCATTGTATGGCAAACTTCGCCCCGTTGATCCGCGATGGCGGCGCGTGTCGCGCGAGGCGAAAACGGCGGCGCGTGCCACGGCGCGTACAATTCGCGCAACGCTTGGGCAACGACCGGACGGCGATCGCGCGAAGCCTCGCACGGCTGCACCGCTTGTCCGAAGCGGGCAGAAGACGACGAGCGACGCGCGCGGAAATCCGTGCCGGAACCATCGCGTTCCGGAACCATCGGCCGCCGTTCGCGCCCAATCGAGACGGCGTGCGTGTGTCCGCGAGCGTTTGCGCTCCAGGCCGCGCGCCGGCACGCAATGGCAGACCAGCGCAATCACGCTGAAAAAGGACTCGCTTGAAACTTCCATACGAATGGCAGATTGGCTGGCGCTACACGCGCGCCGGCAAACGCACCACGGGTAACGGCTTTATCTCGTTCATCGCGCTCGTGTCGATGTCGGGCATCGCGCTCGGCGTCGCGGCGCTGATCGTCGTGCTGTCGGTGATGAACGGCTTCCAGAAAGAAGTGCGCGACCGCATGCTGTCGGTGCTCGCCCACGTCGAGATTTTTTCGCCGACGGGCTCGATGCCGAACTGGCAGCTGACCGCCCAGGAAGCGAAGCAGAACAAGGAAGTGATCGGCGCCGCGCCGTACGTCGAGGCGCAGGCGCTGCTCACGCGCCAGGACGCCGTGAGCGGCGTCGCGCTGCGCGGCGTCGAGCCGTCGCTTGAGCCCGAAGTGTCGGATATCGGCAAGGAGATGAAGGCGGGCAGCCTCAACGACCTGAAACCGGGCGAGTTCGGCATCGTGCTCGGCGCGGACCTCGCCGCGAATCTCGGCGTGATGCCAGGCGACAAGATCACGCTCGTCGCGCCCGAAGGCACGATGACGCCGGCCGGCCTGCTGCCGCGCCTGAAGCAGTTCAACGTCGTCGGCGTGTTCGAGTCCGGCCACTACGAGTACGACAGCACGCTCGCGCTCATCAACATCAAGGACGCGCAGGCGCTGTTCCGCCTGCCCGCGCCGACAGGCGTGCGCCTGCGCCTGAAGGACATGCAGCGCGCGCCGGAAGTCGCGCATCAACTGGCGCGCACGCTGTCGGGCGACCTGTACATCCGCGACTGGACGCAGCAGAACAAGACGTGGTTCTCGGCGGTGCAGATCGAAAAGCGCATGATGTTCATCATCCTCACGCTGATCATCGCGGTGGCAGCGTTCAATCTCGTTTCGTCGCTGGTGATGACGGTGACCAACAAGCAGGCGGACATCGCGATCCTGCGCACGCTCGGCGCGCATCCCAGTTCGATCATGAAGATTTTCGTCGTGCAGGGCATGACGATCGGCTTCGTCGGCACGGGCATCGGCGTCGCGCTTGGCTGCCTGATCGCGTGGAGCATTCCGTGGCTCGTGCCGATGATCGAGCATCTGCTGCACGTGCAGTTTTTGCCGCCGTCGGTGTATTTCATCAGCGAGCTGCCGTCGGAACTCGTGCCCGGCGACGTGATCAGGATCGGCGTGATCGCCTTCCTGCTGTCGTGTCTCGCCACGCTGTATCCGAGCTGGCGCGGCGCCAAGGTCCGCCCGGCGGAGGCGCTGCGTTATGAATGATCGTCCGAACAATAACCTCATGGCATCCCAGGAAGCGGCGCTGCATCCCTACGTGCTCGAAGCGACGGCCATTTCGAAGTCGTTCATTCAGGGCGGCCTGAACGTGCAGGTGCTGAACAATACGCAACTGTCCGTGCGGCGCGGCGAGAAACTGGCGATCGTCGGCGCGTCGGGCTCGGGCAAGAGCACGCTGCTGCACGTGCTGGGCGGCCTCGATGATCCGAGCGCCGGGCACGTCGAAGTGATGGGCAAGCCGTTTACGAAGCTCTCGGAGCGCGA
>BBSL01000353.1 GCA_001319865.1 Burkholderia sp. E7m39 | reverse complement strand
ACCAGTTTCATCACCTGCTGCCCGAATCACCGCGCTCGACAACGTCGCGATGCCGCTGCGCATCCGCCGCATGACGACGGACGACGCGCGCAAGCAGGCACTCGACATGCTGGAGCGCGTAGGGCTCGCGCATCGTGCGAAGCATCGTCCGGGCGAGTTGTCGGGCGGCGAGCGCCAGCGCGTCGCGATTGCGCGCGCGCTGGTCACCAAGCCCGCCTGCGTGCTCGCCGACGAGCCGACGGGCAACCTCGACGGCGGCACGGCGGACACGGTGTTCAACCTGATGCTGGAGTTGTCGAACACGCTGTCCACGAGCTTCGTCATCGTCACGCATGATCCCGATCTGGCGGCGCGCTGCGACCGGACGATGCGTCTGCGCGACGGCGTGCTGTACGAGGAGCCGTCCGTGCCCGTCTGAAGCGCAACCCGCGTTTCAACGGAACTCATCGAAACGAGGCCGCGCGCATGTGGATCGATACGCACTGTCATCTCGACGCTTCCGAATTCGACGCCGACCGCGACGAGGTCGCCGGTGCGGCGCTCGAAGCGGGCGTGAGCCGGATCGTGATTCCCGGCATCGCGCGCAGCAACTTTTCGACGGTGCGCGAATTGGCACACCGGGTGAAAGGCGGCGCCTACGCGCTCGGCATTCACCCGCTCTTCACGCCGCAGGCGCAACCCGCCGATCTCGACGTGCTGCGCATGGAGATCGAGGCCAGTCTCGATGATCCGTTGTTCGTCGGACTCGGCGAAATCGGGCTCGACTATTTCGTGCCGGGGCTCGACGACGAAACCCAACAGTTCTACTACAACGAGCAGCTGAAGCTCGCGCGCGAGTTCGATCTGCCCGTGATCTGCCACGTGCGCAAGTCGCAGGATCAGGTGTTGAAGGGCTTGCGGCGCCATCAGGTGCATCGCGGCATCGCGCACGCCTTCAACGGCAGCTTTCAGCAGGCGCAGGCGTTCATCGACCAAGGCATGCATCTCGGTTTCGGCGGCAACGTGACGTTCGAGCGCGCGCTGCAGATCCGGCGGCTCGCGGCGCAGTTGCCGCTCGATGCCCTCGTCGTCGAAACCGATGCGCCCGACATCGCGCCGTCGTGGCGCTACAAACAACGCAACACGCCGGACCAGATTCCCGCTATCGGCGCGATCCTTGCCGGGCAGCGCGGCATCGACAAAAGCGAACTGGCGATAGGCACAACGGCCAATGCACACGCCGCCTTGCCGCGGCTCGCCCTTTACCCTGCATAATCGGTGTCTGGCTTGCGCGGCCGGCACTTCGTTTCAGATGATTCGGATCCCTGATGAAAATGCCACGCGCGGTGCGAGCATCTTGCGCGGAGGTGGCATGCGGGCAGTGTGGTGCGGATTTGCGTTGGGCATCGTGTGGTTGCAGCAGCAAGCTTCGCTGCCTGAGGGCCTCGCTTGGCTCGTGCTGGCCGCGGGCGCTTTCGTCTTGCCGTGCATCGGATTTGTGTGCTTGAGACCCGGCGGCGCAGGGTGCGTGCGCGCGGCGGGCTGGTGCATGCTGCTGGTCGCGGCTGCTTGCGTCGGCTTCGGCTATGCGGCGTGGCGCGCGCAGACGCGGCTTGCGTTCGAATTGCCGCATGCGTGGGAAGGGCGCGACATCGTCGTGCGCGGTTGGGTCAAGGGGCTGTCCACGCGCAGCGCGGACGGTACGCGCTTCCTTTTCGCTGTCGAATCCGCCGATGCATCCGTCGAGCGCTTTCCGCGCACGCTGCAATTGTCGTGGATCGCGCAAGACGCACCGCCGCCCGCGCTCGAGCCGGGTTCGCACTGGCGACTGATCGTGCGGCTCAAGCGTCCACACGGCAATGCCAACTGGGGCGTGCGCGACGCCGAAGCCGCGCTGTTCGCTCGCGACTTGCGCGCCACCGGCTACGTCAGCGCGCCGCTGCAGGCCGCGCGGCTAAAGGGAAGGGCGCAGGGCATCGGCGTGACGGTCGACGGCTGGCGCTGGATGATCCGCGAACGCATCGCCGCCGTGCTCGCCGACGCGCCGCACATGGGCATTGTCGTCGCGCTCGCCATCGGGGCGCAGGACGCCGTCAGCGCCGCCGATTGGCTGCTGATGCGGCGCACGGGCACGAGCCACCTTGTCGCGATATCCGGCTTGCACATCGGCTTTGCCGCCGGTCTCGCGGGTTGGCTGGCGGGCATGCTGTGGCGGCGGTCATTTTTTGTCGGCGGCGGCTTGCCATTGATCGTGCCCGCGCAGAAGGTGGCGATCGGCAGCGGCGCGCTGTTCGCCGCTTTTCACGCGGCGCTGGCGGGTTTTAACGTGCCCGCGCAGCGGGCGTTGTGGATGGCGGGCGTCATTGCGCTCGGCCAGATGGGCGGACGGCGCATCGCGCCTTCCGTCGTGCTGGCGTGGGCACTGGGGCTCGTGTTGCTGGTCGATCCGTGGGCAGTGCTGTCGGCGGGATTCTGGCTGTCGTTCTGCGCGGTCGGCGCGATTCTGTTCGCGACGTCAGGACACCCGCGTGTCGCGCGTCGCGCGGAGTCGGGTTCGTCGCCGGACGAAGGCGTCGAGCGTTCGCTCGCAGCGCGGTGCGCGCATGCGCTGGGCAGCTGCGCCCAAGCTTTGGTCGAGCGGATGCGCAGCGGCGCGCGCGTGCAGTTCGCGGTGACGGTCGCGCTGGCGCCCCTCACCGTCTGCTTCTTTTCGCAGATTCCGCTAGTTGGCCCCGTCGCGAACGCCTTCGCGATTCCGTGGGTCAGCGTGTTCGTGACGCCCGCCGTGCTGGCTGGAATCGCGCTGCCCGCGCCGTTCGATGCATTCGCTTTTCGCTTTGCGCATCATCTGCTCGAAGGGCTCGCGGCAGGGCTCCAGTTGCTGTCGGGGCCGCCATGGACGGTGTGGCAATTGCCGCAGCCTGGCGCCTGGGCCATGGCCGCTGCCGCGATCGGTGTTGCGTGGTGTCTCGCGCCGGCCGGCTGGCCGTTGCGTTGGGCCGCGCCGCTGGCATGGCTGCCGCTCCTTGCACCCGCGTCGGCGGCGCCCGCCGAAGGAGCGTTCCGCCTCACGGCGCTCGACGTCGGACAGGGTTCGTCCATCCTCGTCGAGACAGCCCGCCACGTGCTGCTGTTCGACGCCGGGCCGGGCCCCGAGTCGACCCACGCGGGGGAGCGCATCGTCGTGCCGTATCTGCAGGCGGCGGGCATAGCATCGCTCGATACGCTCGTCGTCAGTCACGCGGACTCCGATCACTCGGGCGGCGTGCCCGCCGTGCTCGACGGCGTCGAAGTGCGGCAACTGCTGGGCGGTCTTGCGCCGACACATCCGCTCTGGCGCCATGCCGGCGAAAAGGGCGCGCAGACCGTGCGCTGCGCAGCGGGTCAGCACTGGCAATGGGATGGCGTCGACTTCGCGATCCTGTGGCCGGACGCGGGTCCGCTCCAGGGCAAGCCGAATGCGCATTGCTGCGTGCTGCGCGTGAGCGCGGCGGCGAGCGCGCGTCACGGTACGCCCGTTGGAACGGACGGGCAAGGACAAGTGCAAGCGCAAGCGCAAGCGCATGAAGAACGGCTGACTGCCTTGTTGGCCGCCGACATCGAAGCCCCCGTCGAGCGAGTGCTGCTGGCGCGTGAGCGCGCCGCGTTGCGCGCGCAAGTGCTGCTTGTGCCGCATCACGGCAGCAAGACTTCGTCGACCGAGCCGTTCCTCGATTCTATCGGGCCGTCCATTGCGGTATTTCAGGTAGGCTATCGCAACCGTTTTCACCATCCGTACGCAAGCGTCTTCGAACGGTTTCGGGCGCGCGGCATCGCGCTTTCCCGCAGCGACGAGGACGGCGCCGCGCGCATCGACGCAGGCGGCGCGACGCTGTCGCTCGAGCGCTATCGGCAGACGCATCGCCGCTACTGGATGGATAGATGAGACAACCCGGCAGCGCGATACAGAATAAATTCGAACGGAGGCAGTAGCGCTTGAAAAACATCATCCATTTCTCGCATGCGAACGGATTTCCTGCGTCCGTCTATCGGACGATCTTCGCCGAACTCGCAGACGACTACGACATGCGTTTCATCGAACGGATCGGACATGACGCGCGCTATCCCGTGACGCGCGATTGGCCTCATCTCGTCGAGGAGTTGCTGGATGACATCGAGCGTGCCTATGTGAACCCGGTTTGGCTCGTCGGGCATTCGCTGGGCGGCTATCTGTCGCTGATGGCCGCGCTCAGGAAACCACAATGGGTGCGCGGCGTCGTGATGCTTGATTCGCCCGTTATCGCGGGCTGGCGCAGCAACATGCTGCGCGTCTCGCAATGGACGGGCCTGGACGAGCGGCTGTCGCCCGCCGCCGCAACGCGCACGCGCCGCACACGCTGGGGCAGCCGCGACGAGGCGTGGCGGCACTTTCACTCGAAGCCCGCGTTCGCCCGTTGGGACGAGCGCGTGCTGTCGGACTACATCGACTTCGGCATTCCGCAGACGGGCGCGGATGGCACGCGCGAACTGGCCTTCGACCGGCAGACGGAATACCGCATTTACAAGACCTTGCCGCATACGTTCGGCGGCCGTTTGTCGCGCGGCGCGCCCGTTCCGGTCGGCTTCGTCGCCGGCACCCGCTCGCGGGAAGTGCGCCAGGCGGGACTCCATGCGACGCGGCGAATGACAGGCGAGCATTTCGAATGGATCGAGGGCAGCCACCTGTTCCCGATGGAGCGGCCCATCGAGACGGCGCGCGCCGTGCAACGTCTGCTGCACGGGCTCGAATGACGCCGCCCTCCGGCGTGCGGTGGCTGTCGTTTTGTCCGAGTCCGACCGGGCTGTATACGCGCCGAAAAGCACGTTCGATCGCCTCGAAGGAGCCGCCCCTGGTCTGGGCTGGAAGCAGACGTTCGGGTATAATCCGTTTTTCCCGCGAGCATCCAGCGATGACCAAATATGTTTTCGTCACCGGCGGCGTAGTTTCTTCCCTCGGCAAGGGTATTGCCGCCGCTTCCCTCGCCGCGATCCTCGAATCGCGCGGTCTGAAAGTCACCCTCCTCAAGCTAGATCCTTACATCAACGTCGACCCCGGCACGATGAGCCCGTTTCAACACGGCGAAGTGTTCGTGACGGAAGACGGCGCTGAAACGGATCTCGACCTCGGCCACTACGAGCGCTTCATCAGCACGAAGATGCGCAAGGCCAACAACTTCACCACGGGCCAGATTTACGAATCGGTGATCCGCAAGGAACGCCGCGGCGACTATCTCGGCAAGACGGTGCAGGTCATCCCCCACATCACGAACGAAATCCAGGCATTCGTCGAACGCGGCGCGGCATCCGCGACGTGCGGCGAGCCGGATGTGGCAATCGTCGAAGTGGGCGGCACGGTGGGTGACATCGAATCGCTGCCGTTCCTCGAAGCCGCGCGTCAGATGAGCCTGCGTCTTGGCCGCAACAGCGCATGCTTCGTGCATCTGACGCTGGTGCCGTTCATCGCCACCGCGGGCGAACTCAAGACCAAGCCGACGCAGCACAGCGTGCAGAAGCTGCGCGAAATCGGTATCTATCCGAACGTGCTGCTGTGCCGCGCCGACCGCCGCATCCCCGACGACGAGCGCGCGAAGATCTCGATGTTCTCGAACGTGCCGGAAGACGCCGTGATCTCGGTGTGGGACGTCGACAGCATCTACAAGATTCCGCAAATGCTGCACGACCAGGGCCTCGACGAGCTGATCTGCGAAGAGCTGAAGCTGAGCGCGAAGCCGGCCGATCTGTCGATCTGGTCGGAAATGGTCGAGAAGCTCGAAAACCCGAAGAGCGAAGTGACGATCGGCATGGTCGGCAAGTATGTCGAACTGACGGAGTCGTACAAGTCGCTGATCGAAGCGCTGCGCCATGCGTCGATCCACACGTCGACCAAGGTCAACATCGAATACATCGATTCCGAAGAGCTGGAAGAAAACGGCGTCGACAGTCTCAAGCATCTCGATGCCGTGCTGGTGCCGGGCGGCTTCGGCCGTCGCGGCACGGAAGGCAAGATCAAGGCGATCCGCTACGCACGCGAAGCGAAGGTGCCGTACCTCGGTATCTGTCTCGGCATGCAGCTGGCCGTCATCGAATTCGCGCGCGACGTCGTCGGCCTGAAGGATGCCAACAGCACGGAGTTCGACCAGGAAACGCCGAATCGCGTCGTCGCACTGATCACCGAGTGGTACGACCGCGAAGGCAAGGTTGAGAAGCGTACGGAAGAATCCGATCTGGGCGGCACGATGCGCCTCGGTTCGCAGCGTTGCCCGATCAAGCCGGGCACGATGGCCGAAGAGATCTACGGCAAGGATGTGAACGAGCGTCACCGTCACCGTTATGAAGTCAATAACCGCTTCGTGCCCCAGCTCGAAGCGGGCGGTCTTATCATCAGCGCCCGTACTCCGAGCGAAGATCTGCCGGAAATGATGGAACTGCCGCGTTCGATGCACCCGTGGTTCGTCGGCGTCCAGTTCCACCCCGAATTCACGTCGACGCCGCGCGACGGCCACCCGCTCTTCAAAGCATTCGTCGAAGCGGCGCGCGCTCACCGCGAGGCGAGCGTCGAGGAGAAAGTATGAAACTGGGCGATTTCGAAATCGGCCTCGACAAGCCGTTTTTCCTGATCGCGGGCACCTGTGTCGTCGAATCCGAACAGATGACCATCGACACGGCCGGCAAGCTGAAGGAAATCTGCGCGAAGCTGAAGATTCCGTTTATCTACAAGTCTTCGTACGACAAGGCGAATCGCAGCAGTGGCAAGTCGTTCCGCGGCCTGGGAATGGGTGAGGGTTTGCGCATCCTGTCCGAAGTGAAGCGTCAGCTGGGTGTGCCGGTTCTGACGGACGTCCACAGCGAGCACGAAATCGAGCAGGTTGCTGCCGTCGTCGACGTGCTGCAAACGCCTGCATTCTTGTGCCGTCAGACGGACTTCATTCACGCGTGCGCGCGCTCGGGCAAGCCCGTCAACATCAAGAAAGGCCAGTTCCTCGCGCCGCACGACATGAAGAACGTGATCGACAAGGCGCGCGATGCGGCGCGTGAAGCCGGTCTCTCGGAAGACCGCTTCATGGCGTGCGAGCGCGGCGTGTCGTTTGGCTATAACAACCTCGTGTCGGACATGCGCTCGCTCGCGATCATGCGCGAAACGGGTGCGCCCGTTGTGTTCGACGCAACCCACTCGGTGCAATTGCCGGGCGGGCAGGGCACGAGTTCGGGCGGCCAGCGCGAGTTCGTCCCCGTGCTGGCGCGCGCCGCCGTGGCCACGGGTGTCGCGGGCCTCTTCATGGAAACGCACCCGAACCCGGCCGAAGCCAAATCGGACGGTCCGAATGCCGTGCCGCTGCATCGCATGGCCGATCTGCTCGAGACGCTGATGACGCTCGATCAGGCCGTGAAGCGCACACCGTTCCTCGAGAACGATTTCAACTGATGCAAACACACGCGCGTGTTGCTGCTGTCCGGCGACACGCGCGTGATTCAATCCGATGGTCGTCGAACGCGTCCGGCCGCACGCGGTCTTAGCGAATCGGACGTCTCACCTTAAGAATTCATCGTCATTTCAGAGGAAACCATGAGTGCTATCGTAGATATCATCGGTCGCGAGATTCTCGATTCGCGAGGCAACCCTACCGTCGAATGCGACGTGCTGCTCGAATCGGGCACGATGGGCCGCGCGGCTGTGCCGTCGGGCGCGTCGACGGGCTCGCGTGAAGCGATCGAACTGCGCGACGGCGAAACGGGCCGCTACAGCGGCAAGGGCGTGCTGAAGGCCGTCGAGCACATCAACACCGAAATCTCCGAAGCGATCATGGGTCTCGACGCTTCCGAGCAGGCTTTCCTCGACAAGACGCTGCTGGAACTGGACGGCACGGACAACAAGTCGCGCCTGGGTGCGAACGCGATGCTGGCCGTGTCGATGGCCGTCGCGAAGGCTGCCGCTGAAGAAGCCGGCTTGCCGCTATACCGCTACTTCGGCGGCTCGGGCGCGATGCAATTGCCCGTCCCGATGATGAACATCGTCAACGGCGGCGCGCACGCGAACAACAGCCTGGACATCCAGGAATTCATGATCGTCCCCGTCAGCCAGCCGACGTTCCGCGAAGCGCTGCGTTGCGGCGCCGAAGTCTTCCACGCGCTGAAGAAGATCCTGTCGGATCGCGGCATGAGCACGGCAGTCGGCGACGAAGGCGGCTTCGCGCCGAACTTCGGCAGCAACGACGAATGCCTGTCGACCATCCTGCAGGCGATCGAAAAGGCCGGCTACCGCGCCGGTGAAGACGTGCTGCTCGCGCTCGACTGCGCGGCGAGCGAGTTCTACCACGATGGCAAGTACCAGCTGGCGGGCGAGGGCCTGCAGCTGTCGTCGGCGGAATTCACGGACTACCTGGCCACGCTCGCCGACAAGTTTCCGATCGTGTCGATCGAAGACGGCATGCACGAAAGCGACTGGGAAGGCTGGAAGCTCCTCACCGACAAGCTCGGCAAGAAGATCCAGCTGGTCGGCGACGATTTGTTCGTGACGAACACGCGCATCCTGAAGGAAGGCATCGAGAAGGGCATCGCGAATTCGATCCTGATCAAGATCAACCAGATCGGTACGCTGACGGAAACCTTCGCGGCCATCGAAATGGCCAAGCGCGCGGGCTACACGGCGGTGATCTCGCATCGCTCGGGCGAAACGGAAGATTCGACGATTGCAGACATCGCGGTCGGCCTGAACGCCGGACAGATAAAGACGGGTTCGCTATCGCGCAGCGACCGCATCTCGAAGTACAACCAGCTGCTGCGTATCGAGGAAGATCTCGGCGATATCGCCAGCTATCCGGGCAAGTCGGCGTTCTACAACCTGCGCTGATTTCCGTCCCAGTGATGTCGCATTCGAGGCCGTTGGCAGGCGAGAGTGACGCTTCCTGTCAACATTTCCGTCTCATTAACCGTTAAACCGGTTATGCTTCGCTACTGATTCACCTTTGCCGCCCTGCGTACAGCGCAGGGCGGCGCGTATTCAACCCTGCAATTCATTTCATGCGGCTCGTCACCGTCGTCTTGCTCGTTCTGCTGGTGCTGATCCAATATCCGCTGTGGTGGGGCCACGGCGGCTGGCTGCGTGTCCACGAGCTTCAGCAGGAACTCGCGCAACAGCTGAAAAAGAACGCCGACGAGAAAGAGCGCAACGAACGCATCCAGGGCGAAGTGCAGGATCTGCAGAACGGCACGGCTGCCGTCGAAGAGCGCGCCCGCTACGAAATGGGCATGGTGAAGGACAGCGAGGTATTCGTGCAGTTCGTTTCACCGAACGCGCCGCTGACGGGAGCGAACGTGCCGCAGTCGAATACGTCGACACGCGGGCAAATTACGGGCGCGCCGTTGCGTGTGGTGCCGAACCCGGAGTCGCGTGCGAAGCCCGATCGCAAGCACGCGAAAAAGGATGCGAAGGAGAAGAAGTCGGGCTAAATGCCCGCTTTGGCCGGTTCAATGAAAAAGGCGCGGTTCAGCAATGAACCGCGCCTTTTTTTCTTCTGATGGGAGCACTCGACGGCAGCGTTGCGCCGGCATTACGCAGAGCGTGCGCTTACCAGCCCCAACCCCAGCCCGGCGCATAACCGTATCCGATCCCCGTTCCCCAGCCGTGCCCCCATCCGCCGCTGGAATAGCTGCCGAAGACGGATACGGGCGGGGCGTAGTACCGCGACCACGCCTGCGCGGCGGCGGCGTCGGCCATTGCCTGGTTCTGCTCGGCCATCACCTGCCTGTCGATTGCATCGTATCGGGCGCGCTCTTCCGGCGTAAGCGGCTGCGCGATCGCGGCGATGCCCGATTGATCGGCAGGCAGGCGGCTATAGATCGGCGACGGGCCGCGCGGGTCCATCATGCATCCCGACAGTGCGGCCGTTCCCGCCACGAGCGCCAGCGCGGCTATCTTGTGAAAAGAGTGCGGCAACAACGTGCGGATTTTCATGTCGATCTCCATCCGTCGGATACCTAAGCAACAGGCGGCGAGCCTTCCAGGAACCGCCGGGCCCGAACCTGAAGCGCCGCCATCCGTGAGCTGTGCATCCGCATGCGGATAGGGCGGCGCCTGCAGGTGCGCTCAGTGCCGCTGGTCGGCGGCGGGCGCCACTCCCTGTGAGAGCCCGCTTGCGACGAAAAGTTGCGCGACGTCGACGGGGTCGAACTCATAGCGCTGGTTGCAATACTCGCAGTGAATCTCGACGTGGCCGCGCTCCTCGATCACGCTGTCGACCTCTTCGCGACCCAGCATTTTCAGCATGTTGCCGACGCGCACGCGCGAACAACTGCACTCGAAGCGCGTTCTCGCCGGTTCGAAATGCTGGACGTTTTCCTGCCAGAAAAGGCGCCGGAACAGCGTGTTCGGTTCTTCCGTGAGGAGTTCGTCGTGCGTCAGCGTGCCGCCGAGCGTGCAGACACGGTCCCACGTATCGGCGTCGAGCTCGCCCGGATGCGGAACGATGCCGCCGTCGCCGGGCAGCTTTTGCAGCAGCATGCCCACGGCGCGCTCGCCGTTCGCAGCCAGCCACATGCGGGTGTCGAGCTGCTCGGAATGGCGCATGTAGTGTTCGAGCACTTCCGCCATCGACTTCAGCGGCCCGTCCTCACCCGCGAGCGGGATGATGCCCTGATACGGCTGCTGGCCCGGCACCTTGTTCTGCGGATCGAGCGTGATCACGCAACGGCCGTGGCCGCTCGTGTTGAGAAGCTCGATCAGCGTGATGTCGTCGGGAATGGTGTGCGCGGCGTCGCCGGAGAATTTCGCGGTCGCGCGCATTGAGAGATCCGAGTTGCACTGCACGACGAGCATTTTCACCGGGCCGTCGCCGAAGATCTGCATGATCAGCGTGCCGTCGAACTTGAGATTCGCCGACAGCAGCGCGCACGCGGCCATCATTTCGCCGAGCACATTCCGCACGGGCGTCGGATAGCTCCGCCGCGTCAGCACTTCCTGCCACGTATTGCGCAGTGAAACGATCTCGCCACGAACGGGCGCCGCGCTGAACATGAATTTTTGCAACTGGTCGCTCACAACTTTTCCTCGGTCGAACCGCGCGGTGCGAAAGCCGCGCGTGGCGCGTCGTGCGGTCGGGCTAGCCGATGCGCACGAGTTGCGCCTTGAAATAATCCCTGCGCTCCACGTAAATGGCCGCGGCGCGCTGTAGGCCTTTGATATCTGCTTCAGTCAATTCCCGGACGACCTTTGCGGGCGACCCGAGAATCAGAGAATTGTCAGGAAAAACCTTGCCTTCGGTAACGACGGCCCCTGCGCCAACCAGACAATTGCGGCCGATTACCGCCCCATTCAAGACCACGGCCTGAATGCCGATCAGCGCGCCTTCCTTCACCGTGCAACCGTGCAGCATCGCCTGATGGCCGACCGTCACGTTGGCTTCGAGCGTCAACGGGAAGCCGGGGTCGGCGTGCAGGACGGCGCCTTCCTGTATGTTAGTGCCGTTGCCGACGGTGATCGGCTCGTTGTCGCCGCGAATCGACGCGCCGAACCAGACGCTCGCGTTTTCCTCCAGCGTCACCTTGCCGATGATGGTCGCGGTGTCCGCGACGAACACGCTTTCGTGGATGGTCGGGGCGGCGTCGCCCAGCTTGTAGATTGCCACGGTGTCTCCTCTGGTCCGATGCATCGATGGGTGCTGTCGTCGCGGGGCGTTTGTGCGCGCCGCGCGGTGCGCAACGGCGACCGCCCGCGCGGCATGGCCGAATCGCGTATTGTAAACGGTTGTGCCATCAGCCCGTGCGGACGCTGCGCGCGCGTCGCGTTGTGCCAGAATCGCGGGTTTCGTCCTTTGCGCCGACGTGCCGTCCCGCGATGCATTCCGCCGACTCCATCCGTCCCCAAGCCCTGATCTGCGCGCGCGCCGAAGCGCTGGCAATTCTGCGCGAATCCGCGCCTGCCCTGAAAGCGGCGGCCGCGCAGGCGCTCTACGCACGCGTGCAGCATGGCTCGGCGGCCATTGCGCCTGAGCGTTCGTTCGACGAGCCTGCCGGACTGCCGGGCCGCCCCGCGCAG
>BBSL01000352.1 GCA_001319865.1 Burkholderia sp. E7m39 | reverse complement strand
GGCGTTCGCCGACTGGCGCGAAGCGATTATCGACGACGCCGGTCATATGGTTCATCACGATCAGCCGGAGCAAGTCGCTGCGCTGATCGAGGCGTTTTGCGCGTAGCGGACGTTCTGAATTGGCCGCGATGAAACGTCTGCGTCCGCTTACTGCATTGCAGTAAAATGGATCATCACGCTACCAAGAAAATGATGAACGCCGACCTGCATTGCCACTCCACCGTCTCCGACGGCGCCTTTGCGCCGGCCGAAGTCGCGCGCCGCGCGCACGCAGGCGGCGTGACGCTGTGGGCATTGACCGATCATGACGAGATCGCTGGCCAGGTCGAGGCGCGCGAAGCCGCCGAGGCGCTCGGCATGCGGTATCTGAGCGGCGTCGAAATCTCCGTGACGTGGGCCTCGCGCACGGTTCATGTCGTCGGCTTGCATGTCGACCCTGCCTGCAAGGAACTGGTCGAAGGGCTTTATCGCACGCGCAACGGCCGCGCCGCGCGGGCCGAAGCGATCGGCGAGCAGCTCGCGGCGCTCGGCATTCCCAACGCGTATGAGGGTGCGCTGAAGTTCGTGTCGAACCCCGACATGATTTCGCGCACGCACTTCGCGCGTTTCATGGTCGAGAACGGCTACGCGGAAAACACGCAGGACGTATTCAACCGCTATCTCGGCGACGGCAAGCCGGGTTACGTGGCGCACCGCTGGTCGAAGCTCGCCGACGCCGTCAAATGGATACAGGCGGCGGGCGGCGAAGCGGTGATCGCGCATCCGGGCCGCTACGCCTACACGCCCACCGAATTCGACGCGCTGTTCGGCGAGTTCATCGATCTGGGCGGCAAGGCCATCGAGGTCGTCACGGGCAGTCACACGCCCGATCAGTACCGCGAATATGCGGACGTCGCGCGGCGTTTCGGCTTCGAGGCCTCGCGCGGTTCGGATTTTCACGCGGCGGGCGAAGGTCGCGTCGATCTGGGCAGTTTGCCTCCCCTGCCGTCGGATCTGACGCCCGTCTGGGAACGTTGGCTGTAAGCTCTGGTTTCGCCGTGCGCAGGCACGGGTGCTGCATGAGCCGTCGCTGCGTACCCAGCGGCTTCTCGACCTCTCGACCGACATCATGTCCCAATACTTTCGGCTTCATCCGGACAATCCGCAGCCGCGCCTGATCAAGCAGGCCGTGCAGATCATCGAAAGCGGCGGTGTGGTCGCGCTACCTACCGATTCGAGCTACGCGCTCGCCTGCCAGCTCGACAACAAGAATGCCGTCGACCGCGTGCGTCGCATTCGCGGCATCGACGAGCGGCAACTGCTGTCGCTGCTCGTGCGCGATCTGTCCGAGCTCGCGAACTTCGCGCTCGTCGACAACCGCCAATATCGTCTGATCAAGTCCGTGACGCCGGGCCCGTACGTGTTCGTGCTGCAAGCCACGAAAGAGGTGCCGCGCCGGCTGTCGCATCCGTCGCGCAAAACCATCGGCCTGCGCGTGCCGGATCACGCAATCACGCTCGCCATTCTCGAGGAACTCGGCCAGCCGCTGCTCGGCTCGACGCTGATCCTGCCGGGCGAAACGCAGCCGCTGAACGATCCCGAAGAAATCCGCGAAAAGCTGGAGAAGCAGCTCGATCTCGTGATCGACGGCGGCGCGTGCCCGTGCGAGCCTTCGACGGTGATCGACCTGACGGGCGACGAACCCGTGCTGGTGCGGCCGGGGCGCGGCTCGCTCGCGCCGTTCGGTCTCGAAGAGACGGCCTGAACATCGCATGAACGAAAGCCGACAGAGCCGCAAGGCGCCGTTGTTACAATAGAGAGATATGGATTCCTCCCTGATACAGACCATTGTCGTCTACGCGTTGCCCGTGATTTTCGCGATCACGCTGCACGAGGCGGCCCACGGCTACGTCGCGCGCATGCTCGGTGACAACACCGCCTATGTGCTCGGGCGCGTGTCGTTCAACCCGATGCGGCACATCGATCCCCTCGGCACCATCGCGATTCCGTTGCTGCTGTACTTCGCCACCAGCGGCGCGTTCATGTTCGGCTACGCGAAGCCCGTGCCCGTCGCGTTCGGCAATCTGCGCAATCCGCGCTGGGGCTCGCTGTGGGTCGCGCTGGCGGGGCCGCTGTGCAACTTCGTGCAGGCGCTCGTGTGGGGTGTGTTCGGCGTCGGGCTCGCGGCAATGAACGTCGACGAGCCATTCTTCACGCGGATGGCAGGCGCAGGCGTCGGCGTGAATCTCGTGCTCGGCGTGCTGAATCTGTTTCCGCTGCCCCCGCTCGACGGCGGGCGCGTGCTGACCGCGCTGCTGCCCGTGCGGCCGGCGATGATGCTCGCGCGCCTCGAGCCCTACGGCTTCTTCATCGTGATGGCGCTCGTGATGACGGGCACGTTGACGCGCTTCTGGCTGCGTCCCCTCGTCGGTATCGGCTACGAGGCCGTGACGGCCATCCTGACTCCCCTCGTTTCGCTTCTCTAATCCAAAAACCATGTACCCCGACCGTATTTTCTCCGGCATGCGGCCCACCGGCTCGCTGCACCTCGGCCACTATCACGGCGTGCTGAAAAACTGGGTGCGTCTGCAGTCCGAGTATCCGTGCTTTTTCTGCGTGGTCGACTGGCACGCGCTGACGACGCACTACGAAACGCCCGAAGTGATCGAAAAGAACGTGTGGGAAGTGCTGATCGACTGGCTCGCTTCGGGCATCGATCCCGCGCAGGCGACGCTTTTCATCCAGAGCCGCGTGCCCGAGCATGCGGAGCTGTCGCTGCTGCTCGGCATGAGCGCGCCGCTCGGCTGGCTCGAACGCGTGCCGACGTACAAGGAGCAGATCGAGAAGCTCAAGGACAAGGATCTGTCGACGTATGGCTTCCTCGGCTATCCGGTGCTGATGGCGGCCGACATTCTGCTGTACCGCGCGTCGCTCGTGCCCGTCGGCGAGGACCAGGTGCCGCACGTCGAGATGACGCGCGAACTCGCGCGCCGCTTCAACTATCTGTACGGGCGCGAGCCGGGCTTCGAAGAGAAGGCGATGGAAGCGGCGAAGAAGCTCGGCGGCAAGCGCGCGAAGCTCTATCACGAACTGCGCAACGCTTATCAGCAGGAAGGCGACGACGAGGCGCTCGAACAGGCGCGCGCGATGTTGCAGGAGTCGCAGAGCCTGTCGATGAACGATCGCGAGCGGCTGTTCGGCTATCTCGAAGGCTCGCGCAAGCTCATTCTCGTCGAACCGCAGGTGCTGCTGACGGAAGCGTCGCGCATGCCCGGCCTCGACGGCCAGAAGATGTCGAAGTCGTACGGCAACACCATCGGCCTGCGTGAAGACGCCGAGACGATCACCAAGAAAGTCCGCACGATGCCGACCGACCCGGCGCGCGTGCGTCGTACCGATCCGGGCGATCCCGACAAGTGTCCCGTCTGGCAACTGCATCAGGTCTATACCGACAAGGACACGCACGACTGGGTGCAGAAGGGCTGCCGTTCGGCGGGCATCGGCTGCCTGGAGTGCAAGCAGCCGGTGATCGAAGGCATTTTGCGCGAGCAGCAGCCGATGCTCGAGCGCGCGCAGAAGTACATGGATGATCCGTCGCTACTGCGCGCGATCGTCGCCGACGGCTGCGACAAGGCGCGCCGTTTCGCATCGGAGACGATGCGCGACGTGCGCGAGGCGATGGGCCTGTCTTACACCTGATGACGGACAGCCGGACTCCGGGCGCGTCGGTCGCCGGCGGCCACGCCGCGATCGGCGAACCGTCACGTTGGGTGAGGCGCTGGGCGCATCTGGTCGAGTCGGGCGGCGCGGTGCTCGACGTGGCGTCGGGGGCCGGCCGGCACGCACGATATTTCGCATCGCGCGGCCATCCCGTCACGGCCATTGACCGGGATGCCGCCGCGCTGGCCTCAATGGAAGGGTTCGCAGGCCTCGAAACGATCGCCGCCGACATCGAAAACGGCCCGTGGCCGATCGCCGCGCACGCGCGATTCGCAGCGATCGTCGTGACGAACTACCTGCATCGTCCGCTCTTTCCCCAATTAATCGATGCGTTGGCGCCCGGCGGCGTGCTGATCTACGAGACGTTCGCGCAAGGCAACGAAACGGTCGGGAAGCCATCCAACCCTGATTTTTTGCTGGCTCCCGGCGAATTGCTCGACGTCGTTCGGGGCCTGTTACGTGTCGTTGCATTTCAAGATGGCTTCCTTGCTGAGCCGCGCCCCGCCTACGTCCAGCGGATTTGCGCGATTCGCGAGCGCGACGGGGCGGTCAGAACGAAAGATATGGGGCTTCCCCCGCGTTACGATTTGGCCGGTTAATCCGCTACAATCGAAGTTTATTGAACAAATTCATGGCGTTTCATGGCTAACGGCACCCAGCAAGACGGCGTCGCGATTCGCGGCAGCATTCCCGCCATCATCACTCCGATGCTCGAAGACGGCAGCCTCGATCTGCCGGCTTTCCGCAAGCTGATCGACTGGCACATCGAAGAGGGTACGAACGGGCTGGTCGTGGTCGGCACGAGCGGCGAATCAGCGACGTTGTCGGTCGAAGAGCACGTGTTGATGGTTAAGACGGCCGTCGAGCACGCCGCGGGCCGCATTCCCGTGATCGCGGGCGCCGGCGCCAATTCCACCACGGAAGCCATCGAGCTGACCGAGCAGGCCAGAAAAGTGGGTGCCGATGCCACGCTGCAGGTCGTGCCGTACTACAACAAGCCGACCCAGGAAGGCATCTACCGCCATTTCGCGAAGATCGCGGAAACGGTCGATCTGCCCGTCATCCTGTACAACGTGCCGGGCCGCACAGTTGCGGACATGTCGAACGAGACGATTCTGCGACTCGCGAACGTGCCGGGCATCATCGGCGTGAAGGAGGCGACGGGCAACATCGACCGCGCCGCACACCTGATCAAGTCGGCGCCGGCGCACTTCGGCATCTACAGCGGCGATGATCCGACGGCGATCGCGTTGATGCTGCTGGGCGGCCACGGCAATATTTCGGTCACGGCCAACGTCGCGCCGCGTCTGATGAGCGAGCTGTGCAAGGCGGCCATCGCCGCCGATGCGAAGACCGCGCGCGAAATTCATCTGAAACTGCTGTCGCTGCACAAGAACCTCTTCATCGAATCGAACCCGATTCCCGCGAAGTGGGCACTGCAGCAACTGGGCCGCGTTCAGGGCGGCATCCGTTTGCCGCTTACGCCGCTCGACGCGCGTTACCACGACGTGGTGCGCACCGCGCTGCGCGAGGCAGGGCTGCTCGGCTGAGCGTCTGACATTTCAGGCGCCTCCCGGCATTTTTTCAACTGACGTCGATATCGCCCACGGTCCCGCACCGAACCCGGCAGCGCGTTCTAGCTTCACGAAGGACCCCATGAAACGTTCCGCACTTTCCCTCCACGCAACGCGCCTGGCGGCGCTGACGCTTGCGGCTGGCACGGTTGTGTCGCTTTCTGGCTGCGAGTCGCTGAACGACATGCTCGCGTCGGACCGGGTGAACTACAAGGATACGTCGAGCGCGCCGCCGCTCGCCGTGCCGAGCGACCTGACGGCCGCGCAGATCGACCAGCGCTACGAGGCGCCCCCCATGGGCACCGCGCTCGGCGGCGCGCCGCAACGTGCGAAGACGGCGGCGGGGAATCTGACGGAAGGTGTGCCGTCCGCGCAGGACCCGTTCGGGATGCACGTCGAGCGTGACGGCGACCGTCGCTGGCTCGTCGTGGACGGCCGCACGCCGGAACAACTGTGGCCGCAGCTGCAGGAATTCTGGACCGAAAACGGCTTCTCGCTGAAAACGGACGCGCCGTCGACGGGCATCATGTCGACCGACTGGGCCGAAAACCGCGCCAACATTCCGGACGACTGGTTCCGCCGCACAATCGGCCGCGTGGTCGATTTTGCATACTCGTCGGGCACGCGCGACAGTTTCCGCACGCTGGTTTCGCGCGACGCAAGCGGCGGCACGGACATTTCGATCACGCACTCGGCCATGGAAGAAGTGCTGACGGGGCAGGACAAGACATCGTCGCGCTGGGTCGAACGGCCGCGCAATCCCGTGCTGGAAGCCGAATTCCTCGCCAAGCTGATGCAGAAGTTCGGCCTCACCGACGCGCAGTCCAAGCAGCTGCTCACGGATGCGCATCCGGCGGTGGCGCCGGCGCAGCTCGACAAGACGGCTGGCGGCGCCACGCTCGACCTGCCTGAGTCGTTCGATCGCGCATGGCTGCGAGTGGGGCTGGCGCTCGATCGCACGAACTTTACCGTCGACAACCGCGATCGCGAGAAGGGCATCTATTACGTGCGCTACGCGGACTCGATGCAGGAACTCAAGCGCGACGGACTGTTCGGCAAGCTCTTCTACAACGACAAGAGCGCGAAGAAGGACAGCCCGGAATTCCTCGTGAACGTGCGCTCGAAGGGCGACGCACTGACGCAGGTGGCTGTCGTCGATTCGAATGGCCAAGTGGATACGTCGTCGGACGCGCAGCGCATCGTGTCGCTGCTGCATGCGCAACTGAACTAAAGGCGGGTCGTGCGATTCGCCAGTCTGGGAAGCGGCAGTGAAGGCAATGCATTGCTGGTCGAAGCGCAAAGCGGTGCCACGACCACCCGCGTTCTGCTGGACTGCGGCTTCTCGGGCAAGGAAGTCGCCCGGCGGCTGGAACGGCTGGGCGCGGGCGTCGACGAACTCGACGCCATTCTCATCACCCACGAACATAGCGATCACATCGGCAGTGCGCTGACGCTGGCGCGCAAGCTGTCGATTCCCCTGTACATGAGCTGGGGCACGGCGCGCGCCGTCGGTGCCGATGAGGCGGATATCGACCTGCACGTGCTCTGGAGCGACGAGGCGGTGGCGATCGGCGATCTCAGCGTCCTGCCGTACACGGTGCCGCACGACGCGCGCGAGCCGTTGCAGTTCGTATTCTCGGACGGTGCGTCGCGCCTTGGCGTCCTGACGGACGTGGGCACCTCGACGGCACATATCAGCGCGGTGTTGAGCGGCTGTGACGCGCTCGTGCTCGAATGCAACCACGACGTCGGGATGCTGGCGGCATCGCGCTATCCGCCGTCGCTGAAGGCGCGGATCGGCGGCAACCACGGGCATCTGAACAATGACGCGGCGGCGGACATTCTCGGGTCGCTCGATCGCTCGAAACTGCGGCATC
>BBSL01000351.1 GCA_001319865.1 Burkholderia sp. E7m39 | reverse complement strand
AGGCGTGCTCGGTACGGCGTCGACGGAAGTGATGGTCGCAACCCAGACAGACGGGTTTGGCTGGCTAACTCTCTGAGTGGTTGGATCGCGCCCGTTGGGGCGCAAGCATGAAAAAACGCCCGCGACGATGGCTCGTCACGGGCGTTTTATTTTGGCGGGCGATCGATCCGGCCAAGGCCGGCCGGCGCCGGTCAGTTGCGGTTGCCGCCGAAGATGCCGAGGATCGACAGCAGGTTGACGAACACGTTATACAGGTCGAGGTAGATCGCCAGCGTGGCCGTGATGTAGTTCGTCTCGCCGCCGTTCACGACGCGCTGCACGTCGAACAGCATGTACGCCGAGAAGATCACGATGGCGAGCACGGACACCGTCAGCATCAACGCAGGCAGTTGCAGAAAGATGTTCGCCACCATAGCCAGCAGCAGCACGATCACGCCGACGAACAGCCACTTGCCGAGGCCCGAAAAGTCGCGCTTGCTGACCGTGGCGATCGTTGCCATCGCGGCGAAGATCACACCAGTGCCACCAAAGGCGAGCATGATCAGCTGCGGCCCGTTCGAAAAACCGAGGATGAAGCTGAGCAGGCGCGACAGCATCAGCCCCATGAAGAACGTGAAGCCGAGCAGCACGAACACGCCCGCGGCGCTGTCTTTCGTCTTCTGGATGGCAAACATGAAACCGAACGCGATCGCGAAGAAGGCGAGCATGCTCATCGCCGGGCTAGTGGCGGCGAACAGGGAGAAGCCGGTGGCGACGCCCACCCACGCACCGATCACTGTCGGCACCATCGACAGCGCCAGCAGCCAGTAGGTGTTGCGCAGCACCCGGTTGCGGGTCTCGGCCGTGGTGACGGAGCCGCCGCGGCCGAAGTTATAGGGATACTCGTTCATGGTTTCTCCTTGCGTCAGACGCAGTGTTGCGACGTGGCTTGCAACGGTTTTTCGTACGGCGCCGGCTGGCGGTTGCCGCCGGTCGCGCGAACCCACACTCCTAAGATTAACGCTGGAACAGGGAGTTTCAATGCGGCGCACAACACCGTGCGATTACATTGTGTTTCCCCTTTCTTAGCACTGTCTTAAACGGTTTGCGAGGTTTGAAGTTGGACCTTACAGTGTCGTAAGGGTTCAATCGCAATCATACACGGGAACATGCTACAATAGCGGATTCATTTAAATCTGTAACCTCTTAATTTTCTGGAGTTTTTATGGCGCTCGAACGCACCCTGTCGATTATCAAGCCGGACGCAGTGGCAAAGAACGTGATCGGCCAGATCTACAGCCGCTTCGAAAACGCTGGCCTGAAGATCATCGCATCGCGCATGGTTCAACTGTCGCGCGCCGACGCGGAGAAGTTCTACGCTGTGCACGCTGCGCGTCCGTTCTTCAAGGATCTGGTTGAATTCATGATCTCCGGTCCGGTGCAGGTTCAGGTTCTCGAAGGCGAAGGCGCCATTCTGAAGAACCGTGACCTGATGGGTGCAACGGACCCGAAGAAGGCCGACAAGGGCACGATCCGTGCGGATTTCGCCGACAGCATCGACGCGAACGCAGTGCATGGTTCGGACGCAGCCGAAACGGCAGCCGTCGAAATCGCGTTCTTCTTCCCGGAAGTCAACGTCTACTCGCGCTAAGCGCTTCGTAGTTCAGTAGTAACAGCAGCAGGAGCGGGCGCGAGCGGTTTTCGCGTTCATGCAGCTTGTTGCATGAACGCAGTCTCGCACTGAATGGCAGGATTCGATATGACGAGCAGTCCAACCGTCAACCTTCTCGATCTCGACGCCGCGGGTCTCGTCGCGTATTGCGACAGCCTCGGAGAGAAGCCGTTTCGCGCCAAGCAATTGCAGCGCTGGATTCACCAGTACAACGCTGCCGACTTCGACGGGATGACCGATCTCGCGAAGTCGTTGCGCGAAAAGCTGAAGGGCCGCGCATCGATCACGATGCCGCCCATCGTCAGCGATCATATTTCCTCCGACGGCACGCGCAAATGGCTCGTGGACGTCGGCAACGGAAACGCCGTTGAAACCGTTTTCATCCCCGAAGAAACGCGTGGCACGCTGTGCGTGTCGTCGCAGGCAGGGTGCGCCGTCAACTGCCGGTTCTGTTCGACGGGCAAACAGGGTTTCTCGCGCAATCTCACCACGGGTGAAATCATCGGCCAGTTGCGCATGGCCGAATTTGCGCTGCGCGCGTCGCTCGGCACGGCCGGCGGGCGCGCAACGGGCGGCGAAGGCAAGGGTGAGCGCGTCGTCACGAACGTGGTGATGATGGGCATGGGCGAGCCGCTGCTCAATTACGACGCCGTCGTGCCTGCCATGCGCCTGATGCTCGACGACAACGCCTACGGCCTGTCGCGCCGGCGCGTCACGCTGTCCACGTCCGGCGTGGTGCCGATGATGGACCGGCTCGGCGCCGACCTTCCCGTGGCACTCGCCGTTTCGCTGCACGCGCCGAACGACGCGCTGCGCGACGAACTCGTGCCGCTCAACAAGAAATACCCGCTGCGCGAGCTGATGGCCGCGTGCCAGCGGTATCTGAAAGTCGCGCCGCGCGACTTC
Source organism: Burkholderia sp. E7m39 (assembly GCA_001319865.1). Classification (GTDB taxonomy): domain Bacteria; phylum Pseudomonadota; class Gammaproteobacteria; order Burkholderiales; family Burkholderiaceae; genus Paraburkholderia; species Paraburkholderia bengalensis. The sequence goes on along the minus strand of BBSL01000351.1, from coordinate 6,796 downwards.
ATCACGTTCGAATACTGCATGCTCGACGGCGTGAACGACAGCGAGGCGCACGCGCGCGAATTGCTCGCCGTCACGCGCGACGTGCCGTGCAAATTCAACCTGATTCCGTTCAATCCGTTCCCGGAATCGGGTCTGCTGCGCTCGAAAAACGAGCAGATCAAGCGGTTTGCGCAAGTGTTGATCGACGCAGGGGTCGTCACGACAGTGCGCAAGACGCGTGGCGACGACATCGACGCGGCTTGCGGTCAGCTGGCGGGTGCCGTCAAGGACCGTACCCGGCTCGCCGAGCGTACCGGCCGCGCAAAGGTCATCGAAGTCCGCGCGGTGTAAGGCCCGCGACAGGCGAAAAGAGGCGGCGTGTCAGCGAACGGGCCGCTCGGGGTACGCCGCGACGCGTGGAGTGAAAGAAAGTTTGCAGAAGCGATCGGAAGCGGCACACACAGCCGCACATTTTGTTATAAACGGTCTGCGAAACGGGGTGAGCGAATGGTTCACCCGTTCGCTGAGTGAAAAAAGAATCGACGCGAAAGGATTTGGGATGAGTGAGCCGCAGCACCCGCAACCGCACGACATGGATACGCATACGGACCGCCCGTTGTCGGCGGTCGCGCCGGCTGCCGTGCCGACCGGGTTCGACTCGCTAGCGGCCGTCGGCGCGCGCCTTGCGCTATTGCGCGAAGCGAAGGGCTGGTCGGTCGAGGATGTGTCGGCGCGCCTGAAGGTCTCGCCGATCAAGTTGCGCGGTCTCGAGGCCGGCGATCTCAGCCAGTTGCCGGATGCTACGTTCGCGTTGGGCGTCGTGCGCAGTTACGCGAAGATGGTCGGCGCCGATCCCGCGCCGATGACGCAGGCGCTGCGCCGAGAGAAAGGCGTACCGGAGCCCGCGTTGACGATGCCGGCATCGGCGGGCACCGATCTGCCGCGCGGAAAAGTATCGCTGTCGCTTGGCCATAGCGCGCCGCGCCGCCGCTCGTGGATCTGGGGCGCTGCGCTCGCCGTCGTCGTATTGATCGCGCTCGCGATGTGGCACACGAACAGTGGCGAATCGAATGCGTGGCTGGCGCGCCTGAAAGGTATCGTCGGCGTGCCTGCCGCGACGGACAATGCGTCGTCGGCGGCGGGACAGGCGGCCAGCGGCGCAGCCGTGACGGGTGAAGTCTCCGCGCCGGCGTCGACGGCGCAGGCGGAGACTCAAACCGAAGCGCCCGCGAATGCCCGGGCCGCGGCAGACGAAGGTGCCTCGGCGACGCCGATGCCCACGCCAATGCCGACGGCAGGCGCCGCCTCCGCGCCGGCGTCCGCTTCTGTAGCCTCGCCGCCGAAGGCCGCAAGCGCTGCGCCCGCGGTCACGGCGTCGGCGCCGGTGTCCGCCAGCGGGCCGTCCGCCGCGCCGGAGGGTTCGTCGACGGTGGCGCTGTCGGTCAAGCAGGACAGCTGGTTCAGCGTGCGTCAGAAGGACGGCAAGGAAGTGTTCTCGGGTCTGGTGCACGCGGGCGAATCGAAGGAAATCAGCGCGGTGCCGCCGCTCAAGGTGACGGTCGGCAACAAGGCAGGTCTGGATTCGATCACGCTGGACGGCCAGCCGGTCGACCCGGCCAAATATGCGTCCGCGAAGGGCAATGTGGCGCGCTTCGCGCTGCCCTGACGCAAATCAATCGTGTGCGTCGCGGCTTCGGGGCCGCGGCGCTTTTTCAATTCACGCGCCGTGTTTCTCATCGCGCCGGGCGTTTCCCGGCGCTGGGCCGACGGCGTAAGCGGGTTTATCGATGCATTCCGATCAAGTGAAATCCAGCAGTCAGATTGTTTCGACCGTGCCGGTGTTCGGCGGTCACGCGCCGCGTCGCCGCTCGCATGCCGTCGACGTCCGTTGGGGCGGCCAGCTCGTCACGATCGGCGGCGACGCACCCGTGCGCGTGCAGTCGATGACGAATACCGACACGGCCGACGCAATCGGCACGGCAATCCAGATCAAGGAACTCGCGCAAGCGGGTTCGGAACTCGTGCGCATCACGGTGAACACGCCCGAAGCGGCCGCCGCCGTGCCCGCGATCCGCGAACAACTCGACCGCATGGGCGTCACGGTGCCGCTCGTCGGCGATTTCCATTACAACGGCCATCTGCTGCTGCGCGACTATCCGGGCTGCGCCGAATCGCTGTCGAAGTACCGGATCAACCCCGGCAACGTCGGCCAGGGCGCGAAGCGCGACACGCAGTTCGCGCAGATGATCGAAGCCGCCGCGAAGTACGACAAGCCGGTGCGTATCGGCGTGAACTGGGGCAGTCTCGACCAGGATCTGCTCGCGAAGATGATGGACGAGAACGCCGCGCGCGCCGAACCCTGGGAAGCGCAAAGCGTGATGTATGAAGCGCTGATCCAGTCGGCGATCGGTTCGGCGGAACGTGCCGTCGAACTTGGCCTCGGCCGCGACAAGATCATCCTGTCGTGCAAGGTGAGCGGCGTGCAGGATCTGATCGCCGTGTACCAGGAACTGGCGCGCCGCTGCGACTTCGCGCTGCACCTGGGCCTGACGGAAGCGGGCATGGGCTCGAAAGGCATCGTCGCGTCGACGGCGGCGCTGTCGGTGCTGTTGCAGCAGGGCATCGGCGACACGATCCGTATTTCGCTGACGCCGGAACCGGGCGCGTCGCGCACGGGCGAAGTGATCGTCGGCCAGGAAATCCTGCAGACGATGGGCCTGCGTTCGTTCACGCCGATGGTCATCGCGTGCCCCGGCTGCGGACGCACGACGAGCACGCTGTTCCAGGAGCTGGCTTCGCAGATCCAGACGTATCTGCGCACGCAAATGCCTGTGTGGCGCGACACGTATCCCGGCGTCGAGAAGATGCACGTGGCTGTCATGGGCTGCATCGTCAACGGTCCGGGCGAATCGAAACACGCGAACATCGGCATCAGCTTGCCGGGCTCGGGAGAAAACCCGGCCGCGCCTGTGTTTATCGACGGCGTGAAGGTCAAGACGCTGCGCGGCGAAAACATCGCGCAGGAATTCCAGCAGATCGTGAGCGATTACGTCGAGCGCAGCTATGGCCCCAACGCGGTCCGCGCCGAAGCGACGAACTGATTCGCTCCACATCCAATCGTCAATCGAAGACAGATGACTGAACAGAAGAAGCAGAAGCTTGAAAAGTTGTCCGGCGTGAAGGGCATGAACGACATCCTTCCGCAGGACGCCGGCTTGTGGGAGTTTTTCGAAACGACAGTCAAGTCGATGCTGCGTTCGTACGGATACCAGAATATCCGCACGCCGATCGTCGAGCACACGCAGCTGTTCACGCGCGGTATCGGCGAGGTGACCGACATCGTCGAAAAGGAGATGTACAGCTTTACCGATGCCTTGAACGGCGAGAACCTGACGATGCGCCCGGAGAACACGGCGGCCGTCGTACGTGCGTCGATCGAACACAACATGCTGTACGACGGCCCGAAGCGGCTGTGGTACATCGGCCCGATGTTCCGTCACGAGCGTCCGCAGCGCGGCCGTTATCGCCAGTTCCATCAGGTGGGCGTCGAGGCACTCGGCTTCGCGGGGCCGGATACCGACGCTGAAATCATTCTGATGTGCCAGCGTCTGTGGGACGACCTGGGGTTGACGGGCATCAAGCTCGAGATCAACTCGCTCGGCCTCGCCGAAGAACGCGCGAAGCATCGCGTCGAACTGATCGCGTACCTCGAAAAGCACATGGACATTCTCGACGAAGATGCGAAGCGCCGTCTGTACACGAATCCGCTGCGCGTGCTCGATACGAAGAATCCGGCGCTGCAGGAAGTCGCGCAGAACGCGCCGAAGCTGATCGATTTTCTCGGCGACGAATCTCGCGCGCACTTCGAAGGACTGCAGCGCATCCTGAAGGCGAACAACATTCCGTTCACGATCAATCCGCGTCTCGTGCGCGGCCTCGATTACTACAATCTGACCGTGTTCGAATGGGTTACCGACAAGCTCGGCGCGCAAGGTACGGTCGCGGCGGGCGGCCGTTACGACCCGCTGATCGAGCAGCTGGGCGGCAAGCCGACGGCGGCGTGCGGCTGGGCCATGGGCATCGAGCGTATTCTCGAGCTGCTGAAGGAAGAGGGCCTCGTGCCGGAAGCGGAAGGCTGCGATGTCTATGTCGCGCATCAGGGCGACGCGGCGCGCGACCAGGCGTTCATCGTCGCCGAGCGTCTGCGCGACACGGGCCTCGACGTGATTCTGCATTGCAGTCCTGACGGTCAGGCGGCGAGCTTCAAGTCGCAGATGAAGCGCGCCGATGCCAGCGGTGCCGCGTTCGCCGTGATCCTCGGCGAAGACGAGATCGCGAACGGCACGGCGGGCGTCAAGTCGCTGCGCGACACGTCGCAAAGCGGCGCAAAGAGCGAGCAGCAATCGGTGCCGCTCGAACACTTGACCGAATATCTAATCAATGCGATGGTTGCGTCCACCGAAGACGGGGACGACTGATCGCTGCGTCGTTCGACGGGCCGCGATCGCTGCGGCCCTATTCAGATAAGGCACCAGGAAAGGAAAACGCGTCGCGATGAGTTACCACGACGAACAAGAATCGATTGAAAGCCTGAAGGCTTGGTGGACGCAGTGGGGGAACGCCGTCACGTGGATCGTGCTGGTTGCGCTGGTCGCCGCCGCAGGCTGGAACGGCTGGAACTACTGGCAGCGCCATCAGGCCGCGGAAGCGGCCGTGCTATACGACCAGGTTCAGCAAGCCACGGCGGGCAGCGACAAGGCGACCATCACGCGCGTCGCCACCGACATGGAAGATAAATTCAGCGGCACGGCTTACGCACAAATGACGGCGCTCGCGGCTGCGAAGGCGCTTTACGCGGCGGGCGACGAACCGGGCGCGAAGGCGCAACTGCAATGGGCCGTCGATCACGCGAAGGACGACGAATTCAAGCAGATCGCGAAGCTGCGTCTGGCGTCGCTGCTGCTCGACGAAAAGGCGTATGACGCGGGTCTCGCATTGCTAAACGATCCGTCGGATGCATTCAAGGGCGTGGTGGCTGACCGCCGGGGCGATCTGCTCGCGGCACAAGGCAAGCGCGACGATGCGCGCGCCGCATACAAGCTCGCGCTCGACTCGATGCCGCAGAGCGACGTGTCGGCCCGTCAGCTGATCCAGTTCAAGCTCGACGCGCTGGGCGGCTGAGCGTTGCGCGCAATCGCAACGTTCGCCGTTTCTATTTGATCAATACAACATACATGCTTCGTTCACCGATGAATCTGCTGAAACGTTACGCTGTGCCCGTTGCTTGTGCGATGACCGTGCTTGCTCTGACGGCCTGCTCATCGTCGAAAGACGAGCGCCGCGTGCCCACGCCGCTCACCGAGTTCAAACCCGTGCTCGATGTCCAGCAGACGTGGACGGCGAGCGTCGGCAAGGCCGGTCGTTACCTGTTCTCGCCCGTGGCCGTCGGCGACGCCGTGTACGCGGCGGGCGAGAACGGTTCGGTCGCGAAGATCGATGCGAAGACGGGTAAGGACGTCTGGCGCACGAAACTCGGCGACGACCTGTCGGCAGGCGTCGGCACGGACGGCACGCTGACGGCGGTCGGCGGTCTGAAGGGCGAGGTGTATGTCCTCGACCAGAACGGCAAGCTGTCGTGGAAGGGTTCGGCGCCCGGCGAGATCCTGTCGCCGCCGCTCGTGGGCAATGGCCTCGTGATCGTGCGCACCGTCGACGGGCAGATCACTGCGTTCAATGCGCAGACGGGCGAGCAGAAGTGGAACTACCGCAACCGCGCGGTGCCGCTCAATCTGCGCGTGGCGTCGGGCATGACGTTCGCGGGCGACCAGGCCGTGCTGGCAGGTTTCCCGGGCGGCCAGTTCGCGGCCATTAATCTGCAGACGGGCGACGCTTACTGGACGACACCCGTGTCGTATCCGAAGGGCGTGACGGAAGTCGAGCGCATCAACGACGTGACGGGCCCGCCCACGCTGGTTGGCGCGGAAACCTGCGCGGTCACGTTCCAGGGGCAGCTCGGCTGTTTCGATGCGAACTCGGGCCGCGCGCTGTGGGAAAAGGCGTTTTCGAGCACGAGCGGTCTCGCGCAGGACGAGCGCGTCGTGGTCGCAGGCGACGACTGGGCCGTCGTGTCGGCGTATGACGCCGCGTCGGGCAAGCAGCTGTGGCGCAACGACCAGCTGAAGAGCCGCGACGTCGGCGTGCCGCTGCTGCTCGGTCACGCGGCCGTGCTCGGCGATTACCAGGGTTTTGTGCACTTCCTGTCGCGCGACGACGGCACGTTCGTCGCCCGCGCGAAGACGGACGGAAGCGCGATTACGGCGGCACCCGTGCTAGCCGGCGATACGCTTATCGTTCAGACGCACGACGGCGACCTGTACGGTTTCCGTCCGCGTTAATTAGCGTTCGGCTGCACGGCGCGTCCGGATGGTTGCGGGCGCATCGTGCGGTGGCATGCAGGCCGGCTTTGCCGGCCGCATCTGTTTTGATGGCGCCGAATCGAACGGCGCCGTGGAAGACCCCGGGACCGTCGGACAGGCTGCGCCGACGGTCTTGCGATGCGTGACGCCGTTGCCAGTCGAAGGGCGGTCCGAGGGAACACAAAAGGGAACACGCAGGGGGCACGAGAGCGAGGCGTGAGTACGCGGTAAGAAACTGCCGACGCTCCTGTTTTGCGCCGCCCGCCGCATGAGAACGGCACCGCGTGTGCCTCAGCGTCTGCAGCAACCCCTGAAGCAGCCGCGTGGGCAGCCGCCCATTGAGCCAGCCTGACATCCGTTCGCCCGCGCAAGTTCCGCGCGGTTCGAAACGGGTCAAATTC
>BBSL01000350.1 GCA_001319865.1 Burkholderia sp. E7m39 | reverse complement strand
CACGCCATTTCTACGGTCGTGCCTGCCCGTCCGGTGAATTTCCACCCGGATTCCGAATCGTCCTAACCTTCGTCTCGGCCGGTCGAGCGTCGTCCGCAGGCGACACTGACCGGCCGCTTCATTTTGACATCCACCAATTTGATTAACGCCGCACTCGTCGGCATCGACTTCGGCAAGATCGATTTCGAAGCCAGTCTCGAAGAACTCAGCCTGCTCGCGCAAAGCGCGGGCGCCCATCCCGCCGTTACTCTCACCGGACGCCGTTCCAGTCCCGATGCCGCGATGTTCGTCGGCAGCGGCAAGGCAGAAGAATTGCGCGTCGCTTGCGAAGCGAACGACGTGGACATCGTCATCTTCAATCACGCGCTTGCGCCCGCGCAGCAGCGTAATCTGGAGCGGGCGCTTAACAGACGTGTGGTCGACCGTACCAGCCTCATTCTCGATATCTTCGCGCAGCGCGCGCGCAGTCATGAAGGAAAACTCCAGGTCGAGCTTGCGCAGTTGCAATACCTGGCCACCCGGCTCGTTCGCGCGTGGACTCACCTTGAGCGGCAAAAGGGCGGTATCGGCCTGCGCGGCCCTGGCGAAACACAACTGGAAACTGACCGCCGGCTGATCGGCGAGCGCATCAAGATGCTCAAGGGGCGCCTCGAAAAGCTGCGCCGTCAGCATGGCACGCAGCGTCGCGCGCGTGCGCGCAACCGCACGATGTCAGTGTCGCTGGTTGGCTATACGAACGCGGGCAAGTCCACGCTGTTCAACGCGCTGACCAAAGCGCAGGCCTATGCCGCCGACCAGCTGTTCGCCACGCTGGACACCACCTCGCGCCGCGTGTATCTCGGCGAGGACGTCGGGCAGATTGTCGTGTCGGACACCGTAGGATTTATCCGCGAACTGCCTCACCAACTGGTCGCGGCCTTCCGTGCGACGCTCGAAGAAACCATTCACGCCGATCTGCTGCTGCACGTCGTCGATGCGTCGAGCGCGGTGCGGCTCGATCAGATCGATCAGGTGAACGATGTCCTGCGCGAGATCGGCGCGGACACGATCCGCCAGGTGCTGGTGTTCAACAAGATCGACGCCGTGCCTGAACTGGCGGCCCGAGGCGACGCGGTCGAAAGGGATGAGTATGGTAATATTTCGCGCGTCTTTTTGAGCGCGCGCACGGGGCAAGGGCTGGACACACTGCGCGCTGCCATCGCCGAAATCGCAACTGCCGAACAACTTCCGGAGTCTGACGGTGTACTGTCAGAGGAAGACCCGAGAGCGGCGGCACTTCATCAAGACCTACACGATGATGCGGGCGAAGACCACCGCGAAGACCGCAAGATCCCAGACACGGGCGCCGACCCGTTCCAATTGCATTGACCCGCTGTCTACTCTGGTGAACGAACACAGGTGAACGATTACAACGAGCGGAGTATCTGGCTGCGTCTGCGCGCCATGTTGTCGCTGAACGACCCGCGCTGGGGCCGGGGCGAAGGCAATGGCGATCGCCAGCGCCTGAACGACTCGAAGCGCCCGCCCAACGGTAAAGACAGCGAAGGTCCGCCCGATCTCGACGAAATGTGGCGCGACTTCAATCGGCGTCTGTCGCGCATCTTCGGCCGCAAGGGAGGCGGCGGCGGTCCGCGTCCGGACAACGGGCGGGGTGCGCGCATCGGTGTCGGCATCATCATCGGCGTGCTGATCGCCATTTATCTCGGCAGCGGCGTATTTGTCGTGCAGGACGGCCAGGCGGCCGCCGTGTTGCGCTTCGGCGAACTGCGCGGCACGGCCGGGCAGGGCGTGCACTGGCGTCTGCCATACCCGTTCGAAACGCACGAAGTCGTCAACGTGGGTCAGGTCCGCTCGGTCGAAATCGGCCGCAACAACGTGGTGCGTCTCGCGAACGTGAAGGACGCGTCGATGCTCACGCACGACGCCGATATCGTCGACGTGCGCTTTGCGGTCCAGTACCAGATCCGCAAGCCCGCCGATTACCTCTTCCGCAGCGCGGACCCCGACCAGAGTGTCACGCAGGCTGCGCAGGCGGCTGTGCGCGAAATCGTCGGCGCGCGCAGCATGACCGACATTCTCAATCAGGATCGCGAAGCCATTCGCGCGCAACTGACGGAATCGATCCAGCATTCCCTGGACGAATTGCACACGGGACTCGTGGTGACGGGCGTGACGATCCAGAGCGTGCAGGTGCCCGATCAGGTGCAGGCCGCGTTCGACGACGCCGCCAAGGCGCGCCAGGATCGCGAACGCGCAAAGCGCGACGCGCAGGCTTATGCAAACGACCTGTTGCCGCGCGCGCAGGCGGAAGCGGCGCGCTTGATCGATGACGCGAAGACGTACAGCGACCGCGTCGTCGCGCAGGCTGAAGGCGACGCCGAGCGCTTCAAGGAAGTGTACGCGCAGTATTCGAAGGCGCCCGCCGTGGTCCGCGAACGCATGTATCTCGAGACGATGCAGCACATTTATTCGAATACGACGAAGGTGTTCGTCGACAGCAAGACGGGCAGCAACGTTCTGTATCTGCCGCTCGACAAGCTGGTCGAGCAGACCCGCCAGCGCGTCGCCGACGCGGCTGCGGCCGGCCCGGCATCCGCCGCGCAATCGTCCCAGGCGGGGCAATCGGCGCAGGCGGTGCCGCCGGGGCAGAACGCGTCGCAGGCTGCGCAAGGCGGCAACACGCCGACCATCGTCGCGGCGCCCGCCGCGCCCGTCAGCGGCGCCAGCCAGGCGGCGGCCGCCAGCGACGCCTTCCGTTCGCGCGATTCGTTCCGCAGCCGCGGCCGCGAAGACGATCTGCAATAAGGAGCGCGAACATGAACAAAATCGTTGCGCTCATCGTGGCCGTCGTGATCGTGCTGTTCGCGGCATCGTCGATGGTATTTATCGTCGATCAGCGGCATATGGCCGTCCTGTCGGCACGCGGCGGCGCTGCGCCGACGCTCGCCGGTCCCGGCCTGCATGTGAAGCTGCCGCCGCCGCTGCAAACGGTGACATCGGTGGACACGCGCATCCAGTCGCTCGACAGCCCCGATGAAGACCGCTATGCGACGTCGGATAAGACCGATCTGCTGGTGAACCCCGTCATCAAGTTTCGCGTGTCCGATCCCGTGAAGCTCGTCGCGGAAACCAAGGGCGACGTGCAGAGCCTGCCTGACCGTCTCGCGCTGCTCGCGCGCGGCGCGCTCGGCGACGCGTTCGCGAAATACACGCTGCCCGACGCGCTCGCCCGGCAGGACGCAATCGCGACGGCCGCGCGCGACGGCATGCAAAAGGGTGCGGGTTCGCTGGGTGTGGATGTCGTTGACGTGCAGCTGACGCGGATCGACTTTCCTGCCTCGATGGCCGATTCCGTCTACAAGCGGATGATCGCCGCGCGCGAGCAGCTGGCCGATCAGGAGCGCGCGCAAGGCCAGTCGGAAGCCGATCAGATCAAGGCCGACGCCGCGCATCAGCAGCAGGCGGTGCTCGCCGACGCCTACAAGCAGGCGCAGGCAATCAAGGGCGATGGGGACGGGAAGGCGGCGTCGATTGCAGCGGATGCGTACAGCCGCGATCCGCAGTTCTATCAGTTCTACCAAAGCATGCAGGCCTACAGAAACAGCTTCAAGCCGGGCGACGTGATGGTGGTCGACTCGAGCAGCGACTTCTTCCGCTTCATGCGTGGCCCGGACGCCGCGGGCGTCGCCCAACCGTCTTCCGGCGCGTCAACGGGCGCGCACAAACACTGATTACCGGAACGCCGCGGCACACGCATCGCGGCGGCCTTCATCGCATGGACATAGCCGGCTCGTTATTGCTCGCGATCGCACTGATGCTGATCATCGAGGGGATGTTCCCGTTCGTCTTTCCGAGCGCCTGGCGCGACACGTTTCGTAAAATAGCGGAGCGTCCGCCGCACCATATTCGGATCGGCGGGCTGATCGTGATGGTGCTCGGGCTGCTTCTGCTGCTGATCGCGACTTAAACGTGATCGGATGCCGGGCGGCGCTCACGAGGCGTTGTCCCGCGTTCACGATGCTATCGGCCTGGGGCGTCGCCGGGCAATACGGCAGCTTTTCGGCGCCTGAAAACATTGCGCGCATGGCCGCGCTCGCACGGCCGGCCGCGCCGATGTAGGCCAATGCCAGACGCGAGCTTCGTACGACGTTTCGCGTTGACGCGCGCTGCGCCTCGTCCCCATTTCAACGGCGTCGGCCACGGCGCCGGATTCACCATCGTAGGACTGTATCGATGTCGACCTGGTTACTTCCCGAGAATATCGCCGACGTGCTGCCTTCCGAGGCACGCAAGATAGAAGAATTGCGCCGCCGACTGCTCGACCGTTTTCGCGCGTATGGCTACGAGATGGTCATGCCGCCGCTGCTCGAATACCTGGAATCGCTGCTGACGGGTGGCGGCAGCGACCTGAATCTGCGTACGTTCAAGCTCGTCGATCAGTTATCGGGCCGCACACTCGGTCTGCGCGCCGACATCACGCCGCAGGTCGCGCGCATCGATGCGCACCTGTTGAACCGCCAAGGCGTGACGCGGCTGTGCTACGCGGGCAATGTGCTCCATACGCGCCCGCGCGGCCTGCACGCAACGCGCGAGCAGATCCAGATCGGCGCGGAAATCTACGGTCACGCCGGTCTCGAAGCGGATCTGGAAATCCAGCAACTGATGCTCGATTCGCTGCATCTGGCGGGCCTCGGCAAGGTCCGCCTCGACTTGTGCCATGCGGCCGTGCTCGGCGCGCTGGTCGACGGCGAGCCGGCGGCTGCGGCGCTCGGCGAGGCGCTGTACGGCGCGCTCGCGGGCAAGGACGTGCCGCTGCTGAATGAGTTGACGGCGGCCCTGACGCCCGTCACGCGCGACGCGCTGCGTGCGTTGCCCACGCTCTACGGCGATGCTTCCGTGCTCGAAGAAGCGCGTGCACGTCTTCCGAACGCGCCGGAAATCGCGCGTGCGCTCGACGATCTCGCGTTCCTCGCGCAGCAGGTCGACGGCGCGGAAGTGATGATCGATCTCGCCGATCTGCGCGGCTATGCGTATCACAGCGGCGTGATGTTCTCGGCGTACGTGGACGGCGTGCCGAACGCCGTTGCGCGCGGCGGACGTTACGACAAGGTCGGCCAGGCGTATGGCCGCGCACGCGCGGCAACCGGCTTTTCGCTGGACCTGCGCGAAGTGGCGCGCATTTCGCCCATCGAGGCGCGTAGCAGCGCGATCCTCGCGCCGTGGCAGCACGACGAAGCGCTGCGCACGAGCGTGGCCGCGTTGCGCGATGCGGGCGAGGTCGTGATTCAGGCTCTGCCGGGCCACGATCATGCCCTCGACGAATTCGCATGCGACCGGGTGCTGATCGAGCGCAACGGCCAATGGATCGTCGAATCGAAGTCCTGAGTGGCGTGAATGCGTGCGGCGTCATATGAAACGCAATGTGAAGCGTGACGCCGCAACGATCGACCGTGTGGCCGCCGCGGCCCTTGTGTGCTGACGCGGCAGTGCGCCGCCGCCTCCATGCCTTTGAGCGCAAAAGGAAAATCTGGAAATATTCCCGGCATCAGTCCGCGAAAAAATCCGGTGCCTTCCGCGAACATAGGTAAAATACGTTTTTAACCAGCTTAAGAATCAACATGTCTGCCAGCGCAGTGAATGTGAACCCTGGGCGCAATGTCGTCGTCGTGGGTACCCAGTGGGGTGATGAGGGCAAGGGCAAGATCGTTGACTGGCTGACGGACCACGCGCAAGGCGTCGTCCGCTTCCAGGGCGGTCACAATGCCGGTCATACGCTCATCATCGGCGGCAAGAAAACCATCTTGCGTCTGATTCCGTCGGGCATCATGCGCCCGGGCGTCGCCTGCTACATCGGCAATGGCGTCGTGTTGTCGCCGGAAGCGCTGTTCAAGGAAATCGAAGAGCTGGAATCGGCCGGCGTCGACGTGCAAAAGCGTCTGTTCATTTCCGAAGCCACCACGCTGATCCTCCCGTACCACATCGCCATCGACCAGGCTCGCGAAGCTCGCAGCGGCGCAGGCAAGATCGGCACGACGGGCCGCGGCATCGGGCCGGCATACGAGGACAAGGTCGCGCGCCGTGGTCTGCGCGTGCAGGACCTGTTCGAGCCGCAAGCCTTTGCCGAACGTCTGCGCGCGAACCTCGATTTCCACAACTTCGTGCTCACCCAATACCTCGGCGCGTCTGCTGTCGACTATCAGCAGACGCTCGATCTGATGCTGGGCTACGCCGAACGTCTGAAGCCGATGGTGACGGACGTCTCGCGCCGTCTGTACGACGCGAACCACGCGGGCAACAATCTGCTGTTCGAAGGCGCGCAAGGCACGCTGCTCGACGTCGATCACGGCACATATCCGTTCGTCACGTCGAGCAACTGCGTCGCGGGTGCGGCTAGCGCGGGCGCGGGTGTCGGTCCGCAGAAGCTGAACTACATCCTTGGTATCACGAAGGCTTACTGCACGCGCGTCGGTTCGGGTCCGTTCCCGAGCGAGCTGTACGACGCGGACAACGCGAATCGCCAGGAAGAAGTCGGCCTGACGCTCGCGAAGGTCGGCAAGGAATTCGGCTCGGTGACGGGCCGTCCGCGCCGCACCGGCTGGCTCGACGCCGCCGCGCTGCGCCGCTCGATCCAGATCAACGGTGTGTCGGGCTTGTGCATCACGAAGCTCGACGTGCTCGACGGCCTCGACGAAGTGAAGCTGTGTGTCGGCTACACGGTCGACGGCAAGAATGCCGATATTCTGCCGCGCGGCGCGTATGAAGTGTCGCGTTGCGAGCCGGTGTACGAAACGTTCGGCGGCTGGAAGGAAAGCACGGTCGGTATCAAGGAATGGAGCAAGCTGCCCGCGAACGCACAGGCGTATCTGTCGCGCGTGCAGGAAGTGGCGGGCGTGCCTATCGACATGGTGTCGACGGGTCCGGACCGCGACGAGACCATTCTTTTGCGTCACCCGTTCAAGGTTTAACGCATGATCCAGGGTGTACCGATGATTGAAATGAAGGACCCACGCAACGACGACAGGAACCTCTGGGTCGGCTGGGACGAATACCACCGGCTGATCGAGCTGCTGGCGCTGGCTGTCCACGAGTCGGGCTGGAAGTTCGACAAGATCCTGTGCCTCGCGCGCGGCGGCCTGCGCGTCGGCGACCAGCTGTCGCGCATCTACGACTTGCCGCTCGCGATCCTGGCGACCAGCTCGTATCGCGAAGCGGCGGGCACGGAGCAGGGTGAGCTGGACATCGCGCAATACATCACGATGACGCGCGGCGAACTGTCGGGCAATGTCCTGCTGGTCGACGACCTCGTCGACTCGGGCGTGACGCTCGCGCGCGTGCAGCAGCATCTGAAGGAACGCTATCCGGCCATCACGTCGGTGCGTTCGGCCGTGCTGTGGTGGAAGGCGTGCTCGAAGGTCAAGCCGGACTATCACGTCCAGTACCTCGCGACAAATCCGTGGATTCATCAACCGTTCGAGGAGTGGGACACAGTACGTCCGCACAATCTCAGCGCGTGGATCAAGCGCGGTCAGGAGCGTTCGTCGGACGCCGGCTAGTATGCGGACGCCGTCGGCCCATTTCGGCGACGGCATGTTGCGGTGTACTCGAACGGAGCCTTGTGATGGCTCCGTTTTTTATGGGCATCAAAACGGGAGCACAGCGTCAGCGCGGCCCGGTGGTGACTTCCTGCCGCCCCATCAGCGCGGGCCGTAAGAATTTGACAATGGAGCCCTTGACACGCGCAATCGCAGACCGGGCAAAGGGCGCGATGCTACACTGCGTTGTCGTGGCCGAAAGGCGTGGCGCCGACACAACGGGCCGCATGGTGGGATTCGACGCCCATATTCTTTAGAATAGCGTTCGTTTTTGCCGCTCAGGAACGGATTCTTTTCGCGTTTATGACAGACAACTCTCACGTCCCGAAGCAGCCGTTGCCATCGCTTGCAGTCGCTGCGATCGGCGTGGTTTTCGGGGACATCGGCACGAGCCCGCTGTACTCGCTGAAAGAAGCCTTCAGCCCCTCCCACGGCATTCCCCTTACCGAAAGTTCGATTCTCGGCGTGATCTCGCTGCTGTTCTGGGCGATCGTCGTGGTGGTGAGCATCAAATACGTGATGTTCGTGATGCGCGCCGACAATAACGGCGAGGGCGGTGTGCTCGCGCTGATGGCGCTGGCACTGCGCTCGATCGACGCAAAAAGCAAAGCAGCCGGCCTGCTGGTGATGCTCGGCATCTTCGGCGCCTGCATGTTCTACGGCGACGCGGTGATTACGCCCGCGATTTCGGTGATGTCGGCCGTCGAAGGCCTGGAGATCGCCGCGCCCAAACTCTCGCACCTCGTTCTGCCGCTGACGATGGTGATCCTGGTGTTGCTCTTCTGGATTCAGCGCCACGGCACGGCCACCGTCGGCCGGTTGTTCGGTCCCATCATGGTGCTGTGGTTCCTGACGCTTGCCGTGCTGGGCCTGTCGCACATCGTGCAGTCGCCGGAAGTCATCAAGGCACTCAATCCGTACTACGCGTTTTCGTTCATGTCGGCGCACGTGTTGCAGGCCTACGTCGTGCTCGGCTCGGTGGTGCTGGTGCTGACGGGCGCGGAAGCGCTGTACGCCGACATGGGGCACTTCGGCGCGGCGCCCATCCGCTGCGCGTGGTACTCGCTCGTGATGCCGTCGCTGGTGCTCAACTACTTCGGCCAAGGCGCGCTGCTGATGCATGATCCGAAGGCGATCGAAAACCCGTTCTATCTCCTTGCACCGGATTGGGCGCTGCTGCCCCTCGTCGTGCTGTCGACGGTGGCGACGGTGATCGCATCGCAGGCGGTGATTTCGGGTGCGTACTCGCTGACGAGCCAGGCGATCCAGCTCGGCTACGTGCCGCGCATGAAGATCCTGCACACCTCTGAACTGGCGATCGGGCAGATCTATGTGCCGGTCGTCAACTGGATGCTGCTCTTCATCATTCTGTGCATCGTCGTCGCATTCAAGAGTTCGGACAATCTGGCCGCGGCTTACGGCATCGCGGTCACCGCGACGATGGTGATCACGACGATCCTCGCGAGCGTCGTCATGGTCAAGGTGTGGAACTGGAACAAAGGCGTCGTGGCGCTGATCATCGGCGCGCTGTTGCTGGTCGATCTCGGCTTCTTCGGTGCGAATCTGCTGAAAGTCGCGGAAGGCGGATGGCTGCCGCTCGGCATCGGCGCGCTGTTGTTCTTCCTGCTGATGACGTGGTTCAAGGGCCGCATGATCGTGAAGGAGCGCACCGCCGCCGACGGTATTCCGCTCATGCCGTTCGTGCAAGGGCTGCTCGCGCATCCGCCGCATCGCGTGTCGGGCACGGCGATCTATCTGACGGGCAGCGCGACACTGGTCCCGGTGAGCCTGCTGCATAACCTGAAGCACAACAAGGTGCTGCACGAGCGCACGATCTTCCTCACGTTCATCACGCGCGATATTCCGTATGTCGAGGACAAGGATCGTTTGACGGTCAGGGACGTCGGGGGCGGGCTGTTTCTGGTGAAGGCCGCGTACGGCTTCAACGAGACGCCCGATGTGAAGGCGGTGCTCGAGCAGATCAGCGTCTCGCATGACATGTCGTTCGAGCTGATGGACACGTCGTTCTTCCTCGCGCGCGAGACGGTCGTGCCGACGCAGTTGCCCGGCATGTCCGTATGGCGCGAACGCGTGTTCGCGTGGATGCATCAGAACGCGGCCAAGCCGACGGACTTCTTTAGTATTCCCGCCAATCGCGTTGTCGAACTCGGAACCAAGATCGAGATTTGATGTTTGGTTGTCTGGGGCTGTGACGCGTGTGATGAGCGGCGTCGATGGTATCCGCGAAACCGCTGACGCACATGCCCTTGCCACGGGCGTCACCCGACGGCGACGCCCGCGACCCTAGGCAGCGCTTTTACCGCTTCAACTTGGCGAACGCCGCCGCCATCGCGTTGACGGGTTGGGCCTCACGCGAACGCTGCTGGGGCCGTCCGCCACCCGCAGCACGTCCGGCGCCGCGATCCTGCTGCCCGCCCGCACGCCCGGTCGCCGCACCGGCCGCGAAGTCGTCGTCCAGCCGCATCGTCAGCGAAATGCGCTGGCGCTTCACGTCGACCTCGAGCACCTTCACCTTTACGATCTGCCCCGCCTTCACAACTTCGTGCGGGTCTTTGATGAACTTGGTCGACATTGCCGACACGTGCACGAGACCGTCCTGATGCACGCCGATATCGATGAACGCGCCGAACGCGGCGACGTTCGTCACGACGCCTTCGAGCATCATGCCCGGCGACAGATCCGAAATCTTCTCGACGCCTTCGCGGAACGTCGCCGTCTTGAACTCGGGGCGCGGATCGCGGCCGGGTTTCTCCAGCTCCGTGAGGATGTCGCGCACAGTGGGCAGGCCGAAGCGATCGTCGACGAACTCCGCGGGCGACAGACGGCCAAGCGCGTCGCGATTGCCGAGCACCTCGCCGATGCTCTTGCTGATCTTCGCAAGCATCCGCTCGACGACGGGGTACGCCTCCGGGTGCACCGACGAGCGATCAAGCGGATTCTCGCCGCCATTGATGCGCAAAAAGCCCGCTGCCTGTTCGAACGTCTTGTCGCCCAGACGCGGCACCTTGCGCAGATGTTCGCGGGTTGGGAACGGGCCGTTCGCGTCGCGGAAATCGACGATGTTGCGCGCGAGCGTCGCGTTCAGGCCGGACACGCGCGCGAGTAGCGCGACGGACGCCGTGTTCGCATCCACGCCGACGGCGTTCACGCAATCTTCGACGACGGCGTCGAGTGAGCGCGCGAGTTCGCGCTGGTTCACATCGTGCTGATACTGACCGACGCCGATTGCCTTCGGTTCGATCTTCACGAGTTCCGCGAGCGGATCTTGCAGACGGCGCGCGATCGACACCGCGCCGCGCAGCGACACGTCGAGTTCCGGGAATTCCTTGGCTGCGAGTTCCGATGCGGAGTACACGGAAGCACCCGCTTCCGACACGACGATCTTCTGCAGCTTCAGTTCGGGATGGCGCGACATCAGCTCGCTCGCGAGCTTGTCTGTTTCGCGAGATGCCGTGCCGTTGCCGATGCTGACGAGCTCCGCCTGCGTCTGCGCGGCGATCCGCGCGAGCTTCGCGATCGAACCGTCCCAGTCGCGGCGCGGTTCGTGCGGATAGATCGTGTCGGTCGCGAGCAGCTTGCCCGTGCGATCGACGACCGCGACCTTCACGCCCGTGCGCAAGCCCGGATCGAGGCCGATCACGGCTTTCGGGCCCGCCGGCGCGGCGAGCAGCAGATCCTTCAGATTGCGTGCGAACACGCGGATCGCTTCGCTCTCGGCTTCTTCGCGCAGGTTCGTCAGCAGCTCGTTTTCGATGTGCGGCTGCACCTTCACGCGCCAGCACCAGCGGCACACGTCGGACAGCCATTTGTCCGCCGGGCGGCTCTGGTTCGCGATGCCGAAGTGGCGCGCGATCATCGCCTCGCCGGGATGCGGCACCTGCGCATCGAGTTCTTCGCCGAGCCCCAGCTTGATCAACAGCACGCCCGCATTGCGGCCACGGAAGAGGGCGAGCGCGCGGTGCGACGGCACGGTTCGGATCGTTTCGGAATAGTCGTAGTAGTCGCGAAATTTCTCGCCTTCTTCGCCTTCCTTGCCTTCCACGACCGACGACGTCACCACGCCCTGATTGAACAGATAGTCGCGCAGCTTGCCGAGCAGTTCCGCCGTTTCGCCGAACTGTTCGGAGAGAATGTCGCGTGCGCCGTCGAGCGCGGCTTTCACATCGGCGACGCCCTTGTCGGCATCGACATATTGCGCGGCTTCTGTCTGCGGGTCGAGCAGGGGATTGGCGAGCAGCGCATCGGCGAGCGGCTGCAGACCGGCTTCGCGGGCAATCTGCGCGCGCGTGCGGCGCTTCGGCTTGTACGGCAGATAAAGGTCTTCGAGCACCTGCTTGCTGTCGGCGCCTTCGATCGCGGCGCGCAGCTCGTCCGTCAGCTTGCCCTGTTCGTCGATGCTCGCAATGATGGCGGCGCGGCGGTCTTCGAGCTCGCGCAGATAGAGCAGGCGCTCTTCGAGCGTGCGCAGCTGCGTGTCGTCGAGATTGCCCGTCACTTCCTTGCGATACCGGGCGATAAACGGGACAGTCGCTCCTTCATCGAGTAGTTCCACGGCCGCCGCGACCTGGCGCGGCTGGACGGTCAGTTCGGTGGCGATGCGCTGTACGATCTTGAGTGCTACGGTGTCCGTCATAAGGGCTTGATCTTCCTGCCGGATTCGACTGTGGCCGCTCTCGCGCGAGGCGGGCGGCGGCCGGGTTGCTGAAACGTCGGCAAAGCTCGTGAAAGCTCGCTGAAGCGGGGCATTTTGCCATAAATGACCGAGCGCTCAAGCGCGGGGTGATAGAATTTCGGGCATGTTCCGTTGACCCTCTACGACGTTGCCGACCTCACGCCTCACGTCCGGAAATCTGCCCGGATCTTCACGCCGATCATCGCTCGCATTGCCCGCACCGTCTGTCTCGAGGCCGCCCGTCGCTTCGATTGCATTCGGGGTTGCGGCATCCGTTCGGGCGCTTGCTGCGTCGGTCGCGTTCGTTTCGTTCGTCTCGGTCATGCCGCGCATCGCCGATGCGCAGGACAATCCCGTCGCGGCTTCGTCCACGGTGGCGGCTTCGGGCGTCGCGGCTGGCAGCACGCAAGCCTCGGCAGCGAACGACTTCGACGCGCGTCAGAAGGCGCTCGATGCGCGCACCGCCGAGAACAACTACCGCTACGGCGTTGCGCAGCACAACTGTTATAGCAAGTTTTTTGTCAACCACTGCCTGAATTCGGCGCGTGAAGACATGCGCGTCGTTGCTGCCGACATCCGCAAGGAGCAGCTCGCGCTCGACGACGAAAAACGCGTCGAGCATGCGCGCCAACGCGACGAGCAGGCGGCCATCAAGCGGGCGCAGGCGGAAGCCGAGGCGCCCGCGCGCGCCGAGCAGGACACGCGCAACGCACAGGCGTACGAGGACAAGCAGCGTCAGCATCAACTGAGCCAGGCACAGCGCGACGCGCAAGCGCCGCAGCGCGCCGCGAACGAGCAGGCGTATCAGCAAAAGCAGCAACAGCACGCAATCGACCAGGCGCAGCGCGGCATCTCGCCGTCGCAAGCGGCCGCGAACCAGAAGGCGTACGACGCGAAGCAGGCCGACTTCCAGCGCAAGCTCGACGAGGCACACCAGCAGGCGGCGCAGAAGGCGCAGGAGCGCGTCGAGAAGCAGCAGCGCTACCAGCAGAAGCAGACGAACGCCGCGCAGCACAAGTCCGATGTCGAGGCGCGCCAGAAGCAGGCGGCCGAGAAGGCGAAGCAAAAGCAGGATGAGCAGGCGAAGCAACAGCAGCAGCTCGAGCAGCAACAGAAGCAGCAGCAACAGCAGTAGTAGCATCAGGCATCAGCAGCCGTAACGCGTTTCAGGCCGGACAGCAACCTCGAGCGGAGCGACCGCACGGCGCGGCCTTCGCCGTTTCGAAAGAGGAGGCGAGCATGCGCGACCACCATCGCGTCATCGACGCGGACACCCTGCGCGACCGCATTCTGCAACTGGAATCGGAGCACAGCGGGCTTGACCGGTTGATCAACAGAATGTCCGAGGACCCCGGCATCGACGACCTCGAGATACAGCGCCTGAAAAAGCGCAAACTCAAGGTCAAGGACACCATCATCCTGCTGCAATTGCAGCTGGAACCCGAAGTGCGCAACTGACGGAGCGGCGAGGCAGCCTGCGTCGTTCTGCCCGTGGCGTACGCCGGACTTTGCAGGAACAGCTTGCCTTGAATTCACCGCTTCACACTTCTTCCCGCGCGGCGAGCGCCGATGACGCGTCTGCGCACGACGAGCGTGCCGCGAAGCCCGCGTCGGGCGGCGGCGCGCTGGCGGCCTCGCTGAGCCACAAGCGATCGTCCGAACTCGCCGACATCTTCGCCGCCGACGGCTTGCTTGCGCGCCAGATCGACGGCTACCGGCCGCGTGCCTCACAGATCGAAATGTCGCGTGCCGTGGCGGCCGCAATGGAAGCCTCGGGCCGCGCGATGCCCGAACCCGCGATGTTCGAGGCGCAGAAGCGCCCGGCGCGGCGGTTGCAGTCGTCGTCTGCGACTGCCGCCGGGCAGGCTGTGCCGGACGATGGCGCGGCTGCCGACGACAGTCTGGAAGGTGGCGAGAACACGCTGATCGTCGAAGCGGGCACGGGCACGGGCAAGACT
>BBSL01000349.1 GCA_001319865.1 Burkholderia sp. E7m39 | reverse complement strand
CAACGCGGATGCCCAGGCAAGGGGGCAAAACACAACGGCAACGCCCGCGCCGCGAGGGCGCAACGCGGATGCCCAAGCAAGGGGCAAAACACAACGGCAACGCCCGCGCCGCGAAGGCGCCGCGCGCATGCCAACGCAAACGGCAACACACAACAGCAACGCCCGCGCCGCGCAGGCGCAAAGCGGATGCCGACGCAAACCGCAACACAAACCGGCAACGCCCGCGCCACGAAAGCGCAACAGCTAATCGGCCCTCAACACCACCGTCCCCAACGGCGGCAACACCAGCGCAGCGGACTGCGGCCGCCCATGCGCCGCGATCTCCTCGGTGTACAGCAAACCGGCGTTGCCAACATTCGACCCGCCATATACACCCGCATCGCTATTCACGACCTCGACCCACTTGCCGCCACGCGGCATGCCGATCCGATAGCCATGTCGCGGCACGGGCGTGAAGTTGCATACGGTAATCAGTTCGCGTCCCGCGCCGTCCATGCGCCGCCATGCAAAAACGGAATTCGCCGTGTCGTCGCCGATAATCCATTCGAATCCACCCGGCTCGGTGTCGAGCCGATGCAGCGCCGGTTCCTCGCGATACAGCCGGTTCAGATCGCGCACGAGACGCTGCACGCCATGATGCAGTTCGTCGTCGAGCAGGTGCCAATGCGGCGAGCCGTCGTGATCGAACTCGGCCATCTGCCCGAACTCGCCGCCCATGAACATCAGCTTCTTGCCAGGATGCGCCCACATGAACGCCAGGTACGCGCGCAGGTTCGCAAACTTCTGCCAGCGGTCGCCGGGCATCTTGCCGAGGAGCGACCCCTTGCCATGCACGACCTCGTCATGCGACAGCGGCAGCACGAACTTCTCCGAGTAGGCATACACCATCGCGAACGTCATGTTGTGGTGATGCCAGCGTCGATTGATCGGGTCTTCGTGCATGTAGTGCAGCGTGTCGTGCATCCAGCCCATATTCCATTTGAACTGGAAGCCGAGGCCGCCATCCTCGATGCGCGCCGTCACGCCCGGCCATGCTGTCGATTCCTCCGCAATCGTGATCGCGCCGTGCACGTCGGGCATGTGCTGCACTTCGTGGTTCAGCCGCTTCAGGAACGCGATCGATTCGAGATTCTCGCGCCCGCCATACACGTTCGGCACCCACTCGCCCGCCGCGCGCGAATAGTCGCGATAGAGCATCGATGCGACGGCGTCCACGCGCAGGCCGTCGACGTGATAGCGCTTGAGCCACGCCAGCGCCGATGCGATCAGGAACGCGCTCACCTCGTTGCGCCCGAGGTTGTAGATCATCGTGTTCCAGTCCTGGTGATAGCCTTCGCGCGGATCTGCGTGCTCATAGAGCGGCGTGCCATCGAACTGCACGAGCCCGTGCGCATCGTTCGGAAAGTGCGCGGGCACCCAGTCGAGTATCACGCCGAGCCCCGCCTCGTGCGCACGGTTCACGAAATGCGCGAACTGCTCGGGCGCGCCGAAGCGCGCGGACGGCGCGAATTGCGACAACGGCTGATAGCCCCATGAGCCGCCGAACGGATGCTCCGCAATCGGCATGAACTCGATATGCGTGAAGCCCATTTCCTTCGCGTACGGAATCAGGCGGTCCGCCAGCTCCGACCAGGTCAGCCCGCGATGCCCTTCCTCCGCCACGCGCAGCCACGATTCGGCATGCACCTCGTAGATCGAGATCGCCGCTTGCGGCGTCTGCTTGGCGGCGCGCGTTTGCATCCAGTCGCCGTCCGTCCATGCAAAGCGCTCGATGTCGTCGACATGCGCGACCACGGATGCCGTCGCGGGCGGCTTCTCGGTCTGCATCGCGCAGGGGTCGGACTTCAGCGGCAGCGGATGGCCGTCGCGCGTCAGCATCTCGTACTTGTAGCGCGTGCCCGCACCGATGCGCGGCACGAACAGCTCCCACACGCCCGCCTGATGCCGCAGCCGCATCGGATGACGGCGGCCGTCCCACGCGTTGAAGTCGCCCACCACCGACACGCGCCGCGCGTTCGGCGCCCACACGGCGAAGCGCACGCCGGGCACGCCGTCCATCGTGTACGGGCGCGAGCCGAGGCATTCGAGCACGGCATACGGATCACCCCATGCGACGCGCTGCAGCGGTTCGTCGCCGAGCACGGGTTCGAACGAGTAGGTGTCCTCGATCTCCTGAATGACACCATGCCAGTCGATCCGCAAACGGTACGGTACGGCCTCGCTGACCGGCCCGGCGAACAGGCCGCCCGGATGCAGCTGTTCGAGTTCGCCGAGCAGGCGCCCGTCGTCGCGCGCGATCACGCACACGCGCGACGCGTTCGGCAGCATCGCACGCACGACGGGGCCTGCCGCCGTCTGATGCATGCCGAGCTGCGAGAACGGATCGTGATGCCGTGCATCGACGAGGGCATCCAGGTCCACGCGATTCAGACCAGCCGCGCCAAGTTGTACGTTGTGTTGCTCACTCATAATCACCCTCTGATTCCGCGGGAGGCGCCGAGGCCGCCGGCGAATGCGGCGCCGCGCCCGTGTCGCCGAGCAGGCGGCTCGTCAGCGCGGCGAGCCCGCGCACCGGCAGGCTGAGCCACGTCGGCCGGTTGGCTGCCTCGTAGCGGATTTCGTACGCGGCCTTCTCGATCAGGAACAGATCGAGCAATGCCTGTTCGTGGTCCGGCGCGACGAGCGGCTGCGCGGCCGTTTGCGTCGCGGCGCGGTATTGGGCAAGGAACGCTTCGGCGGCGGCATGACGGAAACGCTCGAACAGCGCGCGCTTGCGATCGGCGGTCATTTGCGGCGCGGCTTCCATCGTCGATTGCGCGGCCGCGCTCGCATACGACAGCGAACGCAGCAGGCCCGCCACGTCACGCAGCGGGCTCGACTTCGCGCGGCGTTCTTCGAGTTCGCGCGCGGGCTCGCCTTCGAAGTCGATCAGGAAGGCGTCGCCTTGCGACACTAGCACCTGACCCAGATGGAAGTCGCCGTGAATGCGCGTACGCAGCGCGAGCGCATCGGGCTTCACGAGATTCGACACTGCTTCGACGAGCTTGTCCTTCCGGTCGAGAATGCTGCGGCCAAGCAGCGCTGCATCTTCGCCGAGATGATCGACGTTCTTTTCGAGCAGTTCGAGCGCGGTGGCGAGCAGCTTCTGCGTGCCGTCGATCCACGCCTGCACCTGCTGCGCATCGGCGGGCTCGGGATTGAACGCGGGATTGTCCGAAGGCGCCGCGAGCGCGACATGCAGTTCGCCCAGGCGCTTGCCGATGACGCCGATGTACGACGCGTAGCCTTCGATCGCTTCTTCCTCGTTCACGCGGTCCTGGTTCGCCTGATTCTCGTTGTCGCCGTCGTAGACGAGCGCGAGCTCGTCGATCGAACGGCGCAGCGTATCGAGCGCCCAGTTCCACGCGTCGCCCTGGTTGTCGACGAAGCCTTGCAGGATGCACAGCGTGTGCGGCACGTTCTCAGGGTCGACGCGCACCACTTCGCCGTAGAGCGGCGCCGTGTTCGCATAGCCGACCTGCGTCAGATAGCGGCTCATTTCCGCTTCCGGATGCACGCCCTTCAAGAGGCGCCGCACCAGCTTCAGCACGACCTTGTCGGCGATCACGAGCGAGCTGTTGCTCTGCTCGGCGGCGAGCCAGCGGATTTCCGGCTGATCGCCGAGAGGGTGTTCGCCAGCGTCGAGTTCGGCGAAGCGCTCGGTCGGCGTGAAGTGAATCGTGCTCTTCTGCACGGTCGGCACGCCCGCGCGCTCGCGCAGCTTGCGCAGCACGCCGTACGCGAACAGCGGCAGCGCGAAGGCGTCCGTCAGATGGCCGACGGTGCGCCCGCGCCGCACGCGCGCGAGCGCGAGCTGCATGAAGAGCGGCGTCGTCGTGTCGGCGCCCCAGCTGATGGCGAGAGGCAGCACGTAACGTTCGGTGTGGTTGCCCACATCCGCTTCGATCTCGGTGAACGCGAAGCCTGCTTCGGGAATCGTCGTGAGCGCGGCGAGCCGCACGGCATGCATCTTCTGGTCCTTCGACGCGAACCAGCGGCGGCGTCCCAGCCACGACGGCAGCACTTCCGATTCGAGCAGCCGCACGTTCTCCGGCGTCGGTCCCGTCTGGCCTTCGCGGATCACGATGGTGACGAAATCGGGCAACGGCTCGGACGGCGGCTGGCTCCATGTCGGTCGGCTCTGGCCTTCACAAAGAAGGAACCACAGGAAGCCGTACGGCGGGAAAGTCAGCAGATACGTCAGCTGGCCGATGCGCGGGAACACGGAATCCGCCGTCATTTCGATCGGCGTGGCGCCATTGAACTCGGACAGATCGAGTTCGACGGCCTGCGGCGCGCGCGACAGGTTCGCCACGCACAGGATGGGCGCCTCGCCAGGCATCTCGCGCAGGTACGCAAGAATCTTGCGGTTGCTCGGCTTCAGGAAACGGATCGAGCCGCGCCCGAACGCATGCTTCGCGCGGCGCGTCGCGAGCATGCGGCGCGTCCAGTTGAGCAGCGAATGCGGATCACGGCTCTGCGCTTCGACGTTGACGGCGTCGAAGCCATACAGCGAGCCCATCACAGGCGGCAGCACGAGCTGTTCGGGATCGGCGCGCGAGAAGCCGCCGTTTCTGTCCGACGACCACTGCATCGGCGTGCGCACGCCGTCGCGGTCGCCGAGGTGAATGTTGTCGCCCATGCCGAGTTCGTCGCCGTAGTAGATGACGGGCGTGCCCGGCATCGACAGCAGCAGCGAATTGATCAGCTCGATGCGGCGGCGGTCGCGCTCCATCAGCGGCGCGAGACGCCTGCGGATGCCGAGATTCAGGCGCGCGCGGCGATCGCTCGCATATGTGTTCCACAGATAGTCGCGCTCGGAGTCGGTGACCATTTCGAGCGTGAGTTCGTCGTGATTGCGCAGGAAGATCGCCCATTGATTCGACGGGGCGAGATCCGGCGTCTGCTTCATGATGTCGGTGATCGGGAAGCGGTCCTCGCTCGCAATCGACATGTAGATGCGCGGCATCAGCGGGAAGTGGAACGCCATGTGGCATTCGTCTTCGTTGCCGAAATATTCCTGCACGTCTTCCGGCCACTGGTTCGCTTCGGCGAGCAGCATCCGGTTCGGATAATCGGCGTCGATGGCGGCGCGAATCTTCTTGAGGATCGCGTGCGTCTCGGGCAGGTTCTCGTTGTTCGTGCCTTCGCGTTCGACGAGATACGGCACGGCATCCAGCCGCAGTCCGTCGATGCCCATGTCGAGCCAGAAGCGCATCACCTGCAGCACTTCGCGCATCACAGCGGGATTGTCGAAGTTCAGGTCGGGCTGGTGCGAATAGAAGCGGTGCCAGTAGTACTGCCCCGCGACGGGGTCGTGCGTCCAGTTCGACGGCTCCGTATCGATGAAGATGATGCGCGTTTTCTCGTACTTCTTGTCCGTGTCGGACCACACGTAGTAGTTGCGATGATTCGAGCCCGGCTTCGCGCGGCGCGCGCGCTGGAACCACGGATGCTGGTCCGACGTGTGGTTGATGACGAGCTCGGTGATCACGCGCAGGCCGCGCGCGTGCGCTTCCTGGATGAAGCGCTTGACGTCGGCGATCGTGCCGTAATCAGGATGCACGTTGCGGTAGTCGGCGATGTCGTAGCCGTCGTCGCGGCGCGGCGACGGGTAGAACGGCAGCAGCCAGATCGCGCTCACGCCCAGTTCCGCGATGTAGTCGAGCTTCGCGATCAGGCCGGGGAAGTCGCCGACGCCGTCGTTGTTCGCATCGAAAAACGACTTGATGTGCACCTGGTAGATGATCGCGTCCTTGTACCAGAGGGGATCGTCGGCCAGCGTCGAGACCTTGCCGCGGCGCGAGGTGCGCGCCTTCGACGGCGCGGCGGCGGCCGTCGTGTCGGTGATATGGGCCTGCGACGTGCTTTCGGCGGAATCGTCACGTTTCATATCGCACCTTCATTCCTTGAATGTCGTGTCGTGAGCAGCCCGATGCGCGTCGCCATCGTCGAAGGCTGCGTCGGGAACGGGCTCGCGCGGCAGGCCGCCCGCCGGCACGATGCGCCAGATCGCGAACGGCCGCGTGCCGGGGTCGAGCCGCACGTGTTGCCATCTGCCGTGCCATTGAAACCGGTCGCCCGACATCTGGTCGATCACGTCGATGGCGGCGTGATCGTGCAGGCCCCAGCGGTTGAACGTCGCCCACGACAACTCGATATCCGCGCCCTGCTCGTTGTGCGGATCGAGATTGATCGCGACGAGGATGACGTTGTCGCGCGTCTCGGTCGCCTTCTCGAAGAACAGGATGTGGTCGTTGTGCGCGGGCAGGAACGTGAGGTTCAGATGCGTGTGCAGCGCCGGGTTCGTGCGGCGAATGCGGTTCAGCTCCGTGATCTCGCGCACGATGTTACCGGGCCGGTTCCAGTCCCACGCGCGGATCTGATACTTCTCCGAATCCAGATACTCTTCGCTGTTCGGCAGCGCGGCCGCTTCGCACAGTTCGAAGCCGCTATAGACGCCCCACAGGCCCGACAGCATCGTCGCGAGCGCCGCGCGGATCAGGAAGCCCGGACGCCCTTGTGATTGCAGATGGCGCGGGTTGATATCCGGCGTATTGACGAAGAAGTTCGGGCGGAAGAACTCGCGCAAGTTGCTCTGCGTGAGCTCCGTCAGATACTCGGTGAAATCGCGCTTCGATTCGCGCCACGTGAAGTACGTGTACGACTGCGAGAAGCCGAGTTTCGCGAGCCGCGCCATCACGCGCGGACGCGTGAACGCTTCGGACAAAAAGATCACGTCGGGGTGCCGCGCGCGCACGTCGTTGATCATCCATTCCCAGAACGGGAAGGGCTTCGTGTGCGGATTGTCGACGCGGAAAATGCGCACGCCCGCGTCGATCCAGAACAGGATCACGTCGCGCAGCGAGATCCATAAATCAGGCTTCGCGTCGCGTGCGTAGAAGTCCGGGTTCACGATGTCCTGATACTTCTTCGGCGGATTTTCCGCGTAGCGCAGCGTGCCGTCGGGCCGCCACGCGAACCACGTCGGATGCTGCTTCAGCCACGGGTGATCGGGCGAACATTGAATCGCGAAATCGAGCGCGATTTCGAGGCCGTGCTCGTGCGCGGCGGCGAGCATGCGCTTGAAGTCGTCGAGCGTGCCGAGCTGCGGATGCACCGCGTCGTGGCCGCCCGCTTCGCTGCCGATCGCATACGGACTGCCCACGTCGTCCGGGCCCGGCGTCAGCGTGTTGTTGCGTCCCTTGCGGTTCGCCATGCCGATCGGGTGGATGGGCGGAAAGTACAGCACGTCGAAGCCCATGTCGCGGATGCGCGGCAGCTTGCCGATCACGTCGTCGAAGTTGCCGTGACGATGCTCGTCGTCGCTCATCGAACGCGGGAAGATTTCGTACCAGCTGCCAAAACGCGCGCCAGCGCGTTCGGCATCGACGCGATAGACGACGGGGTCACGCGACAGCCCCGGACGATGCCGTGCAGCCGCGAATGCGTTGGCCGTGGTCGGCGCGAGCACGATGGCGAGGCGCTCGCCCGTGTCGGCCTTCATGAACTCGTTGACGATCGCTTCGAGCTCTTGCGGCTGCGAGCCTTCGGCCGTTTCCGTTTCGGCGAGCGCCAGCGCGAACAGATGCTTCGCTTCTTCCACTTCGAGATCGACGGCCTGGTCCGCCTTCAGCTTTTTCTGCATGTGATCGACCAGCGACGCGAAATCGTCGCGCCACGCGATCACCGTGAACTCATGACGCCCGATCCGTTCGAGCGGAATGCGCGCTTCCCAGATGTCGTTGCCGGCGGGCTGCGCGGGCGTCATCGGCACTTCGTGCCACGCGGTTTCGTCGGCGGCGCGCCAGATCACGGCGGCCGCGATCTTGTCGTGGCCTTCGGCGAATACGGCAGCCGTCACATGCACGCGCTCGCCGACGATGCGCTTGGCGGGAAAGCGCCCGTGATCGACGGCGGGCGACACGCTTTCGATCGCGACCCGCGACGCGGCGATCGCATCCATCACGCTCTTGTGTCCGGAGGTTTTGGTGTTCTTCTTGTCGATGGGCGGCGCGAGCAGGACCGGCTTGTCGGCGACGGCGCGCAACAGCCGGCATGCGCCCGGCGCGAGCGTGAAGGCGCCGAGCGGCTGCGGCGCGCCGCGCGCGTCCGTGCCGAGCGGGACGAAGCGCGTGAAGCCGCCGGGCACGCCATCGAGAAAGCGCGCCGGGTCGATACGCACGGGCGTGCCCAGTTCCGGATTGATCGCGATGAGCACGGCTTCTTCGGCGTCGCGCAGATCGCGCTGATCGCCGCGCAGCAGGATCGCCGCGTGCGTATCCGGCCCCGACAGCGAGCGCAGTTCGCCATTGGTCTGCAACGACCATGTGTCGCGCTGGATCGCGTTGGCGTGACGCACGCGTTCGGACAGATCGAAGCGCGCCGCGTCGCGCTGCCGCGCGTAGTCTTCGGCGCTGCCGAGCGTGTGCGACATCGCTTGCGCCACGCCGTATTCGAAGCCCATCGGCATCAACCAGCCGGTGCCCGTCGCGACGGCCGTAAACAGCGCGCGGCGATAGGCGCGCTCGACAATCGCCGAGTCGTGCACGTGTTCGAGATCCGCCGCGAGGCGCGTGCCGTACGGCGCTTCCGGAAACGCAATCGGCGAGCCGATGCGCATCAGCACGGCATGTTCGTCGAGCATCCACGGCGCGCGAAAATCCCACCAGCGTGACGACGAGAACACGGCATCGAAGCCCACGCCTTCGAGCGCGGCGAGGTCCTGGCGCGCGAGTCCGGGCGTGGCGGCGAGAAAGCGCGTGGACGGATGACGCGACGAGCGCACGGCCTGTTCGAGACGGCGCCACGCGAACGGCGGCACGCGGTGCGGCGAGTCGAAACGGAATCCGCCGATGCCCGCATCCGCGAGCGCATCGAGCGCATGCGCCCACCAGTCGATCAGCGGCGCGGCGGTCTGCTCGCTGCTGAAGTTCGCATACGCGACGTTGTCTTCATGACGCGCGTGCCGCGGGTCGAGCCGCGCTTCTTCGGGCTCGAACGGATGAAACCAGTCGCGATGCTCGCGAAACAGCTGACCATCGGCGGCGGCGCGGTCGATCACGAGATCGACGAGCAGCGTCAGGCCGTGATGGCTCGCCGTTTCGGCGAGGCGCTGCAGGACTTCGTGCGCGGGCTGATCGGTGCCGAGCGCGGGATGCAGCCGCGCGTGGTCGCTGACGATCTGCGCATGTCCCGCCTGCCCCGGCTGAAACAGCCCGCCGATCAGCACATGATCGAAACCGAGAGCAGCCGCGTGTTCGAATTGCGCGGGCCACGCATCGAGCCGTCCGACGAGGGGGGAATGAACAAAGTAGATCCGCGGCGCGTAGGCGTGAGGAGCTTCCATCGGTCGTTTCCAGATTCGTCCTGCTGTGCGGCGTGGATGCACGTCCGTGCGATCACGACCGCCAATTAGGCTTCAGAGCCGGATGCCGCGCGATGCGTCCTGCGACGGCGCGTACTGCTCAATGTAGTGCATGGATCGACATGCGGCGCGGCAGTTCAACGATTCGATGCGAACCGCCGTCCAGACCGTGAGGCGCGACAGGCCGACGGTCCGCGCGATGCGCCCGGACCGGTCAACAGGCCGTCTATCAGCAAGCGTTATGCCAGAAAGTGCGACAGCAAAGGTTTCGTCTTGAACGGCGACATGCGTGCAACTGCTGCGGGTGCAGCCCGGTACGGCACGATGGAACGGATGCGGGGCGCCGTCATACCTGAGTCGTTCATACGAATGGCGGCGCGAGACAGCCGGAAGGCGTGTAATTCGGGCGTGTCGTGCCCCGGCTGTTACACGGGATGTTGCCACAGCCGCGTTTGCACGGCACGCGAGCGTTTGGATGAACACTCGATGCGCGCTCGATTAACCACTCGATGCACGCTCGATGAGCCGCGCGGCACTACGAGCCGAGCAGCCCCGCCGCCATGTTGATGCACAGCCCGAACACGGCGACATTGAAGTAGAACGACAGCACCGATTGCGCGAGCGCTGCCCGGCGCACTTCTGTCGAACGCAGCACGACGTCCGACGTCTGCGAAGCGACGGCGATCGTGAACGAGAAGTACAGGAAGTCCCAGTAGTTCGGATCGAGCTTGTGATCGGGAAATTTCAGCGCCGTTTCCTGACGGTCGGTCGCGAAGTACAGGCGCGCGTAGTGCAGCGTGAAGATGGTGGGAATCAGAAACCACGCGCCGATCAGCGTGACGGCCGTCACCACGTAATGCGACAGCCCCGCGCCCGACGACCCCGAGCCTCCTTTCGTCGAAGCCAGTTCCAGCACGATGGCCGCGATGCTTGCCACCGTCGAGAGACAGACGATGAACAGTACGACAGTCGCGTTCTCGTCCTCGCGCTGCGCGATTTCGCGCACGCGGGTGTGGTCGGCGCGCGCCATCTCGATCCACATCAGCGCGAGGTAGGTCCACACGGCGGTATCCCACGAGACGAGTACGCGGATCATCGGGCGCATCGGCGTGCCCGCCAGCAGCAGGCCGATCAGCACGCCGAACGCGAGGCCCGAGACCATGCGCGGGCGGTTGCGCAACACCTGTGGGTAGACGTTCATCTGCTCGGGCTCCTGGCAGGGTGATGTGACGGCGTGATGTCGAAATGCGACGCCGAAAGTGGCAGCGATCCTACGTTCTCGCGTGTGCTTTTCATGCGCAATGATTTGTCGAAATGTGTGTATGGAAGGTATAGTTTTCCCGCAGTTTTGCTCAGTGCCCTTGCATGCGGCTTTCACTGGCGCTCCGTTCTCGCGCGGAGCAGGCCGGACGCACGCAACGGCGGCATCATTTCGACGTCGACGCAGCGACGGCCGCCAGCGCAACGGTGGCGCCGCGGGCCTGTGCCACGGGCCGCTGCCGGATCGGCAAGCAGGCGGGCGCTGCTGGCGCCCGAACACCATAGACCGCAAGAGAGCGGCGCAAGACCAGTGCTGGGGCGGACGCCCGGCGTGCTCGCGGATTCGGCCAATGGTCGGACGGCGGCGCCGGTCGAATACAAACATCATCTGGAGCCCCCATGACGGATGTTGATCGACACGCTGCTGCGCATCGGACCGAGGGCGCGCACGCCGGCATCGACGCCCGCGAGGCGCAGGGAAGTCCGGACATCGATGCGACGGCGTCCGGCGCGCAAGGCGGCGCTGCACGGCACAGCGGACGTATCGCGCTTATCCGACGTGTCGCGCGCGCGCAGGAGCATCCAGCCATGCAGCCCTGTGCGCGCTCGCCGCGCCGCCGCGCCTGGATGCTCGGCGCGTTTGCGTCGGTGGTCGGGCTCGCATTTGCCTCCGCGGCGCGCATCGGCGTGCTGCCCGATGTCGCGCGGATGGCGGGCATTGCTCCGGCGGCCGCCGCAGCCTCGGCCGCTGCTTCAGCCGACAACCCGCCCGGTGGTTACGACGCCTTCATCGCGCTCTCGGGCAAGCTCACCGGCCACTCCCGCTTCGACCCCGTGCACGGCAGGCGCGCGTACAACGCGCTGTCGAACGCGGACGCCGGATTCGCGCAAAACGTCGCCGCGCTCAATGCGTGGCTCGCGACGCACGGCGGCGTGCCGTCGGACATCGTCACGCAGGCGCTCGAGGCCCAGCAGCCGCAGCTCGCGAAGACCGTGGGCGCGATTGCGCGGGCGTGGTATCTGGGCCTCGTCGGCGAGATGCCGAACGTGCAGGTGATTGCGTTCGAGCGGGCGCTGATGTTCGAGCCCGTCAACGACATCCTGACGGTGCCGTCGTATTGCCGCGACGTGCCGTTTTACTGGACCCGAAAGCCGACCAATGCTTGAGCCGGGCGCAGCCATACGCGCCGGCGCTGGCGACAACGCGCATCCGTGCCGCACGTCGGGCGCGTGGAGCGCGCGCGGCGGTTTGCGTGACGCGCGGCTGCAGATGCGCGCGCAGACGGGGCGCAGCGGAACCGGTCCAGAGCGGGCCCGACGAGTGTGGCCGAAAGCGCGACAAAAAGCGCGACAAAAAAGAGGCAAGCATGAGGCTAGCATGGCAAACGCAACTTCTGCCGACGTCGTCGTAGTCGGCTCCGGCGTCGCGGGCGGTCTCGTCGCGCATCAGATGGCGCTCGCGGGGGCGTCGGTGATCTTGCTCGAAGCGGGGCCGCGCCTGCAGCGCGGGCAGATCGTCGAGAACTTCCGCAACTCGCCCGCCAAACTGGATTTCGCCACGCCCTATCCGTCGACACCCTATGCGCCGCATCCGCAATACACGCCCGCCAACGGCTACCTGATCCAGAAGGGCGAGTACCCGTACAACCCGCAGTATCTGCGGCTCGTCGGCGGCACGACGTGGCATTGGGCGGCCGCGACGTGGCGTCTGCTGCCGTCGGACTTCCAGCTGAAAACGCGTTACGGCGTGGGCCGCGACTGGCCGTATCCGTACGAAACGCTCGAGCCGTGGTACTACGCCGCCGAAGTGCAGCTGGGCGTGTCCGGCCCGGATGCGTCCGTCGATCTGGGGTCGCCGCGCTCGAAGCCGTATCCGATGGCGGCGCTGCCGCTGTCGTACCTGGACCAGCGTTTCTCGAGCGTGCTCAACGCGAACGGCTTCCAGGTCGTGCCCGAGCCCGTCGCGCGCAACAGCCGTCCGTACGACGCGCGCCCCACCTGCTGCGGCAACAACAACTGCATGCCGATCTGTCCCATCGGCGCGATGTACAACGGCATCGTGCATGCCGACAAGGCCGAGCGCGCGGGCGCGGAGCTGATCCCGCAGGCCGTCGTCTATCGCGTCGAGGCGGACGACAAGGGCCTCGTCACGGCCGTGCACTACAAGGACCCGAACGGAAACAACACGCGCGTGACGGGCAAGCTGTTCGTGCTCGCGGCCAACGGCATCGAAACGCCGAAGCTGATGCTGATGTCGACCTCGGACGCCTTCCCGCGCGGCGTCGGCAACCAGTCGGACCAGGTCGGCCGCAACCTGATGGACCATCCGGGCACGGGCGTGACGTTTCTCGCCAACGAGTCGCTGTGGCCGGGACGCGGACCGATGGAGATGACGTCGGTGGTGAACTATCGCGACGGCGCATTCCGCTCGGATTACGCCGCGAAGAAGCTGCATGTGTCGAACGGCGTGCCGACGATCGCAATCGCGGCCGCGCTGCTCAAAAGCGGGCTGACGGGCGCGGAGCTCGACCGGCAGATACGCGATCGCGCCGCGCGCATGGTCGTCGTCAACAGCTTTCACGAGCATCTGCCCGAGCCGGACAACCGCATCGTGCCTTGCGCCGATCGCAAGGATTCGCTCGGCATTGCGCAACCCGAGATCCACTACTCGATCAATGATTACGTGAAGAAAAGCGCCGCGCACACGCACGAACTCTACGCGCAGATCGCGGGCCTGTTCGGCGGCACCGAGGTGTCGTTCGACGATGCGTTCGCGCCCAACAACCACATCATGGGCACGACGATCATGGGCAAGGAGCCGGCCGATTCCGTCGTCGATGCCGACTGCCGCACGCACGATCACCCGAACCTGTTCATCGCGGGCAGCGGCGTGATGCCCAGCGCGGCGTCGGTGAACTGCACGCTGACGATCGCGGCGCTGTCGCTGAAGCTCGCCGACAAGCTCAAGCGCGAAATCTGATGGGACACACGGAGAAACAATGAACGAGCCCATGTCCCGCGCGAAGCGCCCGCAGAGTCGCGCCGCCGATCTGGATGCGACGGTTTTTGCGGGCAGCCGGCGCGCGGCGCTCAAGAGCCGCCGCCGCGTCTGGAAAATGGCGACGCTCGCGGCGGCGTTCTCGCTGTTCGCGCTGTATCTGGCGTGGCTGGAAGCGAACGACGCAGCCGCGCCGCATCACACCGACGAATCGCCGCTCGGCCAGGCCGTCGCGCAGGCCAGTGGCCGCGCGAGCGGGGCGGCGGGCCCGGGCCCCGATCTCGTCAGGCGCGGCGAGTATCTGACGCGCGCGGGCGACTGCATCGCGTGCCATACGTCGGACAAGGGGCGCCCGTTCGCGGGCGGCCGCGCGATCGGCACGCCGTTCGGCACGATCTACACGCCGAACATCACGCCCGATCCCGACACGGGCATTGGCCGCTGGACGGACGCCGACTTCGCGCGCGCGATGCACGAGGGCATCGGCAAGGAAGGCGAGCGGCTCTATCCGGCGTTTCCGTACGCGTCGTACACGAAAGTCACCGACCAGGACGTGCGGGCGATCCGCGCGTACCTGAACACCGTGGTGCCCGTGCGCTACACGCCGCCGTCGAACAGTCTGGGTTTCCCCTTCAACCAGCGCTGGCTGATGGTGTTCTGGAACCTGTTCAACTTCGACGAAGGGCGCTTCGTGCCCGACCCGAAGCAGAGCGCGCAATGGAATCGCGGCGCATATCTGGTCGAAGGGCTCGCGCATTGCGGCGAATGCCATACGCCGCGCAACCTCACCCAGGGCCTGAAGACCAGCGAGCGTTTCTCCGGCGCGATCCAGGCCGGCTGGCACGCGTACAACATCACGCCGCACAAGACGAGCGGTATCGGCGGCTGGTCGGATCAGGAGCTTGTCGGCTATCTGGCGACGGGCGTCGCGCCTGGCCGCGCGAACGCGGCGGGACCGATGGCCGAAGTGGTCGAGGACAGCACGCAGTATTTGAGCGGCGAAGACCTGCGCTCTGTGGCGACGTATCTGCGCTCGCTCAAGCCCGTCGACCGCGGCGAAACGCGCTCGCGCGGCGAATGGGGCTCGCCCGCGAGCGACGCGCTCGCGCTGCGCGGCACGAAAATCGAAGGCGTGAACGGTGCGCAGCTTTTTCTCGCCAACTGCGCGAGCTGTCATCAGTGGACGGGCGAGGGCGTCGGCGCGAGCGCGCCGGGCGCGTATCCGCCGCTGATGCACAACAGTGTCGCGGGCGCGAGCGACGCCAACAATCTGACGATGGTGATCCTGCACGGCGTGCGCCGCACGACGCAGGACGTCGACGTGCTGATGCCCGCGTTCGATCGCGAACTGACCGACCCGCAGATCGCCGCCGTCGCCAACTACGTGACCACGCGGTTCGGCAATCCGCAATCGACAGTCGACGCCGAGCAGGTCGGCAGGCTGCGCGCGACGACTCAGTAGGTTCGGCATTCGCGACGCGTGCGCGCACAACCGCCGCTACAAGGACGCATGCGCGATGCATCGAAAGACACCGGTTTTGGCGTGCATCCGGCTGACGATCGGCGGCCAAACGCGAGATGCCGCGCATACGCGGGTTGTGCTCGCGCACTATCATGCTGTATGGATTCCACCCTCGTCACCGCCGTCCAACATCATCCCGCCAATCGCGCGGGACGCGATTTCATCGTCGGCGATCTGCACGGCTGCGTCGACGCATTGCGCTTCCTGCTGCGCGAGGTCGAGTTCGATCCGGCGCGCGACCGGCTGTTCTCCGTCGGCGATCTGGTCGATCGCGGCACGCAGTCGGAAGAGGCGCTCGCGCTGCTCGACAAGCCGTGGTTTCATGCCGTGCTCGGCAACCACGAAGACGCGCTATGCGCCGTCGTAGAGGGCAGGCTGAAGAAGCAGTGGTGGTACGGCATCGGCGGGCTGTGGAGCGTGCAGGTGCCGATGGAAAAGCTGCGCGCGCATGCGCAGCGTCTGCGCGCGCTGCCGCTCGTGCGCGTGGTCGGCTCGGGCAGCGAGCGCTTCAACGTGCTGCACGCCGAGTTTCTCGGCACCGACGCCGAACTCGACGCCGATTATTTCTCCGACGAAGTGCGCCAGCAACTGCTGTGGGGCCGCAGCCTCGCGATGGGTTCTGGCGATCCCATGAGCCAGCTCGGCCTGTCGCTCACGTATTGCGGACACACGCCCATGCGCGACGTGCAGCAGATCGGCGCGCAGGTGTTCATCGATACGGGCGCTTTCGGCCTGGGCGGCAAGCTGACGATGGTCGAAGCGCGCACCACCCGGCGCTGGTCCGTGACGAACGACGTCGCGCGCTCGGTCGGGGCGTCGGCGCTCGCGCTGCCCTGAGGCGGGTCAGCCACACCAGACCGCGCCGCGCCATTCGAAGGCCGGCCGTCACCCCACCTGGTTCAGCTCGAACACGATATCGATGGCGCTGCCGTTCCAGTTGTATTCCAGATAGGCTGCGTGATGGCAGTCGCGCAGCAGCGTCGTCCTGAACGCGGCGAGACATTGGCCGCCCGCGTCCCGCACCGACGGATACACGATGCCCGGTGCGCCTGCCTCGCGCGCGGCGCGGCCGAGCGCCTGGCCGGGCGCGTAATCGTTCGGCGACAGCACCGACGCGTCGGCGGGATCGGCGTCGCGCAAATCCACCACGTCGCCGTGTGCGCTCACGGTGTAGAGCCGCATTTGCTGGCGCATCGGCGGTTCCTGCGTGGCGGCCAGGAACAGTGCGGAGTGGTAGCGCGTTTCGGCGATCGCGGTTTCGCGCGAGCGCGCGCAGTAGAACACGCCATACGTGCCGTCCGAGAACCGGCTGCCTTGCGGATTCAGATGCGTGAGCGCGGCCATGATCGGCCCGTAGCCGGGACCGAAGCGCCGCTCGTCGCGCGGCACGAGATCGAGTTCGCCGACTTCCGTGCGGATGCGGTCGTTGGTCATCGCTTCGAGCGCATAGAGCGCTTCGAAATCTTCCGGGCTGGCGACGCGGTCGAACAGGTTGACGGCGGGAAAGCGGGTGGGAATCACGCGATACGCAGGCGTCCAGGCAAGCGTTGCCATGCGCCAGCGGTCTTGCCATTGCAGTTCAGTCACGCCCAGCCGCCTCGCATTGCGTCGAGATACTGGCGCACCGCGACGAGGTCGCTGATATTGCCCGCGAGCATGCGGTCGAGCGCGCGGCGGCCGCCGAACGGCGGCGCGCTGTTGGGCCGCTTAACCCAGGCGTCGGCGGCGGCAGGCTGCGGCAGCAGGATCTGCAGCGCCTTGTAGATGCCGAGCAGCAGCGACAGACGCTCCAGCGTGTCGCGGTTGAGGCGTGCCGTTTGCGGCGTGTTCTTCCACTTGAAATACGTGGAGCGGCCGGGCGAGCCGAGCAGCGTGATCTGCTCTTCGGCGCTCAGATCCCAGGCGCTGGCGATCTTGAAGAACGCGCGCAGGCCCGCGGCGGACATCTCCGCAACGGAAGGTTCGGCGGGCGGTCGTCGCGGGTATCGCTCGGCGTTCGTAGCGTGGGCGGCTGAAGACATGATTGGAGTCCTGAGTTGAACTTTTTCTGAATATTAGTCCATCTATGGATTAATGCAAGCGCCGAAGGTATAATCGGCGCCTAAAGTTTTTGCACGGAGACGGCGGTGTCGTTCGGATTCAGGGTGTGGGTGGCGATCGGATTGATGTGTGCGTCTCTCGCGGCGCGCGCCGAATACAAGGAAGTGTGGAACCCGCCTGAAGCCGCGCGCGGCGTTCAGCGCGGGCATTCGAAGCCGGCGCGGCCGGACCCCACGTATGCCGGGCGTCCCGTGCATCAGCCCGGCAAACGCGCGCGGGGCGTCAAACAGGCGGCATCGTCGAAAGCCAGCAAGCCGCGCAGCGCCGCCGTCAAAACAGCGCATGCGTCTGCCCCACGCGAGACATCGCACACGCCTGCCCAGGTAAAACCCGTCGCCGCGGCGAGCAAGCCGCGCGTCGTCGCGCAAAGTCCGGCGGACCCGGTCAATAGCCGCCTGACGCCGCGCGAACTCCCGCCCATCCTCCACTGACGCCGTTCGCGCGCCGTCGCTCATTGGCCGACTGGCCGCTCATTGGGCGCTCAAACCGTTCGTCAACAGCCGCAGCGATTCGACGGAACGCGCGTCGCGCACGCGCGAATGCAGCGTCACGCGCGATTGTGGCAACGGCGGCAGCCCGAGCCGCGCGCCCGAATCGACGAGTCCGCGCGGCGCGACGCGCTTGGCCAGCGGCGATATGGCGAGTCCTGCCGCCGCCGCCGCGCCCACGGCCGCGACGCCGCTGCCGACAAACGCCTCGCGCCATGCCAGGCCCGCGCCGTCGAGCGTGCGCAGCGCGATCGCGCGGACGTTGCACGGCGCGGCGAGCAGCGCGAGCGGCAGCGGTTCGCCCGCGCGCGGCTGCCATTCGGGCGTCGCCAGCCACGCGAGCGGCTCGGTGAAGAGCAACTGGCCGTCATCGCGCGGCACGTCGTCGGGCTCTGAACGCGCGATGACGGCGTCGAGGCGCCGCTCGTCGAATTGCTGCAGCAGCGCGCCCGACAGGCCCATGTGCAGCTCCAGCAGCAGCCCCGGATCATGCGCATGGATGCGCGCGAGCAGCGCGGGCAGATCGGTTCCCGCCACATGCTCGCTCAGGCCGAGCACGAGGCGCCGCCGGTCGGCGGATAACGCGCCGAGCGCCCGGTCGTGCGCCGACAGCAGATCGCGCGCGACTTCGAGAAACGCTTCGCCATCCGCCGACAGCCGCACCACACGCGGCGTTCGCTCAAGCAATTGCTTGCCAAGATGAGATTCGAGCCGCTTCAGCTTGAGGCTGACGGCGGATTGCGTGGTGTCGAGCGCGTCGGCGGCGCGCGTGAAGCTGCGCAGGTCGGCGATGAGCACGAACGCGCGCACGGCGTCGAGATCGAGCATGTCCATTTCAAATGAAAATAGATGAAATATCCATCAATGTCTGGCGACAATGATAGACCTGAACTAACCTGAATGCACTTTCTCGTCATTCAAAGGAGTTCGACATGCCTCTCACCCGCATCGCATTGCGCGCCGGCAAACCGGCGGGGTATCGCCGGGCGCTGACGCAAGGCATCCAGCGCGCGCTGATCGCCGAGTTCAAGGTGCCCGAAGACGACATCTTCATGGTCATCACCGAGCACGACGAAAGCAATTTCGTGTACGGCCGGAACTATCTCGACATCGAGCGCAGCGACGATCTCGTGCTGATCCAG